>NZ_LBIY01000090.1:0-270012 GCF_028128625.1 Bradyrhizobium sp. CCBAU 45389 | reverse complement strand
GACCTTGCGGCTGGCGGCCTCGATGGGCCGTTCTGCCAGGGAAACACGGCCTTCGATGAAGCTTGCGGGGCTGCCGCCCTTCTTGCCGCGACAGCCGCGCTTGCTCTTGCCGCGGGGCAGATAGCGGCGCCAGCTGTAGTCGGAGGTGCGGCGGAGCTGGGCGTAGATGAAGCGGTAGATGGTCTCGGAAGAGATCACCTTGCGGCCATGGTCGCGGGCGAGCCGGCCTGCGACCTGCTCGGGCGACCAGCCCTGTCCGAGGCGCTCCAACACCGCACGGCGCAGGCCGGGCTCCCGGTCGAGGCGAGAGCCCGTCCAGCGCCGCGCTCGTGCCCGTTGCTCGGCATAGCCAGCTTTGTAGCCGACCTGCTTGCCCCGATTACGCTTCAGCTCCCGAGATATCGTTGATGGCGCGCGATCCAGAGCTGCCGCGATTTGCCGGACCGAGCTGCCATTGGCCGATAGGCGGGCAATCTCGCATCGATCGTCAAGGGATAGCTGCTCGTAACTCCGCCCCATGGCAACACCTCCTCCAGGAAGTGTGCACTTCGTTTGTGAACTCAGGGGACCCATAACCACAGGGAGAAGTTTGACGAAGATTGGTAGTGAGGTGTAGGCGCGCGGTACGGGCACCGGCGCGCTTACAGATGGATCACGCGGTATGGGTCCCGGCCTGCGCCGGGACGACAGCAAGGGCGTGGCGGGCAGTGTGCCGATAACGTCCTAATGCGACCGTGCCAAACAGAACGCCACGACCTGCTCCAGCGCGCTCTTCATCGGCGAGGGCGGGAACAGGGCCAGCGCGTCGACCGCCATGGCGCCGTAGTGCTGGGCGCGGCTCAGCGTGTCCTCGAGCGCGCGGTGCTTGTTCATGAGCCCGATGGCGTGATCGAGATCGCTGTCACCGATCTCGCCGCGCTCGAGCGCCCGGATCCAGAAGGCGCGCTCGGTGTCGTTGCCGCGGCGGAAGGCGAGCACGACGGGCAGCGTGATCTTGCCCTCGCGGAAATCGTCGCCGGTGTTCTTGCCGAGCTTTGCGCTCTTGCCGCCATAGTCGAGCACGTCGTCGACGAGCTGGAAGGCGATACCGAGATTCATGCCGACCGAGCGGCAGGCGGTCTGCTCGGCCTTCGGGCGGTTGGCGATCACGGGGCCGACCTCGCAGGCTGCCGCGAACAGCTCGGCGGTCTTGCCGCGGATCACGGCGAGATATTCGTCCTCGGTGGTCGCGGTGTTCTTGGCGGCGGCGAGCTGCATCACCTCGCCCTCGGCGATGGTGGCGGCGGCCGCGGAGAGGATGTCGAGCGCGCGTAGCGAGCCGACCTCGACCATCATGCGGAAGGCCTGGCCGAGCAGGAAGTCGCCGACCAGCACGCTGGCCTCGTTGCCCCAGAGCATGCGTGCCGAGAGCTTGCCGCGGCGCATCTCGCTCTCGTCGACGACGTCGTCGTGCAGGAGCGTGGCGGTGTGCATGAACTCGACGGAGGCAGCTAACTTGATGTGGCCGTCGCCGGTGTAGCCGGCGAGATTGGCCATGGCGAGCGTCAGCATGGGGCGCAGGCGCTTCCCGCCGGAGGAGATCAGATGGTTGGCCACCTCCGGGATCATGGTCACGTCCGACCCGGTCCGCGACAGGATCGTGGCGTTGACGCGCTCCATATCAGGGGCGACAAGGGCAACCAGCTCTTCGATCGACGCGCCGGGAGTTTCGAAAGGTACGATGACGGCCACGCCGGTCTCCAATATTTGCCCCGGAGGGGCTATTCTGATGGAAATACAATAGAAACTGGCGGCGGATGCGGCAAGGCCCGCGGAACCATTGACATTTGCCGCTTTCGCCCCTTTCAGGCAGGAGACCTGCGTTTTGCGTGAACTGGTTCGGACCAACGATATGGTGCTGGTGTCGGCGATCGGCGCGCTGCTCGACGGCGCCAATATCCACCATTTGGTGCTGGACCAGAACATGAGCATCATCGAGGGCTCGCTCGGCATCCTGCCACGGCGGATCCTGGTCCATGAGGACGACGCCCTCGAGGCCCGGCAGCTCCTGACCGACGCTGGCCTCAGCCACGAACTGCGCGGCGATGATTGAGGCCGCAGCCGATATCACCGAGGACGCCTTTCTCGGTGGCCAGTTGCTCCTGAAGCAGAAGCGGTCCGGCCATCGCGCCGGACATGACGCCATCCTGCTGGCCGCGGCAACGGAGGCCCAGGCCGGTGACCGCGTGGTCGACCTTGGCGCCGGCATCGGCGCGGCGGGACTGGCGCTTGCCCGCCGGGTCGCGGGGATCAGGCTCAGCATGGTCGAGATCGATCCGGAACTGGCGGGGCTCGCGCGCGCCAATGCCGCGGCGAATGCGATTGCTGCCGAGGCGATCGTGCTCGACGTCACGGCCGACGCGCAGGCGTTCGCGGCACATGGGCTTGTGCCCGACAGCGTCGACGTGGTGTTGACGAATCCCCCCTTCAACGATCCCGCGCGGCATCGCGGCTCGCCGGATCAGGCGCGTCACACCGCACATGTTGCGACCGAGGAGACGCTGCATGCGTGGGTGCATGCAGCGCGGCGTATTCTCAGATCGAACGGCGTGCTGACTCTGATCTGGCGGGCGGATGGAATCGCCGACGTTATGGCAGCGCTGTCACGCGGCTTCGGCAGCCTTGTGGTCCTGCCGGTTCATGGCGAAGCGGGAAAGCCCGCGATCCGCGTGCTGGTGCGCGCAGTGAAAGGCGGTCGCGCTCCGACGCGATTGCTGCCGGGCCTGATGCTTAACGAAGAGTCAAACGTGCCTAAAAAACAGGTGAGGGATATTCTGGAGGGGAGGGCGGCGTTGCCGCTGGTGGAGCCGTGACGGCTTACTGCGGAAGCGATTCCGTCTGCTGTTCGGACGAAGACGTGAAGCGAATCGCCGTGAAAAGCGCACCGATCAGCAGCAGCAGCAGATAGATCTTCATGGCGTTTCCTCCGCTGCCTATTGCAGCTTCCCAACCGGGATTCTGCAAAACACGTTCCAGGCACTTTCAATGACACTCGCGTGATAAGAAATGGTTAATCAGAGGTAAGGGCATGGCCGAACAATTGAGTGATCGTGGGAGTTCCGGCCTGGCCGACAAGCTCATGCAATATCTGCCGGCGCGCTTTCGCCCCGGCACGGCAGTCGTGCCGGTGGTGCGGCTGTCGGGTGTGATCGGCGCGGTGACGCCGCTGCGTCCGGGCATGACGCTCGCGGGCGTCGCGCGGATACTGGAGCGGGCGTTTTCGTATCGGAACGCCAAGGCGGTGGCGCTGGTGATCAACTCGCCCGGCGGCTCGCCGGTGCAGTCGCGCCAGATATTCTTGCGCATCAAGCAGCTCGCGGCGGAGAAGAAGCTGCCGGTGCTGGTGTTCGTCGAGGACGTCGCGGCCTCGGGCGGCTACATGATCGCCTGCGCGGGCGACGAGATCTTCTGCGATCCGTCCTCGATCCTCGGCTCGATCGGCGTGGTCGGCGGCAGCTTCGGTTTCCAGGACGCGATCAAGCGGCTCGGCGTCGAGCGGCGCCTCTATACCGCCGGCGCGCACAAGGCGATGCTCGATCCGTTCCTCCCTGAGAACCCCGACGACGTCGCCAAGCTCAAGGCGATCCAGCGCGAGATCCACCAGATCTTCATTTCGCTGGTGAAGGAGAGCCGCGGCGTGCGGCTGAAGGGGACGGACGACACCCTGTTCACGGGTGAGTACTGGGCCGGCGAGAGCTCGATCGCGCTGGGGCTCGCCGACGGCATCGGCGATCTCCGCTCAACTCTTCGTGCCCGCTACGGCGAGAAGGTTCTCACCCCCGTGATCGCGCAGCCGACAGGGCTTTTGTCGGGCCTTCTGGGGCGGAAATCGCCCGGCGCGGGCCAGCTTTCGGCCCTGGAATCAATGGCCGGGCTGCCGGATGAGCTGATCTCGGCGGTCGAGACGCGGGCGATTTGGGCGAAATTCGGGTTTTAGCGGTCGGTAGTCCCCGCGCCATTTGGCCCGGGGTCTGCCGATTGCGGCGCGGCCCCGACTGCGCGACAATGCATGTGGGGGCTGAGCACTAGACAAGGATCGACAGATGCCGCCGTTCGTCGCTTTCGCGGGCGTCCTGGGCGGGCTTGCCGTGGTCCGCTGGGCCTACAAGACCGCACTCCGGATCAACCAGGAACTGGAGGAGATGCGCCTGTCGCGCGTCGCCGAGGCCGCGCACATGGGGGAAATCCCGACATTGAAGCGCGACCCCGTGACCGGAGCTTATCGGCCGGGTTAGCCGCGCCATAAACCGCTGCCGTAGGGTGGGCAAAGGCACTATTGTGCCGTGCCCACCATCCTCCCCGGCGGAGACATAGACGTGGGCACGCTTCGCTTTGCCCACCCTGCGGCACCACCCGGGATGAGGGGCTGATCGGCCCGAATCCACCCCCTTTGCCTTGATTCCCATCCCCGCCGTCGATACGGTCCCGCGCGATTCAAAACCCCCCGCGAGAGCCTGATCTGACGATGGACGCCTCATTGCCCGCCCATATGCGCCCGGAACGCTCGTTCCAGGGCTTCATCCTCGCGCTCCAGCGGTTCTGGGCCGAGCAGGGCTGCGTGATCCTGCAGCCCTACGACATGGAGATGGGCGCGGGGACCTTCCATCCGGCGACCACGCTGCGCGCGCTCGGGCCAAAGCCCTGGAACGCGGCCTATGTGCAGCCCTCGCGCCGGCCCAAGGACGGCCGCTACGGCGAGAATCCGAACCGGATGCAGCACTACTACCAGTTCCAGGTGATCATGAAGCCGTCGCCGCCGAACCTTCAGGAGCTGTACCTGAAGTCGCTCGCGGCGATTGGCATCGATTCCGCCGTGCACGACATCCGCTTCGTCGAGGACGATTGGGAGAGCCCGACGCTGGGCGCCTGGGGTCTCGGCTGGGAGTGCTGGTGCGACGGCATGGAGGTGAGCCAGTTCACCTATTTCCAGCAGGTCGCCGGCTTTGAATGCGCGCCGGTCGCGGGCGAACTCACCTACGGGCTCGAGCGCCTCGCGATGTATGTGCAGGGCGTCGACCGCGTCTACGACCTCAACTTCAACGGCCGCGAGGGCGACGCCAAGGTCACCTATGGCGACGTCTTCCTGCAGGCCGAGCGCGAATATTCGAAGCACAATTTCGAAGTCGCCGACACCGCGATGCTGTTCGAGCAGTTCAAGATGGCGGAAACGGCGTGCAGAAAATACCTCGAAGCAGGCTGGCAAGAAAACTCGGAGTCCGGCAAGCGCGAGGCGCACCTGATGGCGCTGCCGGCCTATGACCAGTGCATCAAGGCGAGCCATGTCTTCAACCTGCTCGATGCCCGCGGCGTGATCTCCGTGACCGAGCGGCAGAGTTATATTTTGCGCGTGCGTGAACTGGCCAAAGCCTGCGGCGATGCCTGGTTGCACACCGAAGCCGGTGGAGCGGCCTGATGCCCGATCTTTTGCTTGAACTGTTCTCGGAAGAAATCCCCGCGCGCATGCAGGCCAAGGCGGCCGACGATTTGCGCCGCATGGTCACCGACAAGCTCGTTGCCGAAGGTCTCGTCTATGAAGGCGCGAAAGCCTTTGCGACGCCGCGCCGCCTTGCGCTCACCGTGCACGGCATTCCTGCGCGCCAGCCTGATCTCAAGACCGAACGCCGCGGGCCGAAAGTCGGCGCACCCGATGCGGCCGTGCAGGGTTTTTTGAAAGCGACAGGTCTGAAATCGCTGGACGAGGCCAAGATCCAGCGCGACCCCAAGGGTGATTTCTACATCGGATTGATCGAGAAGCCCGGCCGCGACGCGATCGACGTGCTGGCGGAAATCCTGCCCGTCATCATCCGTACCTTCCCCTGGCCGAAATCGATGCGCTGGGGCGCGCGCTCGGGCAAGCCCGGGTCGCTGAGCTGGGTGCGTCCACTGCATGCGATCACCGCGACCTTCGGGCCCGAGACGGAAGAGCCTGATATCGTGAAGTTCGAGGTCGACGGCATCGAGACCGGCCAGACCACTTACGGCCATCGCTTCATGGCACCTAGCGCGATCAGCGTGCGTCGCTTCGAGGACTACGAGGCGAAGCTGAAGGCGGCAAAAGTCATCCTCGATCCGCAGGCGCGCAAGGACATCATCTTTGCCGACGCCAAGGAGCTGACCTTCGCGCAAGGCTTTGAGCTGGTCGAGGATCAGGTGCTGCTCGACGAGGTCTCCGGCCTCGTCGAATGGCCCGTCGTCATGATGGGATCGTTCGAGGAAGAGTATCTTGCGATCCCGGACGAGGTGATCCGCGCGACCATCCGCAACAACCAGAAGTGCTTCGTCGTCAAGGATCCCAAGACCGGCAAGCTGACCAACAAGTTCGTCCTCACCGCCAATATCGAGGCGACCGACGGCGGCAAGGTCATCGTATCGGGCAACGAGCGCGTGATCCGTCCCCGCCTGTCGGATGCGAAGTTCTTCTATGAGACCGATCTGAAGACCAAGCTCGAGGATCGGCTGCCGAAGTTCGAGCAGATCGTGTTCCACGAGAAGCTCGGTACCCAGGCCGCGCGCATCACGCGCATCGAGCGGCTCGCCGCAGAGATCGCGCCGCTGGTCGGCGCCGATGTCGCGAAGGCAACGCGCGCCGCGCATCTGGCGAAGGCGGATTTGCTGACCGAAGTCGTCGGCGAATTCCCCGAGGTGCAGGGCCTGATGGGCAAGTACTACGCACTGGCCCAGGGCGAGGACGCGTCCGTCGCCGCCGCCTGCGAGGAGCACTACAAGCCGCAAGGCCCCGCCGATTACGTGCCGACCGATCCGGTCAGCGTTGCGGTGGCGCTTGCGGACAAGATCGATACGCTTGTCGGCTTCTGGGCGATCGACGAAAAGCCGACGGGCTCGAAGGACCCGTATGCGCTGCGCCGTGCCGCGCTGGGTGTGATCAGGTTGATCGCCGAAAACGCATTGCGACTGTCGCTGATGAAGGTGGCGGCGTCAGCGCTCGCCGGCTTGTCGGTGAAGCCTGCCGATGCGCAGAAGCTTCCGAGCGATCTGCTCGCCTTCTTCGCCGACCGCCTGAAAGTCCAGCTTCGCGAGCAGGGCGCGCGTCACGATCTCGTCGACGCCGTGTTCGCGCTCGGTGGCCAGGACGACCTCTTGATGATCGTCCGCCGCGTCGAGGCGCTCGGAAAATTCCTCGACAGCGACGATGGCAAGAACCTGCTCGCCGGCACCAAGCGCGCGAGCAATATCCTCTCGATCGAGGAGAAGAAGGACAAGCGCACGTTCGACGGCGCGCCCGATGCCGCGCTCTACAGCCTCGCTGAGGAGAAGGCGCTGGCGAAGGCGATCGGCGAGGTGAAGGCGGAAGCCAGCGCCGCCGTCGCCAAGGAGGACTTTGCCGCCGCCATGAGCGCGATGGCAAAGCTGCGTCCGCCGGTCGATGCTTTCTTCGACAAGGTCCGCGTCAACGACGACGATGCGAAGGTGCGCGAGAACCGTCTGAAGCTGCTGAACGAGATCCGCAGCGCCACGCGTGCGGTGGCGGATTTCTCGAAGATCCAGGATTGATGTTCTCGTGCCCCGGACGCGGCGCAGCGCTGTCCCGGCGATGCGAAGCATCGTCCGGTTTGGCGGTGCGCTGCAGAGCCGGGGCCCATGCTGGATGCGTGTTCGGAGCTTCTGGGTCCCGGGTCGCGCTTCGCTTGCCCGGGACACGAGAGAAAAAAGCCCCGCCCGGCGGGGGGAGACCGGGCAGGGCCTGATGTCCGATTTAACACTGCACGCGCCAGCCTGATTGAAGTGGCGCGCCGGACATCGAGTCGATCAGCGGCGTTCTTAAGCGGAGTGGGTACCGGTTCGCGTGACGAAAACGCGTCCGGACAACGATCTAGTCCAGCACCTCGACGATGCGGCGCGAGCGCGGCTCGACCAGCACGGTCTCGCCGTTCACGACGGTGTAGCGATAGGTGGTGGCGCCGAAACGTTGCGGCACGTCATAATAGGTGACACCGCTTTCGGGTAAGGTGGCGCCGACCACCACGCGATCCGGGACACGGAAGGCCGGCACACGTTGTTCGATGACATAGTCGCGGAAGGCCGGGCGTTGTTCGACTGCGATTGTCGGGCCGCTGTCGACCACGACGGGTGCGCGCCCGACCGTGCTTTGCGCCTGCGCCGCCAGGGGCGAGCCGATCGCGGCAGCGAGCGCTGCAAGGGCGAGAATCCTGTTCCGCATAGGCAACTCCTTCGACGTGATTTTTCGGAAGCGCCAGTGGCGCGACCGGTGGCCAATGCATGCGTCTTGGCAATGTTCCGGAAAATGCACGCCCCATACGCGGCAATTTCGGGCAGTTTTCGCGAAAGGGGGAACTCGCATCGCGCGTGCGCGTCTCTACTCGCGGAACCGGGACCGCTATGATCCGCCCGCGATTCGCCCCCACCTCCACAGAAAGATAATTCATGCACATCACCGTCGCCCACATTTCGCCGATCCTGTCGTTGATTGCGGGCGTGCTTATCCTGATCATGCCGCGGCTGCTCAACCTGATCGTCGCGATCTTTCTCATCATCAACGGTGCGATCGGGCTCGGGCTCCTGAAGTGGCTCCATCTCTAGGGGTTCATTTTCCGGAACTGTTCGACTTGCGCGGGCCCTTCCAAAGTGGTGTAAGGCCCGCGATTTCCCTTTCCTCTCGCAGGTTGTGTGCAAGCTATGGCCAAAGCCGCCTCGAAGCCTAAGAAAATACCAGCGAAATCAAAGTCCTCCGCCAAGGCGAAAGCCGTGCCGGCGGCCCGCAAGGCGCTTCCCAAGAGCGCCTTGAAGAGCGCCCCGAAGCCGGTGGCCAAACCGGTGGCGAAGCCGGCCGCGAAGGCCGCAACCAAGCCGGCTGCGCCGAAGGTTGCCGCCAAGGCCGCACCGAAGAAGGCCGCGCCAGCCAAGGCGGCGCCAGCTGCGCCCAAGGCCGGCAAATGGGTGTACACATTTGGTGACGGCAAGGCCGAGGGCCGGACCGAGATGCGCGACCTGCTCGGCGGCAAGGGCGCCAATCTCGCCGAGATGGCCAATCTCGGCCTGCCGGTGCCTCCCGGTTTCACCATCCCGACCTCGGTCTGCACCTACTTCTACGCGCACGACAAGTCCTATCCGAAGGAGCTGCAGGCACAGGTTGAGAAGGCGCTCGACCATGTCGGCAAGTTGACCGGCAAGGTGTTCGGCGACACCAAGAACCCGCTGCTCGTCTCGGTGCGCTCCGGCGCGCGTGCCTCGATGCCGGGCATGATGGACACCGTGCTCAATCTCGGCCTGAACGACCAGACCGTGGAAGCGCTGTCGGAGCTGTCGGGAGACCGCCGCTTCGCCTATGACAGCTATCGCCGCTTCATCACCATGTATTCCGACGTGGTGCTCGGCTTCGAGCATCATCACTTCGAGGAAATCCTCGACACCTTCAAGGACAGCCAGGGCTACACGCTCGACACCGACCTCTCCGCCGACGACTGGGTCGAGCTGGTCGGCAAGTACAAGGACGCGGTCGCACGCGAGACGGGCAAGGACTTCCCGCAGGATCCGCACGACCAGCTCTGGGGCGCGATCGGCGCGGTGTTTTCCTCCTGGATGAACGCGCGCGCGGTGACCTATCGCAAGCTGCACGATATCCCTGAGTCGTGGGGCACCGCGGTCAACGTGCAGGCCATGGTGTTCGGCAACATGGGCGAGACCTCGGCGACCGGCGTTGCCTTCACCCGCAACCCTTCGACCGGCGAGAGCAAGCTCTACGGCGAGTTCCTGATCAACGCGCAGGGCGAGGACGTGGTGGCGGGCATCCGCACGCCGCAGGACATCACCGAGGAGGCGCGGAAGGAGTCGGGCTCCGACAAGGCGTCGATGGAATCGGCGATGCCGGAGGCCTTCAAGGAGCTGACGCGGATCTACACGCTGCTCGAGAAGCACTACCGCGACATGCAGGACATGGAGTTCACGGTCGAGCAGGGCAAGCTCTGGATGCTGCAGACCCGCGGCGGCAAGCGCACCGCGAAGGCGGCGCTGCGCATCGCGGTCGAGCTCGCCAATGAAGGCCTGATCTCCAAGAAGGAAGCGGTGACGCGGATCGATCCGGCCTCGCTCGATCAGCTCTTGCATCCGACCATCGATCCCAACGCCAAGCGCGACGTGATCGCCACGGGCCTGCCGGCATCGCCGGGTGCGGCCTCCGGCGAGATCGTGTTCTCCTCGGACGAGGCGGCCAAGCTTCAGGGCGACGGGCGCAAGGTCATTCTGGTCCGCATCGAGACCAGCCCGGAAGACATCCACGGCATGCACGCGGCCGAAGGCATCCTCACCACCCGCGGCGGTATGACCTCGCATGCCGCGGTGGTCGCGCGCGGCATGGGCAAGCCCTGCGTCTCCGGCTGCGGCACCATCCGCGTCGATTACGGCCGCGGCACCATGAGCATCGGCTCGCGCACCTTCAAGACCGGCGACGTCATCACCATCGACGGCTCGCTCGGCCAGGTGCTTGCCGGCCGCATGCCGATGATCGAGCCGGAGCTGTCCGGCGAGTTCGGCACGCTGATGAACTGGGCCGATCAGGTCCGCAAGATCGGCGTCCGCGTCAACGGCGATACGCCCGATGACGCGCGCACCGCGATCAAGTTCGGCGCCGAAGGCATCGGCCTGTGCCGCACCGAGCACATGTTCTTCGAGGAGACGCGCATCCGCACGGTGCGCGAGATGATCCTCTCCGAGGACGAGCAGTCGCGTCGTGCCGCGCTCGCAAAGCTGCTGCCGATGCAGCGCGCCGACTTCGTCGAGCTGTTCGAGATCATGAAGGGCCTGCCCGTCACGATCCGGCTGCTCGACCCGCCGCTGCACGAGTTCCTGCCGCACACGCATGCCGAGGTCGAGGAGGTGGCGCGCGCCATGCACACCGACCCGCGGCGCCTGGCCGACCGTGCGCGAGAGCTCTCGGAGTTCAATCCGATGCTCGGCTTCCGCGGCTGCCGCATTGCGATCGCCTATCCGGAGATCGCCGAGATGCAGGCGCGCGCGATCTTCGAGGCGGCGGTCGAGGCCGAGAAGCGCACCGGCAAGGCCGTCGGCCTCGAGGTGATGGTGCCGCTGATCGCGACCAAGATGGAGCTCGACCTCGTCAAGGCGCGCATCGATTCCACCGCGAAGGCGGTGATGCGCGAGACCAACACCAAGATCGCCTATCAGGTCGGCACCATGATCGAGCTGCCGCGCGCGTGCCTGCTCGCGGCCGAGATTGCGGAGAGCGCCGAGTTCTTCTCCTTCGGCACCAACGACCTCACGCAGACCACCTACGGCATCAGCCGCGACGACGCGGCGAGCTTCCTCGGTCCCTACGTGACGAAGGGTATCCTTACTGTCGATCCCTTCGTCGCGCTGGATCAGGAAGGCGTCGGCGAGCTGGTCAAGATCGGCGTCGCGCGCGGCCGCAAGACGCGTGCGAAGCTCAAGGTCGGCATCTGCGGCGAGCACGGCGGCGATCCCGCCTCCGTCGCCTTCTGCCACAATATCGGCCTCGACTACGTCTCCTGCTCGCCCTACCGCGTGCCGATCGCACGCCTTGCGGCGGCGCAGGCCGCGCTCGGCAAGGAGATTGCGAGCCAGGCGTAAGGCGAAGCGCAGGATTGAGTTGAGAGAGGCGGGGCTTTGGCCCCGCCTCTTTTCATTTTGTGCGATGCTCTCTCCACGCCGTCATTGCGAGCGCAGCGAAGCAATCCAGAATCCCTCCGCTGCAAGACTCTGGATTGCTTCGCTGCGCTCGCAATGACGAGTTTGTTGCAACACCGGGAACTTCACACCCGTCCCGTAATGATACGCGCCGGCAAGAGTTCCTTCACCATTCGCGTTGACCCATTGTTTACCGCCTCACGTCAGGCGGCATTTACCAATGCGCAGCATCGCCCCGTGAAAACACCTGCAATCGCTTGAGTGTGCCGCGCGTGCAACGCCGATTAACGCCCCGGCAACCTAAATTGGATACTTACGATAAAGATCGAATTGCACGGATGTACTGAGTTCGATCGGACGAGCGTAAGCGTAGCGTGAGCGTATCGATGTCAGTGTTGCGTAAGCATCCGAAGGGCGCGCGGTTCGCGTCCTTCGGCATCGGTCTCTGCATCTTCGCATTGATGCCGAGAGAGACCGGCTATCAGGACATTGCCTCCCTGCTGGCGCGTCAGCCCGGCGTCGCCGAGCGCTGGCAGAAGCAGGTGTTCTCTGCGGCGTCCTCGATCCAGCTCGCCACCTACAGTTTCTCCCGCCCCATCGGCACCTCGGTTCCGCAGAGCGCGATGGTTCGCCTCGCAAGCATCGATGGCCGCGACGTCACCGGCGCGATCAGCCGCAATCCGGCGCTGCAGGCGCCGCCGCGCTACCAGGCTGCAGATTTTCCCAAGGTCGATCGCTCGCTGAAGGGTGATCGCCTCGCGACCGCGACACCCGCGCCGGCTCCCGAGACCGCGCCTGCCGCGACGCCCGCGCCGGAAGATCCCGCGACGTCGAACAGCTCGGTGTTCGGCGCCAAGACCGCCGCATTGCCGCAAGCAATGTCGCCTGAGTCCGCGGCCGCGCTCGACCCCGAGCTTGCGGAAGCGCTGCGCGCGCCGCCATTGCCGCAATATTCCAATCCGCCTCAGGCCAGCGACGTTGCGCGCTCATTCGCAGTGCAGCCGCTGGAAGCGCTGAAGCGGGCCACTGCGCCGACGACGCCCGTGCGCGAGCCCTTCAGCGTCAAGACTTCGAGCCTGTTCTTCGGCAGTTCCTCGCTCGGCGGCAATCTCGAGAGCATCGAGAGCTGGCAGCCCGGCGCCGAGCCGCTGATCGTGATGCCCGATCCCGACATGAAGGTCACGGCCTCGCTGACCCCGCCGACGGCGGAGATCGCCAAGGACACCGAAAGCGGCGAGAGCGTCGCGCCGAAGGGCGAGGTCAACGCCGACAACCAGCGCGCCAGGTCGCCGGCGGAGCGGCTCGCGCTCGACGACAAGTCGCGCGCGAAGTCGGAGAAGTGCCTCGCCGAAGCCGTCTATTTCGAATCCCGCGGCGAGGCCGTGCGCGGCCAGATCGCGGTGGCGCAGGTGGTGATGAACCGCGTGTTCTCCGGCAAATATCCCGACACGGTGTGCGGGGCGGTCTATCAGAACAAGCACCGCCATTTCGCCTGCCAGTTCACCTTTGCCTGCGACAACAATCCCGACGTGATCCGCGAGCCCGAGATGTGGGAGCGCGCGAAGAAGATCTCGAAGGCGATGCTGGATGGCCAGATCTGGCTGCCCGAGGTCGGCAAGTCGACGCACTACCACGCCTATTGGGTGCGCCCGTCCTGGGTCGCCGAGATGAAGAAGATGTACAAGACCGGCGTGCACACCTTCTATCGGCCGCGCAACTGGGGCGACGGCAGCGAGGAACCAAGCTGGGGCACCCCGGCCCAGACCGCCGCGCTCTCCGCCGAGCTCGCGCAGGAAGCGAAGAGTTCTGCCGAGATGGGCAACACGGAGCGGCGGTAGTTGTCCTTCACCTCTCCCCGCTTGCGGGGAGAGGGAGAAGACCTCATCACGCCTCGATATCCAGCGCACAGTCGAAGTTCGGCGCCGAATGCGTCAGGGCGCCGGAGGACGCATAGTCGACGCCTGACGCCGCGATGGCCCCAATCGAGTCCAGCGTGACGCCGCCTGACGCCTCCAGTTCGAGGCGGCCCTCATTGATCCGCACGGCCTCGCGCAGGGTCGCAAGGTCCATATTGTCGAGCAGCACGGCGTCAGCCATTCCGGTTTCGAGCACCTCGCGCAGCTGGATCAGCGTATCCACCTCGATCTCGATCTTGACCAGATGGCCGGCATGGGCGCGGGCGCGCTCCAGTACGGGACGGATGCCGCCGGCGACCGCGATGTGATTGTCCTTGATGAGGATCGCATCGTCGAGGCCGAAGCGGTGGTTGAAGCCGCCGCCGCAGCGCACCGCGTATTTCTCCAGCGCGCGCAATCCCGGCGTGGTTTTTCGCGTGCAGCAGATCCGCATCTTCGTGCCTTCGGTGCGCGCGACATAGTCCGCTGTAAGCGTCGCGACGCCCGACAGCCGGCCGACGAAGTTCAGCGCGGTTCGCTCCGCGGTGAGAATGGCGCGCGCCGGACCCGAGATCGTCAACACCTGCTGTCCGCGGGCAACGCGTGCGGCATCGCGGACATGCGCGCGCACCTCGATGTCGGCCGAGAGCTTTTGCAGCGTCGCCAGCGCCAGCGGCAGGCCGGCGATCACGCCGGACTGGCGCGCGACCAGGATGGCCTGCGCCCTGGTTGCCTCCGGAATCGTGGCCAGCGAGGTGATGTCGCCGGCGCGGCCGAGGTCTTCGTCGAGGGCGCGATTGACCGCCTCCTCGATCGCGAGCGGCGAGAGGAAGGCATCGGGATAGAGCAGTGAGGTCGAGGTGATCATTGGGGAACTCCGTCAGGCGATCATGGGTTGCGCAATGCGCGGAAGCGGACGCTCGCTCAGGCTCTCCGCGACCTCGCGCGCTGCGGCGAGCGTGGTCATCGTTCTCTGCGCCAGCGCGGCGTTATCGGCCGGATGATCGGAGCGGAAATGTGCGCCGCGGCTCTCTCGCCGCGTCCAAGCCGAGGCGGCAACGAGCAGGGCTGACATCGCCATGTTGCGGACAACGATGTTTCCAGCCTCGCGTTCGAGCACGGCGAAGTGGCGCACGGCTTCCGCAAGCCCGTCGTCATCGCGGATCACGCCGACATGCGTGCTCATCATCGCGCGCAGCCGTTTTACGTCAGCTGCATCCGGCGCGCCGCCGTGCGGCGTCACGACTGCATCGGGAAGGCGGGCAGGCGAGGGCACCGTGCGGCTGGCGATGTCGTCGGCGATGCGCGCGGCGTAGACCACGGCTTCCAGCAGCGAGTTGGAGGCGAGGCGGTTGGCGCCATGCGCGCCGGTGGACGACACTTCGCCGCCGGCCCAGAGCCCGTCGATCGAGCTGCGGCCGCGCGCATCCACGGCGATGCCGCCCATGTGGTAATGCGCGGCCGGCGCGATCGGAATGGCTTGCCTCGCGGGATCGATGCCGGCGGCGATGCAGCTCGCATGCACCGTTGGAAATTTCTCGGCGAAACGCGCGCCGAGCGCGTCCCGTCCATCGAGGAAGGCGCCACGCCCGGCGGCGATCTCGGCGAACACGCCGCGGGCCACGATGTCGCGCGGCGCAAGCTCGGCGAGCGGATGGCGTGCGAGCATGAAGCGCTCGCCATGGCGGTTGATCAGCGTCGCGCCTTCACCGCGCAAGGCTTCGGTGGCGAGAGGGGCCGGATCGCGGCCGACCATGATGGCGGTGGGATGGAACTGCACGAATTCAGGATCGGCAATCACAGCGCCGGCGCGGGCTGCGATCGCAAGGCCGGAGCCGCCGGCTTCCATTGGGTTGGTGGTGACGGCGTAGAGATGGCCGAGGCCGCCGGTCGCCAGCACCACCGCACGCGAGGCGAGCAGGACCGGCCGTGCAGCGTAGTTGCCGGCTTCGCGCAGCTGCAGGCCGGTGACGGCGCCGTTCTCGGTCAGCAGCGATTCCGCGACCAGGCCTTCGATGATGCGGATCGACGGCGTGCGGCGTACCGCCTCGCTCAAGGCCGCGATGATCGCGGCACCCGCCCCATCGCCGCGCACATGGACGATGCGTCGGGCCGAATGTGCGGCTTCGCGTCCCACGGCGAGCTTGCCTTCGAGGTCGCGGTCGAACGGCACGCCATAGGCGAGCAGATCATGGATGCGCGGCGCCGCCTCGCGCGCAATGCCGAGCGCGACCGCCTCGTCGACGAGGCCGCCGCCGACCGCGATCGTGTCAGCGGCGTGTGCTTCCGGCGTGTCGCCTTCGGCCACTGCTGCGGCGATGCCGCCTTGCGCCCATGCGGACGAGGCGCCCTGTCCGAGCGGCGCCGCCGAGATCAGCGTCACCGGCCGCGGCGCGAGTTTCAGCGCGCAGAAGAGTCCGGCAAGGCCGCCGCCGACGATGACGACGTCGTCGGTCGAGCGGGTGAGATCGTTGATAGTGTTTGTCATGATGCTCTCCTCATGGCCGTCCCGGCGAAAGCCGGGACCCATACGCCGCGGCGGAAGTTGTTGCGCGAAGCTGTTCAACGTCGTTCTTCGCAACCACACCTTCCTGTGGTTATGGGTCCCGGCCTTCGCCGGGACGCCGTTGCTGCTGCTTGATGCTCAATTCTTCAGATTGATCATCCGCTCCACCGAGCGCCGTGCGCGCATCGCAAGCGCGGGATCGATCGTGACTTCCTCGCCGCGCGTCAGCAGGCTCTGCAAAATGTTCGCGAGCGTGATGCGCTTCATGTGCGGGCAGAGATTGCAGGGGCGCAGCATCTCCACATCCGGCAGCTCGGCGCGGACATTGTCGGCCATCGAGCATTCCGTGATCATCACCAGCCGCCGCGGCCGCTTGTTGCGCACCCAGTTGATCATGTGCGCGGTCGAGCCGGTGAAGTCGGCCTCCGCCAGCACGTCCGGCGGACATTCGGGATGCGCGATGATCTGCACCGACGGATCGGCCTCGCGATAGGCGCGCAGCTCCTCGCCCTTGAAGCGCTCATGCACCTCGCAGGCGCCCTTCCAGGCGATGATCTTGACGTCGGTCTTCGAGGCGACGTAGGTGGCGAGATAACGGTCGGGCAGGAAGATCACGGTCGGCGCATTCAGGCTCTCGACCACCTGCACCGCATTCGACGAGGTGCAGCAGATGTCGACCTCGGCCTTCACCTGCGCCGACGTGTTGACATAGGCGACGACGGGCACGCCGGGAAATTTTTCGCGGAGCAGCCGCACGTCGGCGCCGGTGATGCTGGCGGCGAGTGAGCAGCCGGCGCGCGAATCCGGGATCAGCACCGTCTTCTCCGGATTGAGCAGCTTCGAGGTCTCCGCCATGAAGTGCACGCCGCACTGAACGATGATGCCGGCCTTCACCTTGGTGGCCTCGACCGCGAGCTGGAGCGAGTCGCCGCCGATGTCGGCGACGCAGTGGAAGATCTCCGGGGCCTGGTAATTGTGCGCGAGGATCACCGCGCCTCGCTCCCGCTTCAGCTCGTTGATCGCGTGAATCGTCGGCGCCATCAGCGGCCACTCGATCGGCGGGATCACGTGCTTGACGCGCTCATAGAGCGGCGCGGTGGCGCGCTCGACGTCGTCCGTCCATTCCAGCGAAGGCATCGGCAGCGCGGGCCCCGGCACCGGCACGGCGCGGGGTGAGGTGATGACCTCGCTGGTGCCTTGCTTGAGGGCTTGGCCGTGCGGCCGGTTGGTCAAATCGTCGGGGCCGTAAATTCCAGTGATCGGCATCGAAGCCTCCCGTGTGCTCTATTTATGCTCAATATGAGTATATATGGAGCCTGAGAAATCCGGCCGAGAGGCCGGGCGCGATTGCATCAAGCTTAGATATACTCAATCTGAGTAAATCAAAAATAGCACGCTTGGGTCTAGGCCGCTAGGCCCTGACGCACACATTCCCGTCAGATCGCGCCAGGCGAGGCCTCATTGAAATGCAATGCTCCCGCGACAGCCCTTCGTGGAATGCAACCGCTTTTGACTTGGGATTTTCATGCAAATGCATTAAACGAGCTGGCTCGCGGCTGCCTATTCCGGACCGCCACCAACGGACAAGGAACACACCATGTCGACATCAATGGGCGAGCTCGGTCCGGCCTCCCGTTCCTCCTGGCGCACGCCGGCGATCATCATTCTCTGCGGCTGTGCCATCGGCATGCTCGGCTTCGGTCCGCGTTCGGCGCTCGGCTTCTTCGTGCAGCCGATGAGCCACGAGTTCGCCTGGGGCCGCGACGTGTTCGGCCTCGCCATCGCCGTGCAGAATCTGTTGTGGGGACTGGGCCAGCCCTTCGCCGGGGCGGTCGCCGATCGCTTCGGCCTGTTTCGGGTGATGTGCGTCGGCGCGCTGCTCTATGCCGGCGGCCTGCTGTTGATGCGCTATTCCTCGACGCCGCTGTCGCTGAATATCGGTGCTGGCGTGATGGTCGGCTTTGGTCTTGCCGGCTGCTCGTTCAACCTGGTGCTGTCGGCGTTCAGCAAGCTGCTGCCGGCCGAGAAGCGCGGGCTTGCGCTCGGCGCCGGCACCGCAGCGGGCTCGTTCGGACAATTCCTGTTCGCGCCGATCGGCGTCGCGCTCATCGACAATTTCGGCTGGCAGCAGGCGCTCACCGTGTTCGGCTTCCTGATGCTGCTGATCATTCCGCTGGCGCTGGCGCTCTCCACGCCGCCGGTTGCAAGCACGGCCAACACGGCGCCCGCCGATGAGCAGACGTTTACCAAGGCGCTTGCGGAAGCCTTCGGTCACCGCTCCTATGTGCTGCTGGTGCTCGGCTTCTTCACTTGCGGCTTCCAGCTCGCCTTCATCACCGTGCATCTGCCGGCCTTTCTGGTCGATCGCGGTATCTCGACGCAGACCGGCGGCTGGGTGATCGCGGCGATCGGCCTGTTCAACATCATGGGATCGCTCAGCGTCGGCTATCTCCAGAACTATCTGCCCAAGCGCTACATCCTCTCGACCATCTATTTCACACGTGCGCTTGCGACGCTCGCCTTCATCTCGTTCCCGATCACGCCGTTCTCGGCGATCGCGTTCGGTGCGATCTCCGGCCTGACCTGGCTGTCGACGGTGCCGCCGACCTCGGCGCTGGTGGCGCTGATGTTCGGCACGCGCTGGCTCGCGACGCTCTATGGCTTCGCCTTCGTCAGCCATCAGGTCGGCGGCTTCCTCGGCGTCTGGCTCGGCGGCATCGTGTTCGAAAAGTTCGGTTCCTACACGCCGATCTGGTGGCTCTCGATCCTGTTCGGCGTGCTCTCGGCGCTGATCAATCTTCCGATCGTCGAGAAACCCGTTCAGCGAGCGGTTGCGCAGCCGGCCTGATCGGCTAAACATCCCCGACAAACAAAGTCAGGGAGTGCAGTCGTGGCCACATTCAAGGCGATCCGGATCGACAAGGCGGACAAGGGCACCACCGCGCAGCTCGCGCAGTTCGACGAAGCCGAGTTGATGGAGGGCGACGTCACCGTCCGCGTCGAATGGTCGACGCTGAACTACAAGGACGGCCTCGCGCTGACAGGCAAGGCGCCGGTGGTGCGCCGTTTCCCGATGATCGCCGGCATCGACTTTGCCGGCACGGTCGAAGCGTCCTCGCATCCGCAGTGGAAGGCAGGCGACAAGGTCGTCTGCACCGGCTGGGGCATGGGCGAGACCCATCTCGGCGCCTATGCCGAGAAGGCGCGGGTGAAGGGCGACTGGCTGGTCGCTCTGCCGCAGGGCCTGTCGGCGCGCGACGCCATGGCGATCGGCACCGCCGGCTTCACCGCGATGCTCTCGGTGCTGGCGCTGGAGAAGCACGGCCTGTCGCCGAAGAGCGGCCCCGTGGTGGTAACGGGCGCCGCCGGCGGCGTCGGCTCGGTCGCCACCGCCGTGCTGTCCAAGCTCGGCTACCACGTCATCGCCTCGACCGGCCGCGCGGCGGAAGCCGACTATCTCAAGCACCTCGGTGCCGCCGAGGTCATCGATCGCAATGAATTGTCGGCCCCGGCAAAGCCCCTCGCCAAGGAGCGCTGGGCGGGCGGTGTCGACAGCGTCGGCTCGACCACGCTGGCGAATCTCCTGTCGATGACGAAGTACGGCGGCGCGATCGCAGCCTGTGGCCTGGCGGCCGGCATGGACCTGCCGTCTTCGGTCGCGCCTTTCATTTTGCGCGGAGTGTGCCTTCTCGGCATCGATTCCGTGATGTGCCCGATCGAGCCGCGAAAAGCCGCCTGGCAGCGTCTAGCCTCCGACCTGGATCGGACAAAACTATCTGAAATTACTCATGAAATTGCAATCGACGAGGTCCCCGGATGGGGCGCGAAAATCCTCGCCGGCCAGGTCCGCGGCCGCATCGTGGTAAAAATTGTCTAACGGCGTTCAGACTTTACCAACCAAGCTGCTTCAATGTTGCCTTGGTTAGTATGGTAAGCAGCGGGTAAAGAGATAAGGCATCGCCCGCTGCGGGGGTCGGTTCGGAGTTGAGCATGCTTGCGCGTATTGTGTTGGGGGCTGTCACGGCGGCGGCGACGTTTGCGCCGGCCATTGCAGGAAGCATGAATGCCGACGAGGCGCGCCGCTTCGTAGCCGGCAAGGTGTTCGCCTTCACCTGTTTCGACGGCACCCGCGGCGCAGGCCGCATCCTCGACGATCTCGGCGCCGCCGGCGCCGTGCAGTTCTCGGGCTCGGGTCCCGTCCGCCACCTCCGCCTGCCCGGCAACACGCTCCAGATCCGCGGCCAGAACGTCTGCGCCTCGATCAAGGGCATTCCGTTCGAGCCCTGTTTCAACCTGGAAAAGACCGACGAGCGCAGCTTCCGCGGCTCGGTCTCGGGCATGGGCTTCGCCTATTGCGACTTCCATCACCAGGGCGGCAACCAGATGCTGATGGCGCGCGCGTCGGCGCGTCCGCGTTCGCTGCGCTCCTCGGAGCACACCGGTTCGGTCGCCTCCTCGAACACCGAGGTCGCTGCACGTGTCGAGACCCCGCGTGTCGAGAGCAGCCGGATTGAGCCGGTGAAGGCCGAAGCCAAGTCGGAGCCCGCCAAGAACGAGGGCCCGCTGGAGTTGCGTCGCTCCACCCAGTGAGCCGCCCGCGCGGGGGCAATCCGCGCCTTTCGCTGCACATATCCCATCGAACACGAAGCCGCCGCGCCGTAGTCATACGGACGGCGGCTTTCATGCGTTGGTAGCTGTTCGTGCCCCAGTTTGCGTACGGCCGGGGGGCGCGCCCTAGACAAGGGTTCAACGATGTCGCTGTACTTCTTCCGCATCAGTACCGGTCGCTACTCCGGCGCCGCCGATCAGCCGTACGAGTTCGAGAATCGCGCGGCCGCGTGGAACGAGATGACCGAGGTCTGCGCCAACCTGCTCGGCGGGATCGCGCGCAGCATGAAGCCGAATGCGAAGTGGAGCATGGAGCTGCTCGACGAGAACAAGGAGCCGGTGTTCCGCATCAGCATCGTGGGCGAGACGGTCAGCTGACGAGGCTCACAAACGGGACGGTCCGTTAACGGACGCATTGTCCGCAAATCCGCGAAGTGCAAATTCAGTGCACGCGAAAAGTGTGCAAGTCCCATGGTTTGAGCCGCGTTTTCAGTATTTCTACCCAGGCCGCAGGCGCTCTCGCTTAACGTTAATGAGGAACCTCGCGAGCTAGCCTTCCCGAACTGTTCACGCGCATCGGCGCGACAATGCGTATCCCGGGATTGCTTCAATGTCGTTCATTCAGAACTTGCGAATTGGCACTAAGCTCGCCGTCACCTCCGCGCTGACCATCGCCCTCGTCGCGCTGATGCTCTTCCTCCAGATGAACGGTGGCACCGAAATCCAGAGGCTCAGCAACGCCGCATCGGGACAGCAGGCGATCGCGCAAAACGCCGCGGAGGCGAAGGCGTCGGTCCGCGGGATGCAGATCGGCATTCGCGACATCCTGACCTCATCCTCGCCGGCCGAGATGCAGAAGGCGGTCACCTATTTCGGCGATCGCAAGACCTCGGTCCTGCAATCCGCGGGGGAGATGGCGAAGCTGTCACACTCGCCGGAGAGCCACAAGCGGATCGACCGCCTGACCGTGCTGATCGGCAATTTCAGCAAGGGCGGGCAGCAGATCGAAGCTGTCCGCAAACAGGAGCTTGCGCTCGAAGGCAAGAAGGACGGCGAAGCGGCGGCGGAGCACGCAAGGCTCGCGGCCGAGGTCAACCGGATCCGCAAGGAAATCCTGGCGCCGATCAACGAAGAGATATCCGAGCTCGCCAACCAGATCATCGACTTCGCCAAGAAGAGCAGCGCCGAGGCGCGTGCGGAGGCGGAAGCCGAGGCCGCGTCCGTTGCCCGGGTGTCGCTCGTCACGGGCGTGCTGGTCGCGCTGGTTCTGATCGGCGCGTGCATCTTCTCCGTCTTCAGCATCGCGCGGCCCATGCGGGCGCTGACGTCGGCGATGGAGAAGCTGGCCGGCGGTGATTTCTCGGTGATTCTGCCGGGCCTCGGCCGCAAGGACGAGGTCGGCGAAGTTGCGGGCGCCGTCGAGAAATTCAAGATCGTGTCCGAGCAGAAGGCGCGGGAGGAAGCCGAAGCCAAGATGCGGCAGGATCAGATTGCAGCCGAGCAGCGCAAATCGGAGATGCGCAGGCTTGCCGACAGCTTCGAAGGCGCCGTCGGCGAGATCGTCGGAACGGTGTCATCGGCTTCGACCGAGCTGGAAGCGTCCGCAACGACGCTGACCTCGACCGCCGAGCGCACGCAGCAGCTCACGACCGTGGTCGCGGCGGCCTCGGAAGAAGCCTCCACCAACGTGCAGTCGGTCGCCTCGGCCACGGAAGAGCTGTCGTCCTCGATCACGGAGATCAGCCGGCAGGTGCAGGAATCCGCGCGCGTGGCGAGCGAAGCCGTCGGGCAGGCCCGCACCACGACTGAGCGCGTCAGCGAGTTGTCCAAGGCGGCGACGCGGATCGGCGACGTCGTCGAGCTGATCAACACCATCGCCGGCCAGACCAACCTGCTGGCGCTCAATGCCACGATCGAGGCCGCGCGTGCCGGCGAGGCCGGCAAGGGGTTTGCAGTCGTCGCATCGGAGGTCAAGGCGCTCGCGGAGCAGACGGCGAAGGCGACCGGTGAGATCGGCCAGCAGATCTCCGGCATTCAGGCCGCTACGCAGGAATCGGTTGGCGCCATCAGGGACATCAGCGACACCATCGAAAAGCTGTCCGAGATCTCCTCGACGATCGCGGCCGCGGTGGAAGAGCAGGGCGCCGCAACGCAGGAAATCTCCCGCAACGTGCAGCAGGCCGCGCATGGCACGCAGCAGGTCTCGTCCAACATCACCGACGTGCAGCGCGGCGCCAGCGAGACCGGCTCGGCTTCCTCGCAGGTGCTGTCCGCCGCGCAGATGCTGTCGGGCGACAGCAACCGTCTCAAGCTCGAGGTCGGGAGATTTCTCGAGACGGTGCGGGCCGCCTGACCTTCCCATCTTCGCGTGTGATTAACTTGTTAAGCTCGCATTCCGTGCTGAATTTCAAGGGGTTTTCGTACTAATTCAGTATTTGAACGGTAGCGCTGTTAACCAATTTGGAATGGCTGGCGCTCACCTTTTGAGCAAGAGCGATCAACGCCAGGGAGCGCCGACAACGACTCGGCTGCGCATTCCTTTGGGGAAACACCAATGTTGAGCCTCGTTCGGAATTTGCGGATCGGGACCAAGCTGGCGATCGCGTCGGCACTCGGCATCCTCCTGGTCCTTTGCATCATCGCAAGCCAGCTCGTCGGCAACGGCAATGTGCGGGACTCCAACAAGGCCGCGGTCGCGCAGCTCGCGCTGGCGCGCGAGGCGGTGGAAGCCAAGCTTGCGGCGCGCAGCATGCAGCTCGCCGTCCGTGACATCCGGCTCGCCGGCAACGCGGCCGAGCTGCAGAAGGCCGGCGATGCTCTGGTCGAGCGCGCCGAAACGTTGACCAAAGTCGCTGAGGCGATGCTGAAGCTGTCGCAAGTGCCGGAAAACCGGACCCGGATGGAAAAGCTCAAGAGCCTCGGCGCGGATTATCTTAGGGCTGCCCGACGGGTCGCGGCCATCCGCGGCGAGGCCATCGCAGCGACGGGGCCCGACGCGGCCGCCAATGTCGCCAGGCTCGTTGAGGAAGGCGCGCGCCTGGTGCGTGAGGTGACGCTGCCGATTGCTGCCGAGCTCGATACGATCACGAGCGAGATTGCGGATTTTTCCAAGCACAAAAGCGAGGAAGAACTTGCCGCCGCCGCGCAGGAGATGGCGGCGGGCGAACGTCTCGGCATCGCGGTCGGTATCTGCGCCATGCTCGTTCTGATCGGCTCCTGGATGATGTCCTTCTTCACCATTGCCCGGCCGATCCGCGCGCTCACCGCGGCCATGGACAAGCTCGCCGGCGGCGACTTCTCCGTGGTGCTGCCCGGGCTCGGCCACAAGGACGAGGTCGGTGGCGTCGCTGCGGCCGTCGAGAAGTTCAAGGTCGTGTCGGAACAGAAGGCGCGCGAGGAGGCCGAAGCGAAGGTCAGGCAGGACCACGCCGCGGCCGCGCAGCGCAAGGCCGAGATGCACAGGCTTGCCGACGGCTTCGAGGCCGCGATCGGCGAGATCGTCGATACCGTGTCATCGGCTGCGACCGAGCTGGAGGCTTCGGCATCGACGCTCACCTCGACTGCGGAACGCGGCCAGCAGCTCACCACCATGGTTGCCGCCGCTTCCGAAGAGGCGTCCACCAACGTGCAGTCGGTGGCTTCGGCCACGGAAGAATTGTCATCGTCGATCACCGAGATCAGCCGCCAGGTGCAGGAATCTGCGCGAGTGGCCAATGAGGCGGTCGGCCAGGCGCGCACCACGACCGAGCGCGTCAGCGAACTGTCCAAGGCGGCGACGCGCATCGGCGACGTGGTCGAGCTGATCAACACCATCGCCGGCCAGACCAACCTGCTGGCGCTCAATGCCACGATCGAGGCGGCGCGCGCCGGCGAGGCCGGCAAGGGATTTGCGGTCGTCGCATCGGAGGTCAAGGCGCTCGCGGAGCAGACGGCGAAGGCGACCGGCGAGATCGGCCATCAGATTGCAAGCATCCAGACCGCGACCGAGCATTCGGTCGGCGCCATCAGGGACATCAGCAACACCATCGAAAAGCTGTCGGAGATCTCCTCGACGATCGCGGCCGCGGTGGAAGAGCAGGGCGCGGCGACGCAGGAAATTTCCCGCAACGTGCAGCAGGCGGCGGAAGGCACCCATCAGGTGTCGTCCAACATCACCGACGTGCAGCGCGGCGCGAGCGAGACCGGTTCGGCGTCCTCGCAGGTGCTGTCCGCCGCGCAGATGCTGTCGGGCGACAGCAACCGTCTCAAGCTCGAGGTCAGCAAGTTCCTCGGCACCGTGCGCGCCGCCTGACGGCGGCCGTCCTTCCATAGCTCGAGCCTGCAACCGCCGCGCGTGGCAGCGCTGCGCTCGCGCGTGCGCAGGCTGCGGCGCCATGACGGATAAGGCGCAGGGTTAACTTTCCGGAAAAGCGACGCAGTCATGATGCCCGCGATTTCCGGGGCTGAATCGCCCTGCCTGTATTGCGTCCCGAGCCTATTGGAGCACATTCATGAGCGGCATCTCCATCCGCCTGACCCACAAGGTCATGGCGATCGGACTCTTCGGCCTCGTCGGTCTTGCCGCCTTCGGCGCGATCTACCAGATCGGCAGCCTCTCCCAGGATGCCTCCCGCACTGTTGCCAACCGCGCCCGCGCGATCGCCGATCTCGACAAGCAGCTCTCGATCGACATGCTGGAGGCCCGTCGTAACGAGAAGAATTTCCAGCAGCGCCGTACCGAGAGCTATGCCAGGGCGCATGCCGAGCTGATCGGGCCGATCAACCGCGATTTCGACGAGGTGGAGCGGCTGATGGCGGCCGCCGGCATGAGCGCACTGTCCGAGAAGATGAAGCAGGCCCAGGACGGCTTCAAGCGTTACGCGTCCGACTTCGCCGCACTGGTGGCAGCCGAGACCAGGCTCGGGCTGAATGAGACGCTCGGCCTGTCCGGTTCGCTTCGCGGCGCGGTGCACGACATCGAGGTCAAGCTGAAGGAGATCGACGATCCCCGGACGACAACCTGGATGCTGATGATGCGCCGGCACGAGAAGGACTTCATGCTGCGGCGCGACCCCAAATACATTGCCGAGGTGAAGAAGGCCGGGGTTGAATTCTCCAAGGCGATAGAGGTCGTCGCAATCCCCACGGCGGCGATGAACGACATCACGGCCAAGCTCCAGAAATACCAGTCCGAGTTCGCGGCCTGGGCCGAGACGGCACGGCAGAGTGCGGTTCTCGACGCCGCCATGATGAAGACCTTCCGCGAAATCGAGCCTGCGATGGTCGAGGTGCGAACCGCGGTCGATGCCATGTACAAGCAGGCTGACGCGGCCGAGGCCGCGACCCGCGAGGCCGTGCGTTTGTGGATGGCCGTGGCCTTCGGCATCACCGTCGCTGTGCTCGCCGTGACCGGCTTTCTGCTCGGACGTTCGATCTCGAAGGCGCTCGGTGCCATGGTCGGTGCGATGACGCGGCTTGCGCGCGGCGAACTCTCGATCTCCGTTCCCGGCGTCGGGCGCAGGGACGAGATCGGCGAAATGGCCGGCGCCGTCGAGGTGTTCAGGACCAGCATGGCGGAGGCCGAGCGGCTGCGCGTTGAACAGTCGGAAGCGGCTGCGCGCGGACGCGAACAGCGCAAGGCCGACATGCGGCGGCTTGCCGATACGTTCGAAGGCGCGGTCGGCGAGATCATCGAGACCGTGTCGTCGGCGGCAACCGAGCTCGAGGCCTCATCCAACACGCTGACGCAGGCCGCCGAACGCGGCAACGGGCTCGCAACCGCCGTGGCGGCGGCCTCGGAGGAGGCGTCCGCCAATGTGCAGTCGGTGTCGTCGGCGAGCGAGGAGATGACCTCCTCGATCTCCGAGATCAGCCGCCAGGTGCAGGAATCGGCGCGTGTCGCCGACGTTGCGGTCGGACAGGCCGAGCGGACCAACGCGCGCGTCGCCGAGTTGACGAAGGCGGCGAGCCGCATCGGCGACGTGGTCGAATTGATCAACACCATCGCCGCCCAGACCAACCTCCTGGCGCTGAACGCGACGATCGAGGCGGCGCGTGCCGGTGAAGCCGGCAAGGGATTTGCGGTGGTCGCGACCGAAGTGAAGGCGCTGGCCGAGCAGACCGCGAAAGCCACGGGCGAGATCAGTCAGCACATCGGCGCGATTCAGACCGCGACGGAAGACTCCGTCGGCGCAATCAAGGAGATTGGCGACACCATCGCGCGGATGTCGGAGATCTCGTCGACCATCGCCGCCGCGGTGGAGGAGCAGGGCGCGGCGACGCAGGAGATCTCCCGCAACATCCAGCATGCCGCGCACGGCACGTCCGAGGTCTCGGCGAATATCGGCGACGTCCAGCGTGGCGCCGGCGAGACTGGAGCCGCCTCGGCGCAGGTGCATTCGGCCGCCCGGTCGCTGTCGCGGGAGAGCAACCGGTTGAAGGGCGAGGTCGCGCGCTTCTTGGAGTCGGTACGGGCCGCGTGACGATGTCGGTGCCGCCGTTCCAATGTTGCATTGCGGTGTGCTGGTGCGGCACCGCGCGATATCTGCGCGGCCGCAACAAATGGTTGCGGAAAAAATAACGCGGGCCGGATCGCCCCCGTAGTTCCACGTAGGTCCCTGTTAACGCCTGTTTGCGACTATGTGCGCAATCTTACCGGACAAGAACCAGCCAGCATTATTGGAATGACTTCCGCCCTGTCGTCCGTCGTGACGATGGCGGCGCGGGTGATTTGCGCGTTGCTAGTCTCATCGGGATTTGTCGTGATGTCGAAATTGTCGATCGTCTTCAAGCTACTGACCGTGTTGTCGATCCTCGTGCTCTCGCTCGCCGGCGTCGGCGTGACGGCGATCGGCACCATGCAGAACATCAATGCCCACACGGTCGAGATCGCGGAAAGCTGGCTGCCGAGCGTGCGTGCGCTCGGCTCGCTCCGCGCCGACATCAACGAGCTGCGCGTCGCGCTCCGCCTGCACCTGATGCAGGACAGCGCCGAGGGCAAGGAGGCCGCAGAGAAGCGGCTGGCCTCGTTGCAGGGGCGCATCGAGCAGACCCGCAAGGTCTACGAGCCCTTGATCACCTCCGCCGAGGAGCGCTCGCTCTACGAGCAATGGACCAAGGCCTGGGCCGAATATCTAATCGGCGTGCAGGACGTGATGGCGCTGTCGCGCAAGGGCGTCGGCCGTTTCCCGACTGACGCCAACGAGCTGTTGCAGACCAAGGTTGCGAAGATGGCCCAGGCGGCTGATCCCCTGCTTCAGAAGGACATCGAGCTCAACAACCGCGGCGCCGAGCTGGAGACCAAGCAGGCGGCCGACAGCTATGCCCTGATCTTCCGCGTGCTGGTGGGAATCATCGTGCTCTCTGTCGTGATCGCGATCAGCGCCGCCTATTATCTCGTGCGCGACGTCTCGCGTGGCATCGCTTCGATCATCAAGCCGATGCAGTCGCTCGGCGAGGGCGACCTCTCGGCCGAGGTGCCGCATCGCGGCGAGAAGACCGAGATCGGCTCGATGGCGGATGCGCTGCAGATCTTCAAGGAAGCGCTGATCGCCAAGCGGGCCGCCGACGAAGCGGCCAGGCTCGACGCCGAGGCCAAGATCGAGCGCGGCCGCCGGGTCGATGCCATCACGCGAAAGTTCGAGACGATGATCGGCGAAGTCGTCGGCACCGTCTCCTCGGCCTCGACCGAGCTCGAGGCGTCGGCGTCGACGCTGACCAGCACCGCGCAGCGCGGCCAGGAGCTCGCCACCGTCGTTGCGGCGGCCTCCGAGGAAGCCTCCACCAACGTCCAGGCGGTCGCCTCCGCCTCGGAAGAGCTGTCGTCCTCGATCACCGAGATCAGCCGCCGCGTGCAGGATTCGGCGCGGATGGCTGCGGAAGCGGTCGAGCAGGCGGCGCGGACCAACGAGCGCGTCAACGCGCTTTCGCAGGCCGCCTCCCGCATCGGCGACGTCGTCGAGCTCATCAACACCATCGCGGGCCAGACCAATCTTTTGGCGCTGAACGCGACCATCGAGGCGGCGCGGGCGGGCGATGCCGGCCGCGGCTTTGCCGTCGTCGCGTCCGAGGTCAAGGCGCTGGCCGAGCAGACCGCGAAGGCGACCGGCGAGATCGGAGCACAGGTGTCCGGCATCCAGGCCGCGACGCAGGAATCCGTCAGCGCCATCCAGGAGATCGGCGGCACCATCGAGCGGCTGTCCGAAGTGTCCGCGGCGATCGCCGCCGCCGTCGAAGAGCAGGGCGCGGCGACGCAGGAGATCTCACGCAACGTTCAGCAGGCCTCGGTCGGCACGCAGGAGGTCTCCTCCAACATCACCGACGTGCAGCGCGGCGCGATCGAGACCGGCGAGGCCTCGGTTGAGGTGCTGTCGGCAGCGAAGTCGCTGGCGACTGACAGCACCCGCCTCAAGGTCGAGGTCGCGCAGTTTCTAGAATCGGTCCGCGCGGCCTAGCGCCCGCTCTCTCTTAGTTCACCTCTCCGCGCCGGGGAGAGGTGAGCTACCTCGCCCGACGCTTAGCTGCCCGTCTGCGGAGCCGGCGGCGGTGCGACCTGCCGCCGGAAAAGGATGCGCTGGTAAAGCCAGCCGATCGCGACCAGCACGATGCCGAGGCACATGAACGACAGCGCGCGATAGACGCCTGTCAGCGTCGACATGTCGATGACGAAGGCCTTCAGGATCGTCAGCGCGATGACGGCGGCGGACGCCAGCCGCGCCCGTTCCGAGTTGACGAGAATGCCGACCCCGAGCAGCGCCACGCCGAAGGCGAGCCAGCCGATCGAATAGGTGTATTGCTCCGCGCCGGTGGTCGGGCCGCTGGAGAGGATGGGGCCGTGATAGAAGCGGCGGATCTCCAGCGTGACATAGGCGAGTGCGAACACCAGTGCGCCGCCGGCGATGCTGTTGGCGTAGACCTTGCCACGCTCGCCGACCACCGCGTAGGAGAGCAGCAGCATCAGCACCGCAGGCAGCGCATAGCCGAGCAGCAGCAGGTTGAAGACCGCGCCGCCGACGTCGATGCGCCAGATCAGCGGGTTCTCCAGGATGAAGAGGCCGAACACGCTGATGAGGCCGGCGATCGCCGTCAATACGACCGCGCCGACATTGTGGACGATGCTGCGGCTGCGCAGCCGCAGGCGTTCCAGTCCGATCGCCATGGCGAGCGCGACGCAGACCTGCAGCGCGCATTCGAGTAGCGAGGGCGCCGAGGTCATCTGGCCGCCGGTGGCAAAATGACGGATCTCCACGAAGGCGAGCAGCGCGGTGAACAGGATCGCGGCCGCCTCGACGACGCGCAAGGGGACATCGTCGCCGCGGCGTCTCAGGAAGATGCTCGCGCCCCAGAACGAGGCGGCTGGCAGGCCGTAGCCCCACAGCAGCCAGTTGAAGATCGGCGTCGTGCCGACCGCATCGCCGACGATGCGCGGATCATAGACGATGCGCGCGGTGACGATCGCGGCGAAGATCGCCGCTAACCGGCGCAGCACCGGAATCGGCCGCTGCAACGAGATCCAGGCGGTGCCGAGCGACATCAGCGCGAGCGCAATGGTGAGCCAGCCCTTCTCCAGCGCGAAGGTCAGCGCCAGCGCCAGCGCGCCGAGTGTACCGGTTGCGAACAATGCGATCGAGGTGGCAACACCCGGTCGTTCTTCGCGACGCATCAGCGCTTCGGTCGCAGCACCGAAGGCTGCGGCGAGCAGAACGGCGAGGATCGCGAACGGGATCGAACGGTCGAGATGGGCGATGCGCGCATAAAGCGCGACCAGGATCGCGATCGGTGTGGCGACGCCCGCCGCCGACCACACCACGGGAATGATCGCCGAGTTCGAGCGGCCCTGCGCGAAGAAACCCGCGACGCCGAAGCCGGCGGCGAAGATCGCGGCCATCACCAGATGCAGCGTCACCGAGCTGTCGGTCGCGACAGGGCCGACGCCGGGCATCGGGCCGCCCGGCAGCACCAGCATATCGGGGTTGGCGCGCACCGCCCATTCGGCGAACACGATGAAGACGGTCGCAGCAGAAGCGCCCAGCGTGCCGGTCGCCGCAGGCGCGCGCCAGGCGACGAACAACGTGCCGCCGACCAGCAGCGTGAAGGCGATCAGCGCGAGATCGGCATGCGCGCTCGACAGCACGACCAGCATCGCACCGAACAGATAGGCGCCGAGCGCGCCGGACGAGACCGGCTCGATCTCGCCGTCCTCGATGGTCGGGCCGAACATGAAGCCGCAGACCACGAGCAGCGCGGCGAGCACGAAGCCGGCGATGACATGGAAGGCGTGCGGCGCGACCTGCACCTGTTCGGTATCGAGCCCCGGGAAGATCCAGAGCACCGCGAATGCGATCGTCGTGACGGCCAGCCAGCGCCACAGCCGGATACGCGCGAGGCCAAAACTCGCGGCAGTGACGATGGCGAGATAGATGTAGAGCGCCCAATAGTCCGGCTTCCCGCTGGAGACGAGGATCGGCGTCACGAAGGCGCCGACCACGCCGAGGCCGGCGAGCGCGGGCCCGTGCAGCAGCGCGGCGGCGAGCGTGCCCATGGCAACGATGCCGAGCAGCACGAAGGCGGTTGCCGGCACGAGGAAGCCGTAGAGCGCATAGGCCGCGTAGATGGTGGCGAACGCCACCGCCGTACCGGCCGCGGTGAGGATCGCGGGGATGTTGGCGATCGGCAGCGCCTGAATGGTGGAGATGCTCTCCTTGCGCCGCGTCCATTCGCCGGCACCGAGCAGCGCTGCCGCGAACAGGCCGCCGAGGAAGACGCGCACGCCGGGGCCGAGGAGGCCGGCCTCGATCGAATAGCGCACCATGAAGAAGCCGCCGAGCGCGAGCGCAAGGCCGCCGATCCACACCACCCAGCGCGTGCCGAGACGCTCCTCGAAGCCGGGCGCGGGCGCGGCCTCCGGCACCGGAGGCGGCGCATCAGTGCCCGTGCTCGGTCCGAGCGGGGGCGGTGAGGTCTCTTCGGTGACGAGCGGAGGCGGCGTCGTTTCCGCTTCCGGCGCAAGCGGCGGCGGCTCGGCGGCGGGCGTTGCGGGCGCTTCAGCCTGCACCTGCGCGGGCATCAGCGGCGGCGGCTGCACGACAGGCCGCTGCGCATAAAACTTCTCTTCGAGCAAGTTCAGCCGACGGCGCAGCTCGGTCGCCTGGCTGGAGGCCTTGATCGCGATCAGGAAGGCGATGATCGCAATGATCAGCGCAAAGGCGTCGAACGGGCCGTCGAACATGAAGCCTCCAGGCAACCGGCGGGCAGGGGCCGGTCCCACGAATCTCAGGATCTAGCGCCGGGAGCGCACGCGCAAGCCCGGCGCGGGCCGCTCCTGGAGCACCTCGCGGCGGAAGCGGTAGAGCGCTGCCGGCCGTCCGCCCGTCTGTGTCGACATCACGCCGGTCGGTTCGACCAGGGCTTCCGTTTCGACCAGGCGGCGGAAATTCTGCTTGTGCAGATGCCGGCCGGAGATCGCCTCCACCGTATGCTGCAATTCAGTAAGTGTGAACTCGGCGGGCAAAAGTTCAAACACCACAGGACGATACTTCAGCTTTGCGCGCAGCCGCGCGATTCCCGTGGCGAGAATCCGGCGGTGATCGAACCGCATCGAGGTCCCGAGCGCCGGCAGTGCCTTGCGCGCTAATGCCGCAGGACGACCGTCGCGCCGTGCCTCCTCGATCAGCCCGGCCTCGTAGAGCAGCTCGTAGCGGTCGAGCACGCGCTCCTCGTCCCAGGGCGCACCGTCGAGGCCGAAATAGAACCGCACGCGATCCCTGCGCGGCAATGCGCGCGTCGTCTCCGGCGTCTCCTGCTCCGCCCAAGCCGTCAGCGCGGGGATGATGTCGCGGGCAATGATCGCGGGCGGCTCCTCGCGCCAGTCTTCCCAGGGCAGGAAGCGGTACCACGGCTCGAAGCTTGCACCGTTTGCTGCGAGCTCGCCGCCCGCGGCGCGCGTGAGCGCGAGATAGCCGATCGACACCATATGCGCGCCGGTGTCGCCGGCCTCGGCATGACGGCCGCGATCGCCAAAGGTGTAGAGCTGCTCGACATAGCCGAGCCGCAAGCCCGCCTGCTCCTCGACCCAGGCGCGCAGGCCGATCTCGAAGGTGCGATGGCTCAGCGCATCGAACGGCCCGAACGGCAGGCCCGCCAGCCCGTCGCTGCTGTGCGCGGTGAGGATCAGCGGCTCATGGTCCTCGATCGCGACGATCGCGGCGGTCAGGCCGATCTCGATCGGTGTCAGCAGCGTCTCGCTCATGCGGCTGAGATCGCTTGTGTCATTCGAGCTCGATCACGAAGGGGCGGCCCTCGACCATCATCGCGCCCGGGCCCATCTCGTCGAGCGCGCGCAGCATGCGGCCGTTGCGCCCGAGCGCACGGTCGGCGAGGCCGACGATGCGCCGGTTCGGCGAGGCGATCGGCGAGGCGGCGCGGATCTTCTTCGCGATCTCGATCTCGTCGCGATGTGGATTGAGCGCGCATACGGCGGCGAAGGCGCTCGCGGTGGAGCGGCTGATGCCGGCATAGCAATGCACCACCAGCGGCGCGCTGCGGTCCCAGCCGCGCACGAAGTTCAGCACCTGCTCGATATGCGTCTCTGACGGTGCGACAAAGCCGTCCATCTCCTCGGTGATGTCGTCCATCGACACCTTGAGATGGTTGGCCGGCAGCACCGATACCGGACGCGCGACCTGCTCGACATTGGCCATCACGGTCAGCACGTGGCTGGCCCTGGTGAGGCGGACGGTTTCGGGGAGTGCGGCGAGGGAACAGACGTGGATCATGGCGGACCTTTTTGCCGGCGATTATAGCCGGTGCCGTAGGGTGGGCAAAGCGAAGCGTGCCCACCACCTTTGTCGCAAGCGCGAAAGGACGTGGGCACGGCGCAAGCGCGCCTTTGCCCACCCTACGAAACTACGAAGGGATGATGCTATGCAAACACCGCGTTGAACCGCTCCAGAAACTGCTTCTCCGCCCGCGCCGCGGTCCAGGGCGTGAGATAGTCGCGCCGGACGCTGTCGGGCAGGCCCGGATCGCGGCCGAACAGGCGTTTGGCTTCGGCGTCGCTGAAGCCGGCGAGCTCGGTTGCCTCGAGATAGGCCGCACCGCGATCGGCGGCCTTGATGGCCTGCGTGATCTCGTCCGCCAGCACCGGCGGCAGGCCGAAGCGGATGTGGATGGCGCCGAGCAGGCGCTTCTCCACCGCCTTGTAATGGCCGTCGAGCACCGCCTTGAACGGTGAGATCATGTCGCCGATCACATATTCGGGCGCATCGTGCAGCAGCGCGGCGAGCCGCATGCGCTGGTCCACGCGCGGCATCTCGTGCCGCAGCACGGTTTCCACCAGCAGCGTGTGCTGCGCGACCGAGAAGATGTGCGCGCCGGTGGTCTGCCCGTTCCAGCGCGCCACGCGCGCCAGCCCATGGGCGATGTCGGCGATCTCGACATCGAGCGGGGAGGGGTCGAGCAGGTCGAGCCGCCGGCCCGACAGCATGCGCTGCCAGGCGCGGGACTGCGCATCGCGCGCGGTCTTCTTCGCGGTCATTTGACCTTGAGGCGCGGCTTGCGCTGCGTCTTGCCGCAGGTCGCGTGGCAATGGCAGTCGACGAGATGGTCGTTGACCATGCCGGTCGCCTGCATGAAGGCGTAGACGATGGTCGGGCCGACGAACTTGAAGCCGCGCGAGGCCAGCTCCTTGGAAATCTGCACCGACAGCGGCGTCGAGGCCGGCACGCTCGCGGTGGTCTTGAAGTGGTTGATCTTGGGCTTGCCGCCCATGAAGTCCCACAGCAGTTTTGAGAAGCCCGGTCCCTTCTCCATGATGTCGAGATACGACTTCGCGCTCAGGATCGCGCCGTCGATCTTGGCGCGGTTACGCACGATGCCGGCATCGTTCATCAGCGCATGGACCTTCTTCGCGTTGTAGCGCGCGATCTTCTCCGGCTGGAAATCGTCGAAGGCTTTGCGGAAATTGTCGCGTTTGCGCAAGATCGTGATCCAGGACAGGCCGGCCTGAAAACCGTCGAGGATCAGCTTCTCGTAGAGCGCGCGGTCGTCATACTCGGGCACGCCCCATTCGGTGTCGTGATAGGCGACATAGAGCGGATCTTCGCCGGGCCAGGGGCAGCGGGTCAGGCCGTCGGGATGCAGGCGGGGAGCGCGGCTCATGCGATGGGCTGTTTCGAGGGAATGCGGACGGTTTCGGGGTCGGCCAGCGTCAAGGCAAGGCCGCCGGCGGTGAGCGGCTGTCCGGCATCGAGCGCATCGGCGACGCGGTCGATGCGCACCAGCGCGATGCCTTTGCCGTGCGCCGACGAGCCCATGGTCCCGACCGGCTTGTCGCCGGCCATCACGCCGACGCCGACCTCCGGCGAGATGTCATCGAGCAGCACCTTGACGCTGCGCGTGCGTGCGGTGCCGCGATGCTGCATGCGCGAGACGACCTCCTGGCCGACATAGCAGCCCTTGTCGAAATCGACGCCGGCAAGCCGGTCCATGTTGGTCTCGTGCGGGAACGCATCGCTGTACATGAAATCGAGCCCGCCGCGCGGGATGCCGAGCGCGATGCGGTGCGCCTCATATTCGGCCGCATCGACCAGCTCGGCGCCGATCAGGTCGGACAGCTTCTGCTTGAGATCCTCGGGGATCAGGATGCGTGTGCCGAGCTCGGCATTGCGCGGATCGGCGAAGGCCAGATCCGACTGCGCTGCAGGCTGGCCGCCCCAGGCCGCGAGCACGCCGAGATCGAGGTTTTCCACCGTGACCTTGGCGCGCAGCTTGTAGAATTTCAGCTTGGTGGCGAGGGTGTCCGCCAACGCCTTCGGGCAATCGATCAGGAACCCGCCGCCATGGCCGGCGGGCACCTCCGTGATCAGGAAATCCACGATGATCTTGCCCTGCGGCGTCAGCAGCGCGCCGAATCGCCCCAGGCCCGGCTTCAGCCTGTCGAGGTCGGTCGTGACCAGGCCGTTGAGGAAGTTGCGCGCATCCTCGCCCGCGACCTTGACCACGCCCCGGTCCGGAAGAAACGCTGATTTCATGCGAAAATCTCTTGCGACATGTTGCTCTGGAACGTAAGCCCGCAAGGCATAAACGACAAGACCTCGAGCCCTGCGCTTGGGGATGAGAGAGGCCCCATGACCCAGCGTTTCGATGTGATCCTAAAAGGCGGCACCGTCGTCAACCAGGACGGCGAGGGCCAGCGTGACATCGGCATCGCGAACGGCCGGATCGCCGAAATCGGCGCGCTATCGCAAGCGTCCGCGGCGGAGGTGATCGACTGCAAGGGCCTCCACATCCTGCCTGGCGTCATGGATACGCAGGTGCATTTCCGCGAGCCCGGGCTGGAGCAGAAGGAAGACCTCGAGACCGGTTCGCGCAGCGCCGTGATGGGCGGCGTCACCGCCGTGTTCGAGATGCCGAACACGTCTCCATTGACGGTGACCGAGGCCACCTTCACCGATAAGGTGAAGCGCGCCCATCACCGCATGCATTGCGATTTCGCCTTTTTCATCGGCGGCACCCGCGAGAACGTGCAGGATCTGCCGGTGCTGGAGCGCGCGCCCGGCTGCGCCGGTGTGAAGGTGTTCATCGGCTCGTCCACCGGCGCGTTGCTGGTGGAGGACGACGAGAGCCTGCGCCGCATCTTCCAGGTGATCCGCCGCCGCGCCGCCTTCCATGCCGAGGACGAATACCGCCTCAACGAGCGCAAGCCGCTACGCATCGAGGGCGACACGCGCTCGCATCCGGTCTGGCGCGACGAGACCGCGGCGCTGATGGCGACGCAGCGCCTGGTCAAGCTCGCGCGCGAGACGGGCAAGCGCATCCATGTGCTGCACATCTCGACCAAGGAAGAGATCGAGTTTCTGCGCGACCACAAGGACGTCGCCTCATGCGAGGCGACGCCGCACCATCTCACCCTGGTCGCGCCCAAATGCTACGAGCGGCTCGGCACGCTCGCGCAGATGAACCCGCCGGTGCGCGGCGCAGATCACCGCGCCGGCATCTGGCGCGGCATCGAGCAGGGCATCATCGACGTGCTCGGCTCCGACCATGCGCCGCATACGCTGGAAGAGAAGCAGAAGACCTATCCGGCCTCGCCCTCCGGCATGACCGGCGTGCAGACGCTGGTGCCGCTGATGCTCGATCACGTCAACGCCGGTCGGCTGTCGCTGGCTCGGTTCGTCGATCTCACCAGCGCGGGCCCGGCGCGCCTCTACAACATGGTCTGCAAGGGCCGCATCGCCGCCGGCTACGACGCCGATTTCACCGTTGTCGACCTCAAGCGCAGCGAGACCATCACCAACAAATGGGTGGCGTCCAAGGCCGGCTGGACCCCTTACGACGGCGTTCGCGTGACGGGCTGGCCCGTCGGCACCTTCATCCGCGGCCGCCGCGTGATGTGGCAGGGCGAGCTGGTGACGCCGTCGCAAGGCGAGCCGGTGCGGTTTTTGGAGACGTTGAAGCCGTAGGGCTTTGGTCGTTTGGCGGCACAAACACGCCTCATGTTCGGTGTCGTCCTGGCGAAAGCCAGGACCCATAACCCCGACCGGATATTGTCGCGAAGACTGGTGGCCACACTTGCCCGCAGCCAGATAATGCGGTGGTAATGGGTCCTGGCTTTCGCCAGGACGACGTTGGAGAGGTCATTGCATGTCCCAACCGACACCCCTCATCACCACCGAGCAACTCGCCGCCATGCTCGGCGATCCCAACCTCCGCCTCTACGATTGCACGACCTACAACGAGCCGGTGCCGCCCGGCAGCGACGTGCCTTATCGCGCGGTGCCCGGCGACAAGACGTTCGCAGCCGGCCACATTCCCGGCGCCGATTTCCTCGACCTGCAAGGCGAGTTCTCCGACACCTCCGCGCGACCGCTCTACATGATGCCTGACGCGGCCCAGCTCGAGGCCGCGTTCGGCCGCTACGGCCTCGATGCGTCCAAGACCATCGTGCTCTACAGCATCGGCACCATGATGTGGTCGACGCGGTTCTGGTGGATGCTGCGCTCGCTCGGCGTCGATGCCCGCGTGCTCGACGGCGGCCTCGACAAATGGAAAGAGGAGGGGCGGCCGATCGAGACGGGCGCACCGAAGGGCTACCCGGCCACGACCTTCAAGGCCGCGCCCCGCGCGGGCTTTTTCGTGGACAAGGACACCGTGAAGGCGCGGATCGGTGATCCCTCGACGGTCATCGTCAACGCGCTCTTGCCGCAATATCACCAAGGCCTCGAGCCGAGCCGCTACGGCCGGCCGGGCCGCGTGCCGGGCAGCATCAACGTGCCTGCGCCAACGCTCGTCAATGCCGACAAGACGCTGACGAATCTTGCGGATGCGGAAGCAAAGTTCGCGGCCCAGGGCGTCACGCGCGACAAGACCGTGATCTGCTATTGTGGCGGCGGCATCTCGGCGACGATCAACCTCTTGCTGCTGACCCAGCTCGGCTACGACAAGCTGACGCTGTACGACGGCTCCATGGGCGAATGGGCGAGGGACCCGTCGCTGCCGATCGAGACGGATTAGATCTTACCCTCCCCTGGAGGGGGAGGGTCGATCGCGCACAGCGCGAGCGGGGTGGGGTGACAGTCTCTCGCCGTTGGCGGTGCCGGTGTGGAGAGATCACCCCACCCCGCTTCGCATTGCGCTCTCGCTCCATGCGAAGCGACCCTCCCCCTCCAGGGTCCCTCCAGGGGAGGGTAAGATCCGGGCAAGAAAACTGGGAACCTTTTGGCGCCGGCCTGCATCCAATGTCCGAGGCCAACGGAGACAAGCAGGTGACCGCCATGCAACGGACCGCAGCCGGCGCCAAGGCACCGAACGCCAAGGCATCAGAAATCCGGTCATTGGAAGCCCAGCTGATCGACCGCGCGCGGGCCCGTGACGAGGCCGCGCTGCGCGAGATCATGCGGGTCAACAACCGCAGGCTATATCGCCTCGCGCGCGCAATTCTGCGTAGCGACAGCGAAGCCGAGGACGTGGTGCAGGAAACCTATGTGCGCGCCTTCACCCATCTCGACGGCTTCCGGGGCGAGTCCGGCCTGTCGACCTGGCTGTCGCGCATCGCCATCAACGAGGCGCTTGGCCGGTCGCGCAGCGCGAGGCCGCATGTCGAGCTCGGCGCGGTGTCCGAAGCCGCGCTCGAGGCGCAGATCATCAAATTTCCCGTCTCTCCCGCAGGCGATCCGGAAAGGACCATGGCCCAACGTGAAATCCAGCGCGTCGTCGAACGCGCCATCGACGAGTTGCCGGACGTTTTCCGCATGGTGTTCGTCGCACGCGTCATGGAGGGCATGAGCATCGAGGAAACCGCCGATCTGCTCGCCGTGAAGCCCGAGACCGTGAAGACGCGGCTGCACCGCGCCCGCACCATGCTGCGCGAGAATGTCGAGAAAGAGATCGGCCCGGTGATGATGGATGCCTTTCCGTTTGCGGGCTGGCGTTGCGAGCGCCTGACCGAAGCGGTGCTGAAGCGGCTCGGCGTCGGCGGCTGAAATTTTTCGGGAACGTTTGCGCGAAACGCCCATCCAATTCCTGTGAAGCAACGCGCCGGCGAAACGTCCGGCAGCACAGGAGCGTTAAACCATGTTCATCCGTTGGAGCGCGGCGGCCGCCGCAGCAATTTTGTTGTCGAGTCCCGGGCTGCAAGGCGCCAGCGCCGCCGACAAGCCGACCGATCCGCAGATCGCCCATATCGCCTACACCGCCGGCGTGATCGACATCAACGCCGCCAAGCAAGCGCAGAAGAAAGCGAAGAACAAGGACGTCAAGGCGTTTGCCGAGGATATGCTGCGCGACCATGAGGCGGTCAACAAGCAGGCGCTGGCGCTGGTCAAGAAGCTGAACGTCACCCCTGAAGACAACGACACCAGCAAGGCGCTGTCGAAGCAGGCGAGCGACAAGCTGGCCGAGCTCGACAAGCTGAGCGGCGCAGCGTTCGACAAGGCCTATGTCGCGAACGAGGTCGCCTACCACAAGGCGGTCAACGGCGCGCTGGAGACCCAGCTCATTCCGTCTGCCAGCAATGCCGAGCTGAAGAGCCTGTTGCAGACCGGCCTGAAGATCTTTCAGGGCCATCAGCAGCACGCCGAGCATGTCGCGGCCGAGCTAAAATAAAAAGGGTGGGATGATGCCGGGACGCCTCGCTTCGATCGCGCTTGCGGTCGTCTTCCTGTCGATATCAGTCCCGGCGCGCGCCGCGACGATAGAGATCACGATGGAGAATCTCGTGATCGCTCCGGCCGAGGTATCGGCGAAGGTCGGCGATACCATCACCTGGATCAACAAGGACGTCTTCGCCCACACCGCCACTGCGAAGAACGGCGATTTCGACGTGACGCTGCCGCCGAAGAAGTCGGCGACGTCAGTGCTGAAGACGGCGGGAACGGTCGAGTACTACTGTCGCTATCATCCCAACATGAAAGCGACGCTCAAGATCGAGCCGTGACGCAGGAGGGAGCGCATTCCCGACTCCGTCGGGAACATCTCCCGCTCATCGCGAGACTAATGCTTGTCCGCGGGAGACGGCTTCCGTGCGATAAAGGCGGCAGACTTCGCGACCTTGTCGTCAAGACCTTGTAGTCAAGACCTTGTAGTCAAGACCTCGTCGCAAAGTCATTCATCCGTCAACTGGCCCCGCCCGCGTGGCGGGGTCATTTTCGGAGTGTGCTTATTGCCGGGAGATGTCGACGGAGAATTCGCCGTTGCGGATACGGCCCGGAAAACCCTCGACGAATTTTGCCACCGCATCCTCGCCATAGGTGCCGACGAGTTCGGCGAATGCGGCGAACAGGCTCGCCTGCGCCAGGCAATCACCATCGACGCCGTCATGGCGCGCCTCGGCCCAGGCCTCGTTGAGATAGCTCAGGGCTGCCTGCTTCTGCTCGTGATCGGGCAGCGGCGCACGGTCGGGGGCGTATGAAATCGGCTGGCTCATGAAACTCGATCAGGGCTGGGGCGCGTCCACGGCGATGCGCTGCACGAGAGGTGTAGCACGGGTGTTAATGCCCGCTAGGCTACATCTTTAGGAACGGTTAACGGCTGTGAACAAACTCGATGACAGGGTTCCGGGCGGGCCGTTACGTCGATCCTCCCTCGTCATTCCGGGGCGCGCGCAGCGCGAGCCCGGAATGACGAGGGAAGCTAGTTCGCGTAGCGCGCCGTCAGATCGCGCGAGATCTTCGAGCCTTCCTCGATATAGCGGCGGATCGCCACCGTCGCGGCCGGCGTGCAGCTCCGGTAGGTCTGCTGGAAGCCGTTATAGCCGCGGTTGAAGCCGGCGATCATGCGGGTGCGGCGCTCTCCGGACGGGGTTTCGGCATCGATCAGCGCCTGCATCTCGCTGCGCCATTTGTTGCCTTCGTTGGATCCGCAGATGCCGCGCAGATAATGCAGCCCGCCGAGGATCTCGGCCAGCCGCTGCAGTTCGCCGTCAAACGGCGCCGCCACGTCCTGGGCCCGGGCGGGGCCGCAGGCGCAGGCGACAATCAGGGCAAAAATGGCCAGAAATCGCGTCGACATCGGCGGCTGTATGCCCCCTCGGGACGGCGGGCGCAAGGCGGGCCGTCAGGCCCGGATCAGCCGGTGGGCGGACAGGATGACCTCCTCGAGCCCCCCGGTCAGCTTGAGGTCGCCGAGGCTCGCCAGGGCGTCCGGGGCGATCCAGCGGTAATCGTCCAGCTCGTCGTTCAGGACCGGCTCCCGGGCGGCCCAGCGGGCGGCAAAGGACATGATCAGATAGTGGCCGGCGCCGGGCGCGGCCGGCAGCACCTCGCGCCAGCCGGCGAGGCTGACGATCTCGATGTCGAGCCCCGTCTCCTCGTCGACCTCGCGCTTGAGCGCCTGGTGCAGCGATTCGCCGAACTCGACCCGGCCGCCGGGCAGCGAATAGAACCCTTTGGCCGGCGAGCGGGCGCGGCGGGTCAGCAGCACCTTGTCGTTGCGGAAAATTGCGGCGCTGACCGCGATCTGGGGATGGCTGGGCTGGACGACCGCGGACATGGCGCTAGTTCGCCATGATGGTGTCGACGTCGGCCTCGGCGCCGCCATTGATGATGCCGCCGCAGGCCGCGATCAGCGGCTTGACCCAGAGCGTGGCCTGCTCGGCGAGGCGAACGCGGGTGGTGTCCTTCTCGACCTCGCGCATGGCCGATCCGACCGCGGTCAGGATCGAGGTCATGGTGTCCGTGATGTGGTCGAACTGGGCGCGCACGTTCGGATCGGCCTTCTCATAGGCCTCGATGGCGAGATCCCGCGCCTTGAAGTTCGACGCCGTGAAATGCTCGGCATAGGACAGCGGCGTCCAGGTCAGGAAGTCTTCGGCGCATTCCGGCATATCGGGGACCATTTCGAGCAGCATCACGGCTTCATTGAAATGGTTGAGATAGTCAGTGGCAAGCCCAGTCCGCGGGTTGATGTTGGCCACGCGCAGCCGTTCGGCCCAGGCCGCAGCCTCGGGGCCCGTCTGTGCTTGCGTCCGCGCGGGTTGGGAGGCCATTGAGCTCATCTGCCGCAGTGTTAACGTTCGGGGTTAAAAGGACCTGAACGGACCCTATATAGACGCCCAAGGATGTGTGGACGCTTCGTCATAACTTCGGCCCCCGCGGCTTTGCGGCAACTGTTCGGCTATGTCGAGCAGCCGAATTTCCCGCCCCGGTACAATGTCGCCCCGACGCAACCGATTCCGGTCGTGCTGATCGAGAACGGCACGCGCCATTTTCGCCTGATGCGCTGGGGCCTGTTGCCGAGCTGGGTCAAGGACCCCCGCGGATTTACCTTGCTGATCAACGCCCGCTCGGAGACGGTGCTGGAGAAGCCCGCCTTCAAGAAAGCTATACGCCGTCGGCGCGGCCTGATCCCGGCCGACGGCTATTACGAGTGGAAGTCGGAAGGCGGCCGCAAGCAGCCCTTCTTCATCCACCGTGCCGATGGCGAGCCGCTCGGCTTTGCCGCGGTGTTCGAGACCTGGGTCGGACCGAACGGCGAGGAGCTCGACACGGTCGCGATCGTCACCGCGGCGGCGGGCGAGGACCTCGCCGCGCTGCATGACCGCGTGCCCGTCACCATCAGCTCGCGCGATTTCGAGCGCTGGCTCGATCATCGCGGCGACGAGGTCGATGCGATCCTGCCGCTGATGAGGCCCCCGCGCATCGGCGAGTTCGCCTGGCATCCCGTCTCCACTCGCGTCAACCGCGTCGCCAATGACGACGAGCAACTGCTCTTGCCGATCAGTGCGGAGGAGATGGAGGCGGAGGCAGAGGCGGCGAAGCCGAAGAGGGTGCGGAAGGTTGCGGCTAGCCCGGCGGATGACGGGCAGGGATCGTTATTCTAGGCGCGCTTCCGTAGGGTGGGCAAAGGCGCAACGCGCCGTGCCCACGATCTCTCTCCGTAACGCGCAAGGGTGGGCACGCTTCGCTTTGCCCACCCTACGGCGGCGGAGTCTTAAACGATCTCCCTCGCCCTCAGCGCCGTAATCTCCTCCGCATCGAACCCCAACTCGCCAAGCACCGCATCCGTATCCGCCCCCAGCTCCGGCGCCATGCGATCCAGCCTGCCGCCGCCATGGGCCAGCTTGAACCCGCTGCCGGCAAAGCGCAGTCGGCCATAGGGCGTGTCGAGCTCCTGGATCGCGCCGCGGGCCTTCACTTGCGGATGGTCGATGACCTCCTCGACCTTCCAGATGCTGGCACAGGGGGCGCCGGCGTCTTCCAAAATCGTCTCCCATTCGCGCGCGGGCCGTTTCGCCAGCGCCGCCTCGATGATGGCGCGCAGCGCCGGCTCGTTCTCGTTGCGCGAAAACCAGTCGGCAAAGCGCGGATCGCTCAGCGTGTCCTCGCGGCCGAGCGTGGACATCAGCGCGCGGTACTGCTTCTCGTTGTTGACGGCGAGCAGGATGTGACCGTCGCCGCATTTGAACAGGTTCGCGGTGGTCCTGCGGCTCACCGCCTGGTTGCCCGAGAGCTGCTGACGATGGCCGGCGACCGACCAGTCCGCTATCTGGCCCGAGAGGAACGCCATCGTGGCCTCCAGCATGGAGACGTCGATGAGCTGTCCCTTGCCGGTGCGGTCGCGCTGGTACAGCGCGCTCGACACGCCGAATGCGGCGGTGGCGCCCGAGAGCACGTCGCACACCGCAAAGCCGGCGCGCGTCGGCCCGGTCTCGGGATGGCCGGTGATCGCCATGATGCCTGACAGCGCCTGCATCTTGCCGTCATAGCCGGGCCGCAGGCGGTCCGGGCCGGTCTGGCCGAAGCCTGATACCGCGCAATAGATCAGCTTTGGATTGATCGCGGACAGCGCCTCATAGCCGATGCCGAGCTTGTCCATCACGCCCGGACGGAAGTTTTCCATGACGACGTCGACCGTCTCGGCGAGCTTCTTCACGATCGCGATCGCATCTGGCTTCTGCAGGTCGAGCGTCAGGCTGCGCTTGTTGCCGTTGATGGCCTGGAATGCCGGCGCCAGCCCGCGCTCGGCCCATTCGCGGGAGAGCGGCGTGCGGCGCATGTCCTCGCCCTCGCGCCGCTCGACCTTGATGACGTCGGCACCGAGCAGCGCGAGCTGGTAGCTCGCATAGGGGCCGGCCAGCACTTGCGTGAAGTCCAGGACCTTCACGCCCTCGAACGGTCGCGTCACGTCTCTCTCCCGATGATTATTGTTATTGGAGGACGTCAGGCGGCGCGGTTGCCGCGCGCGATCTCCTTCTGCTTGTCGAATTCGGCGCGGCGGCGCGCCAGCTCTTCGGCTGAGAGCTGCGCGACGTTGTTGTAGTCGAGCTTCCAGGAGGCGTCCTCGCTCCAGCGCAGCGGCGATTGCATCGTGGTCTGCGGGCCGCTCGCGGTCTCCAGCAGCCTCAAGGCCAGCTCCAGCGTCTGCGCCTGCGAGGCGACGTCGTGCGGCTTGCCGGCGGAATTGCCGAGCGGGAAGTCGCTGAATAAAAACCGCGGCACGGCGGCGTGCTCGATGATGTCCTTGGCGCAGCCCATGATCACGGTCGGAATGCCGTTCCGCTCGAGGTGCCGCGCCACCAGCGCGGTGGTCTGGTGGCAGACCGGGCAGTTCGGCACCAGCATGGCGACATCGACCTTGTCTGCCAGGCAGCGCGTCAGAATCTCCGGTGCGTCGGTATCGATGGTGACGCGGTGGCTGCGATTGGTCGGCGCGCCGAAGAAGCGCGGGGCCACCTCGCCGATGCGTCCGGCTGCCGACGCCTTCAACAGCTGCGGCAGCGGAAACCAGGTGCCGCTGTCGGTCGCCGAGGTGTGCTTGCGGTCGTAGCCGATGTGGGAGATGCGCAGGTCGTGCTCTTGCGACGTGTCGCCGTCATAGACCTGGTAGAATTTCGCGCTGCCGTTATAGGCCGCGCCCGGCCCCTGGTCGCCCTTGGTGGGATCGAAGGGTGCAGCGGTGGTGATGATGGTGACACGCGAGTTTGCCAGCGGCTTCTTCAGCGGCTGGAACGGTACCTCGGTGTAATGCGCCCAGCGATACGGCGTGGTGTAGCCGATCGCCGCGTAATAATCGCGCGTGCGCTGCATGTAGGGGACGGGGGAGTCATAGTCGGCCGCAAAGCCGAATTCGTCGTCGCGCGGAGCGGACATGGGCGCGTCTCCTGGTTCTTGGTTGGCGACAGACTAGAGCTAGTTTCGGGGTTGCTCAACGGGGAGAGCGGCGACGCGGGACAGAATTGCAGAATGAGGATGATGCGGCGCCGACGGTGCCTCTTACCCTCGCCCTCCAGGGGAGGGTAAGCGCGTCACCTGAAAATATGCAGCGCCACGTATTGGAGCAGCATGATCGCCTTGGCGTCGATGATGCGGCCGTCGGCGATCATCGCAAGTGCCTCGTCAATCCCGAGCTCCAGCACCTCGATGTCCTCGCCCTCGTGTTCCAGGCCGCCGCCGTCGCTCACCCGCATCTCCGGCTCGTATTCGGCGACGAAGAAATGCAGCTTCTCGGTGACGGCGCCGGGGCTCATGAAGGCCTCGAACACCTTGTGGACGTGATGCAGGCGATAGCCGGTTTCCTCCTCCGCCTCGGCGCGGATGCGCTCCTCTGGCGAAGCATTGTCCAGCACGCCGGCGGCGGCCTCGATCAGGAGATCGTCGTAGCCGCGGATGAAGGCCGGCAGGCGGAATTGGCGCACCAGGATCACGGTGCGGCTGGCAAGGTTGTAGGGCAGCACGGCGGCGGCGTTGTCGCGCTCATAGGTCTCGCGGTGCTGCGTCTGCCACGCACCATCCGCGCGCCGGTACTCGAACGTCGTGGTCTTGAGCGGCGTCCAGTTGTCCGAGAGCACGCGGACCTCCTTGATGCGGACGCGGTCGGAAATGGTCATGGCTGGATCTCAGTTGCTTGGCATGGACTCGCGGCCGTCGAGCCACTTCTGGAACATCACCGAGGTGGACAGCTCGAAACCCAGCGAGCCATAGAACGCATTGGCTGGCGCGTTCTCGCGCCGGACCAGGAGCTGGAGCTTCGAAATTCCGGCCGCGCGCAGCCAGTCCTCCGCCGCCGCCATGATGATGCGGCCATAGCCGCGCTTCCGGCTGTCAGGATCGACCGCGACGTAATAGACCCAGCCGCGGTGGCCGTCATGGCCGACCATGACGGACGCGACGACCGCGCTGCCATCGCGGCCGACCAGCACGGTGGAGTTCTCCCGCCGCCGCGCCAGCGCGATGTCGGCATGCGGGTCGTTCCAGGGACGCGTCAGGCCGCAGCGCTGCCACAGCGCGACGACCTTCTCGACATCGGCATCCTTGATTGCATCGATGGTCATAGACACGCTCACAGCACCTTCCCCGGATTCATGATGCCGAGCGGATCGAGCATCGCCTTGATCGACCGCATCAGCTCGATCGCGGTCTTGTCCTTCACCTCGGGCAGCTCGTCGCGCTTGAGCACGCCGATGCCGTGCTCGGCCGAGATCGAGCCGCCCATGCGCAGCACGATCTCGAACACCACGGCGTTCATCTCGTGCCAGCGCGCCAGGTAATCCGCGGTGTTGGCGCCGATCGGCTGGCTGATATTGTAGTGCAGATTGCCGTCGCCGAGATGGCCGAACGGCACCGGCCGCGCGCCCGGGATCAGCTTCACCACCGCGGCGTTGGCTTCCTCGATGAAGGCGGGCACTGCAGCGACCGGCACGGAGATGTCGTGCTTGATCGAGCCGCCCTCCGGCTTCTGCGCCGCCGACATTTCCTCGCGCAGCTTCCAGAAATTGTTGCGCTGGGCGAGGCTGGCCGCGATCACGGCGTCGTCGACGATTTCTTCTTCCATGGCACGGGTCAGGATCGTCTCCAGCGGCGTGCGGGCGTCGTCGCCGGGCGATGACAATTCCATCAGCACGTACCAGGGATGCTTTTCGGCCAACGGATCGCGCACGTCGATGCCGTGGCGGACCGAGAAATCGACCGCCATCTCCGACAGCAATTCAAAACTCGTCAGCGCGTTGGCGGCTTCGCCCTGCGCGACCGTCAGCAGCTTCAAGGCGGCCGCGGGCGACTTCAGCCCGACATAGGCGGTCTCGACCGCCCGCGGCTTCGGAAACAGTTTGAGCGTGGCCGCCGTGATGATGCCGAGCGTGCCTTCCGCGCCGATGAAGAGGTTGTGCAGATTGTAGCCGGTGTTGTCCTTCTTCAGCTTCGACAGCACGTTGAGCACGCGCCCGTCGGCGAGCACGACCTCGAGCCCCAGCGCCATCTCGCGCGCGACGCCATAGGCGAGCGCGGCGGTGCCGCCGGCATTGGTCGAGAGGTTGCCGCCGATGGTGCAGCTGCCTTCGGCGCCGAGCGACAGCGGAAACAGCCGGTCTACGTCGGACGCCTTCGCTTGCGCGACCTGCAGCACCACGCCGGCTTCGACCGTCATGGTGTTGGAGGCGGTGTCGACCTCGCGGATCTTGTCGAGCCGGCGTAGCGACACCACGACTTCGCCATTGTGCGGCGTCTGGCCGCCGACGAGCCCGGTGTTGCCGCCCTGCGGCACCAGCGCGATTCTGTGTTCGGACGCGAGCTTGCAGATTGCGGAGACTTCCGCCGTCGAGCCCGGGCGCAGCACCAGCGGCGAGCGGCCGTGGAACAGATTGCGCTCCTCGGTGACGTAAGGCTCGATGTCGGTCGCATCGGTGATCCCGTGGCGCTCGCCGACGATCTTGCGGAATTGTTCGATCAGCTCGGGCGCAAGCGGAGGCGTGGCAGATTTATTGATGTTCATCTCGTCTTCTTTCATTCCGCCTTCTAGCGCGCCACGGCCGCCCGGCGCAGCCGGTCATTGATCGCCTCGCCCAAGCCTTCCTCGGGAATCGGCATCACCGCGATCGCCGTCGGCGCCTTCGCATCCAGGCTGCGAAGATAGCCGAACAGGTTGGCGGCGGCTTCATCGAGATCACCGGCGGGCGACAAATTCATGACGACTGAGGCAGCATCAACGCCGGGCAGGCGCGAAGGCCCGAATGCCAGCAGCGCTTCGCCCGGCGCAACGTCCTGCGCGCGGAGCCGCACATTGGCGCGCGGCGCGTAATGCGAGGCCAGCATGCCCGGCGCCAGCGGCTGGCTGTCGTCGCTGCCGGCCTCCACAGGCGGCCGCGCCAGAGGAGCGCCGAGCACGGCCTCGATTCGCTCGCGCGACAACCCGCCGGGGCGGAGCAGCATCGGCGCCTCGAAGCAGCCGACGATCGTCGATTCGACGCCGACGTCGACCGGCCCGCCGTCGACGATCAGGTCAATCCGCCCGGCAAGATCGCTTTCGACATGCGCGGCCAGCGTCGGCGAGACGTGGCCCGAGATGTTGGCCGACGGCGCCACCACCGCCCCGCCAAAGGCGCGCAGGATCGCCTGCGCCACCGGGTGGGCGGGGATGCGGATCGCGACGGTGTCGAGGCCTGCAGTGGCGAGGTCTGCGACCGGGCAGTCCTCCGTCTTCGGCACCACCAGGGTCAGCGGCCCCGGCCAGAATGCCTCCGCAAGCTTCAAGGCGCGCGCGTCGAACCGGCCGATCCGGCGCGCAGCGGCGATGTCCGCGACATGCGCGATCAGCGGATTGAAGGCGGGCCGTCCCTTGGCGCTGTAGATATGGGCGACCGCACTGGCGTTGGCGGCGTCCGCGCCGAGCCCGTAGACCGTCTCGGTCGGGAACGCGACCAGCCCGCCGGCCGCAAGCGTCCGGGCGGCGGCCCCGGCGGCGGCCTCGCCGGCCGGTAAAATCAGCGTTTCAAGACCCGTTTTCACAGGGACAAAATTCCTCATCTCGGCCGCTTGCGGTGCGCCAAACCCGACGCTATAAGCCGCCTTCTTGTCGGAGTGTGGCTCAGCCCGGTAGAGCACTGCGTTCGGGACGCAGGGGTCGCAGGTTCGAATCCTGCCACTCCGACCATCATTTCAAGTACTTATAGTTTCTGTGTTTTTCGGGCGCAATGAAATGCGCAATGATTTGAGGCACGGCAGCCATGCCCGTCGATCTCAAGGCTTTCGCCAAGGGCGTCGAGGAGCAGATAAAGCAGATCCGGGACGATCTTGCGCCGCTGGAAGCCGGGAAAATGACAATCGGGGAACGCGAAGGAAACGGGCCTTGGCGGGACGTCACGCAGGACATGGTCAAGCACCACAAGTCCTCCCTCCGGACCTACGAGCTTATTCTGGCTGACCTCCGGGCACGAATAGCCCGCGGCGAATAGGGTTCAGCTCAGCGCTTTCCCCCAAACGCCTCTGCGGCCTCTTCCTGGAAATCTGGATGGTGATGGCCGTAGTTGGCCTCGAGCTGCTCCACGGTCATACCGAGCCAGCCAGCGGCTTCCCACATATCGACACCTGCCTGCATCAGCCAGGTGGCCGCGGTGTGGCGCAAGGAGTGGCGAACCACGTCATCGCCTAGCCCGGCATCCTCCAGGATCCCCTCCCAAGCCGATCTGATCTTGCCAGCAAGCGGCTGGCCATCGTGCATGCGGTTGACGACGAAGCGAATCTGATCGCCATCCTTCAAAAGGCCCGCCGCTCGCAGCTCGGACGAGCGCGTCTGGTCGATCTTCCGCCAACGGACCAAGTGAGGGCGTAGCCGGCTGGCAATCTTTGCGGGCGGGCGTCGCTTCTTGGTTGACCGTTCCAAAGCCCCCTTGCCCTGGTACACCATCGCGTCCAGATTCATCCAGGGATGGGTCGTTGTCGGCAGCCACTGTGTTCGGCGGATCGTCTCTTCGCGGCGGGCGCTGTACATGCCAACCAGAGTGAAGCGCGCAGCCGGATAGCGCCGACGGATAATCCATCGCTCACGTCTCATGAGCTTGCCATCTTCCCTGCGTTTCCAGGTGCCCCGCTCGTTGTCCCACACGTAGCCAATCGCAGCGCCGAGCAAGCGGGCGGCTTCATTGCGTGTCAACCATCGGTGACGCCCCTCCGCCTTTGTTGGCAGAGTGATCTTTGGCACCACCCTAAGCGTGTGTTCCGCGTGATACGCGTTAATTGCAGCCCGCAAGTCCTCAAGTCGACGTCGCGCGGTCTGGTCCGAGACCGTACCGTGGCGGGGCTTGATGCCGGCTTTCCTGTTGTTGTCGTTCGGCGTGCCCGTAGACCAGTCTACGAAATCGCGGCAAAGCCGAGCCTTGAGTTCGCCGACCGTCTTGTCGCCAAAGAAGTTATTGAGATCTAGCAAACGAATGAGCAGCAGGTCGTGCTGGGCCCATGCCCGCTGGTCACTTTTGTCCTTAGGACGCTTTGAAATTTCGTAAGCGGTGAGGACGTCAGCTATGGCGAGTACGCCGGGGTCGGTCGCGCCGATTGTGCTGGTATGCCGCTCGCCGATGTAGTTTTCGAGCGCCTTCGCAGCGCCGTCAATGTCGTCGCGGCCGCAGCCTGTGCGGATTTGCCGGCCACGGTCGAGGATGATCCAGATTTCATCATCCTCTCGGAACCAGAGGCGTGGGGGCTTGGCTTTACGGCCCGGCATGATGGCTTGACCAATTTGCGGATGGCGCGAGGTGTGGTCAAATCTTTGCCTGCCACTTTGGCGATTTCAAGAGTCCCAGCGGCTGCGGCCCTGCGCAACGAAGACAAAGTCAATGGACCGTGGGGAAAGAATACGACAGCGGCCTCGACGAGAGTCATCACTTCGTCCTCGTCCCATTGGGCAGGATCGGGCCGTGCTTTCGCGCGAGCGAGTTTGTCGATCTTGCGCTTTGGCATATCTTGAACGCGGTGCTCGTGAGTGCTCCAGGCCTTTGGATCGGCCGATGGGTTTCAAGGTGTATGCGAAATCTGCTCTTCGAGAAGCGCTGCATCTCGTTGATGCGGCAATCGGTGGCTTCCGAGTGCAAATCGGACAATTTCGGACTCTTAATCAGCGGGTCCCAGGTTCGGGCCCTGGTGCGCCCACCATAAAAGCCCTTCTCGATCAATCGCTTGGGCGAGCCGCTTTTCGAGAACAAAACGGGTCTCGTGCGAAATTATTTGGAATCGGACGTTACACGACCGGACCGGGTGTCGACCTTATCCTTTGTTTCTGTACCTTCACCCATTCAATACAGCGCGGAAATCCGATGGTACAGGCCGATCACGTGCTCGTCGTAGATTAGGATACAAGAGCGAGCAAAACGGGCAATCTGTTATGCCCGTCGCCGCAGGCTATTGATTTGCTCCAGTGTCCACCTGGCTATCAAAGGTCTGTCGTTCCGCCTCCGGCCGCAGCATGGCGGTGAGGTCGCAGAGGCGGGCAGTCGCGGCGAGCAAATGAATCCACCCTCCGAGGGCACCATAAGCCCGCAATGTGCGTGGCGATCGGTTGCCACAGTCCGGGCCGTAAATTGTACGACGATCCTGTGGTCGCTTGTCAGGCGAGGGCTTGTAGGTGGCGATGTAGGGATGGGCGATGTCGTTCCGAGTCGGCCGACGGCGACTTTACCTGGATCGGCCTGGATACATCGAGCGGCAGTGCTCGCCGGCTGGAGACGTTGCGCACCGCGAGACCAGAGCGGATGCTCGCGACGCCGGCGATCCGGGATATGCGTGCAATCAGATTTTCGAGGTCGGAGACGTCGGACACAATGGCACGCAACAGATAATCCTGATCTCCGACCTTGAGATAGCAGTCCATGATTTCGGCGATGCGGCCGACTTCAGTCGCAAAGCCGTCGCGGACACTCTGCACGTGTTTTTCCAACGTCACCTGGATGAATGCCATGACGCGCAGGCCGACAATCTGCCGACGGTCTTCAAGTTTGACCAACAGTTTCTCGATTGGTGTGTATGACCACCAATGCTGGTAGGTCACTCGAGCCCGCACTCTCGCTAAAGTGCCCAGTACCCAGAGGCGAGGGGCCTCACGGGAAAGCCGGGTGGGTAGCCTTGTGATCCCCGAGGCTGACTACTGAGCCAGCGGCACGTGATAGGGACAGCGCCTTCCTTGCTCCAATGAGGGTGCCGAGTCACGTCGCCCCTGGCTGTCCGGCGAAGCGGATGCGGCAGAGATAGCGCATTTGTCGATCCTCCCCGGGTGGACATAGGCGCCGAGTCGCATCCGCGCTGCTTTCTGGTTGAATTCCACGAATCGGGTCCAGTTTTTACGCCTTACCGGCTGATGCGCCTGATGGAGCTTGGTAACGCATTTGACGCAACGGACACAATCGTCTTGGATACGAGAAACTTGCGTGGAGCGCGACCCGGTAAGCGGCGCGACGGTTCGAAAGCAACTGATGCGCGATCCGAATGGCCAGTCCCACACGGTCCACGAGCCGGGGAGCCCGTGAGGTCAATCAGTCATAAATGTCCAGTGGATTGGCTGCGCGCCAATCCGGCGCGTAGCCCCGAGCGGCTGCCGCTGATCGCAAGCGCGCCGAATGGCTATTGTCTGAGACGTAAACGTCGATATTGCTCTCGACGGCAAGCGGCCACATGGGCCGCTTTCCGTTTTGTAAATTGCCGCGCAGGTCCGTCAGCTTTCGGTAAGCCAGCCCCGATAAAGAATCGTTTGTTTAACGGGGGCGTGGCAGGGACAGCGCATGAGCTGAAGGACCACCATGTGCCGAGTTACGCTTCCGTTAAGCATTGCCGTTCGGATGCGGCAGGGATAGTGCCTCATGATGCCGCCCAGGCCGTCAGGCGCCGAGCGGCGTTCGCACAGCTTCCGACTCACGGGTTAGTTCTCATTCTGGCGATTTCGCTCGTCTTGCGAGCGATAAGCTCCTGATCAGTTTCTTGCCACCGTTAAAGGTGAGCTTGGGGCAGCTAGCTGGGCGGCAGGGACAGTGCGCTGCCCCTGCGTATCCGTGGGGTATAAGCGCCGAGTCAAGTTTTGCTAAGTTCGGGCGGGGTAGGGACAGCGTCTGCTCCAGCGCAACAAACGACGTCGAGTCGCGCCCGCACTGCTTCCGATCAACATCGCCAACACTCTGAAACGGAAGGAGATTGCCTAGCTGAATCCCGTCCCCTGTTGCCTTGTTGCAATTGTGTGCGCCATCCGTGGCGACGACCACGCCGACAGCGTCGCCGATTCTTCAACGAGGTACTCCTTCGCGGTCGCAATGGGGTGCTTTCTATTACGCTCCGTCTGGATTTACTCCGCCAACATTCTTGCGTCTCTCATGTGCGTTTGGCTTGTGATTCTTGTTTATGCGAGGCACGCGTGTCTGGTCACCTGTGTCTTCAATTGTTTACGGCAAAGACTCAGCTTAGAGAGTCGCCGACGAGGATGGGACCGACCGATTTTGGTAGGTGCCCTGGGTACTTCTTCGAAGATACAACATTGTAGCCCTTGAGAATTTGAGCCTCATGGGAGCAAAGGTGGCCAGCCCCAGTCTTCGTGACCGGGGTTGGCCACCAGCGCTTGCGACGCCATGCACACAGAGTAGCTCCAGGCCAACGAATGCATATGTTCGAGCGGCATATCACGTCCCTGCGATCGCAAGCGCTTGCGGTGCTTGCAGCCAATCAGGCCCGTGCCGCCGATCAGTCGCTGGGACTATCAGATCGCAAGGCCGCCACATTTAACATTGAGGAAGTTCAGGCAATGCTAGCCATACTCGATTGCATGAATCCAAACATGCAGCCGAAGGAAGCACAGCAGATCGCTGCGCGCATACGCGCGGTTCTAGAGGCGCCACATGGGGTGGAGCCCGTTCGGGTAGCATGTTTTTGAGACCACAAGATGTGAGCTTCAGTAGGTGCCCGTCCGATCTTGAACGAGGAAGCTGAACTTGTCGAAACTTTAGCCTACCCCTTGAGGATCGAATGGACACCCATAAGAATGAGCCACTGACGCCGAAACGCCGTGGTGCCAAGCTTGATCGTAGGTGACCTGACGAAGGCTGCAGCGCGCTCCAGTTCAATATTTTCGGCGAAGGCCATCGCCAAGAGGTCAAGTGTTCCGCCAGGAAGGCGTGGATGGAACGAGATCGCTCCACAAGACCTCTTTCATTTAAGCCAAATCTTGCCTGTCCCCTGCGCAGAAGTCGGAGCGTTGCGACGACAGCGCAGCACAGGTAAACAGATCGCAGCTGGGCCTAACTGAAGGTCATCGCCCCAAATTCGTCCGCGCCTGTACGGAAGGCTTTCAGCAGTTGCATGATGCGCTTTCGCGCTGAGCAGCGGATGTCCGCCGTGGTGCATTCCCGCAACCGCAGGAGTCCTATCGGCTTTCCAAAGGCGTCGGCGAGGCTATTGCAAACTGGCCCCGTCCAACTCAATTTAATATTGAGCTCGACATGCAAACAATCACGAGCGTCGCTGAACTTCGCCGCACTCTCACAAAATCCCGCAGTGCGATCAACGGGTCGGATTCGTGCCGACGATGGGCTATCCCCACGATGGCCACCTGGCGCTGATTGCGGCAAGCCAGGCGAAATGCGATGTGAGCGTCGTCACAGGAAGTCTATCCGAGCAATTTCGAAACCTTTGTTGAACCTGGCGACCTCGCGAGACCTCTGTGCGGAGCCTTGAGGCCTGGACATTTTGACGGTGTCGCGACTGTCGTATGCAAGTTGTTCAACATGGTGCAGCCTGACGTCGTCTTTTGGCCCGAAGGATTGTCAGCATTGCACAGTCGTGAGTCGTATGGTGGTTGATCTCAATCTCCCTATCGAGATCATCACCGTACCAAACGGTTCGCGAAAGGATGGGCTCGCCATGAGTAGTCGCAACCGCTATCTCAGTAAGAGAGAACGTCAGCAGGCTCTAGCGATCAACCAGGGACTATCCGCAGCGCTCGATGATTTTCGGTCGGGACAGCGCAACGTAGAAAAGCTGATTTGCGGCCGCATGGCGCATTTAGAGGGGGGTGACAGACTGCAGTATCGACGGTGACACGCCCAAAGCCGCCGACAGTCCACTGCGGCTCCCCGCGATGCTATGTGCGGCCGCCTACGTTGGCTCAACGCGCTGATCGACAAGTAATCCTGGCGTTGCAAACTCGGTAGCGCAAGGCGTGGCCAAGCCGCGCACAGCTTAGTCAGCTGACAGAAACGTTCAGGCACTATTCTGAGAGGTGTATCGAGCTGGCAGCAGAGGGCGAGCTCCGAGAGGACTTTGTTCGGCGAGTAGCGAAGCGATATCGCGTGCCCACGGAATATGTAGGGCCGTGAACTGTGTGTCCGGCAACCCGCAAGTCTTGCGACGGAGATCACCGGCCAATTCGACAAACCTTGGTATAGTGCTTTGCAGCCGATGCTATATCACCCACTTACCTTTGTAGAGTTGAGCACCGGTCAGATCGTTTGTACTTTCGATGTCGAACCTGGATCGTTCGGTCTGCGGGACAGTGCGAAGCCTGAACTAACGCCTTGCTAGAAGTCGTTGCGTTCCAATCAGTTGTTAAGACGAACATCTTGGTTCGAATCTTTGGCCGAGTGCACGCAAAAAGGGCAGGGACTTCGTAGCTGGGGCTCTAGCACAGTCGCCGCGTTGCCGATCATTGCCATAGTAAGTTGCTGGCAAATTTACATCCCACTCCGGAAATACGAGTCGACATGGCATTTACCGCGCTTTTCATCAAACGTCCGGTATTGTCAATCGTCGTCAGTCTTCTGATCTTGCTGATCGGCTTGCGCGCCGCCACCCTACTGCCGATCCGGCAATATCCGAAGCTATCCAATACGGTCATCAATATCACGACTGTCTATCCTGGCGCCTCTGCCGACACGATCCAGGGGTTCATCACCACTCCCCTGGAGCAAGCAGTCGCGTCCGCCGAAGGCGTCGACTACATCAGTTCCTCGTCTGTGCTTGGTGCCTCGACGATCCAAGTCTACATCAAACTGAATTTCGATCCCAACGAAGCGCTCACGGAGGTGCTCTCGAAGGTCAACTCAGTCAAATACCTGATCCCGAAGGAATCAAACGATCCGGTGGTCACGAAGTCGAGCGGTCAGACCACTGCTGTCATGTATATCGCTTTCTCCAGCGAGGAGCTGGCGGCCAGCGCGATAACCGACTACCTCTCGCGGGTCGTGCAACCGGTTATCTCAACCGTCGACGGGGTTGCAGCGGCAGACATCCTGGGCGCCCAGAGTTTTGCAATGCGGTTGTGGCTCGATCCTGCGAAAATGGCTGGGCATGGCGTGTCGCCGGCTGAGGTTTCGGCTGCAATCGCCGCCAACAACTTCCAGGCCGCGGCCGGCCAGGCCAAGGGCTATTTCACTATCTCCGATGTTACGGCAAATACGGATCTGCGGAGTGTGGATGATTTCAAGCGGATGATCGTCAAAGCCAATGACGGTGGCTTTGTGCGCATGGAAGACATTGCGGTAATCGAGCTTGCCGCGCAGACGACAGACACTAGCGTCGCGATGAACGGCGAGCACGCGGTCTTCATCGGCGTGCAGGCGAGCCCGCAAGGCAATCCGCTAAACATAGTGCGAGGCGTCCGAGCGCTGTTTCCAGAAATGGAGCGTAACCTGCCGCCGTCGCTGAGAATGAAAGTGGCCTACGACTCCACCCAGTTTATTCAATCATCGATCGATGAAGTGGAGAAGACGCTCATTGAGGCTGTCGCGGTCGTGGTGATCGTGATCTTTCTGTTCCTGGCCTCACTGCGGTCGGTCATCATTCCTGTAGTCACTATTCCGTTGTCGCTCGTGGGTGTCTGCAGCATGATGCTCGCGCTGGGGTTTTCATTCAATCTCCTGACTCTCCTTGCGATGGTTCTCGCGATCGGTCTCGTGGTCGACGACGCGATCGTGGTGGTGGAGAACATTCATCGCCATTTAGAAGAAGGTGCGACGCCTCTACTGGCTGCTACAAGGGGGGCGCGCGAGATCGTCGGTCCCGTTATCTCCATGACGATCACCTTGGCTGCGGTATATGCCCCGATCGGGTTTCTCGGCGGCCTCACCGGTGCGCTGTTCCGCGAATTCGCGTTTACGCTGGCGGGAGCTGTGATCGTGTCGGGCGTGATCGCTTTGACGCTGTCGCCCATGATGTGCTCGCTCTTCCTGAGGCGCGCCGAGGGGGGCCGATTTGCAAGGCTTGTGAACCGCGGGTTCGGCGCCATAACACGATGGTACGGCCGCAAGCTCGACCGCTCGCTCGACTATCGCCCAATTACCGGCCTCTTTGCGCTGACCATGTTAGGCCTTGTCGGTTTTCTATATATGAATATTTCCAAGGAGCTCGCGCCGGAGGAGGATCAAGGTATCGTATTCGCGCTAACGAAGGCCCCGAAATACGCCAATATCGACTACCTCGACTATTACGGCACCAAACTTGAAAACGCGTTCAAGAAATTTCCAGAGAGTGACTTGAGCTTCGTGCTCAATGGCATCAGCGGCCAGCAGAGTGGCATGGCCGGCATGTTGCTCAAGCCGTGGGACGAGCGCAAGCGATCATCGATTGTACTAAAATCACTTGTTCAGGCCGAGCTATCTAAAATCGAAGGCATTAACGCGTTTGCCTTTAGCTTGCCTCCGCTTCCGGGCGGTTCGGGTGGCCTACCAGTGCAGATGGTGATTAATTCGACGGCTGGCTTCCAATCCGTTTACGAGCAGATGTCGAAACTGAAGGATGTCGCGCGCAAGAGCGGTCTGTTCATGGTGAGCGACTCCGACCTCGAGTTCAACCAGCCGGTGGTACGAATCAAGGTTGATCGGTCCAAGGCCAACGAGCTTGGCATCACCATGCAGACTATCGGTAGCGCGCTCGCCACCTTACTTGGCGGAAACTACGTCAATCGCTTCAATTTGCAGGGTCGTTCCTACCAGGTGATCCCGCAGGTCCCACGTGAGGAACGCCTGGCGCCGCAAGCAATCGGGAGCTATTATGTGAAGACTGCGACGGGCTCGATGCTCCCGCTGTCTACCATAGTCTCCATCGAGACTGCGACCGATCCGAACGCTCTCACCCACTACAATCAGCTCAACTGCGCGACCTTTCAGGCCGTGCCGATGCCTGGCGTCACGATCGGTCAGGCTGTGGACTTCCTGGAAGCCGAGGCAAAGAAACTGCCCGCAGGCTTCAGCCACGACTTTCTGGCCGACGCCCGCCAATACGTGTACGAGGGTAACCAACTGGCGATTACCTTTGCATTTGCAATCATCATCATATTCTTGGTGCTTGCGGCGCAGTTTGAAAGTCTGCGCGATCCTCTCATCATCATGATCAGCGTACCGATGGCAATCGTGGGCGCCTTGATCCCGCCATTTTTGGGCTGGGCAACTATGAACATCTACACCGAGGTCGGACTGTTGACACTGGTTGGGTTGATTTCCAAGCACGGCATCCTAATGGTTGGGTTCGCCAATGAGCTGCAGCTCAAGGAGAGACTTGACCGTCGCTCGGCTATAGAGATGGCGGCGCGCGTCCGACTGCGTCCAATCTTGATGACTACGGCGGCAATGGTCACGGGCTTCATACCCTTGTTGACTGCAACGGGAGCTGGCGCCGCGAGCCGCTTCTCGATTGGGCTTGTGCTCGTCGCTGGCATGACTGTCGGCACGCTGTTCACGCTTTTCGTGCTGCCGGCGGTCTATGTCGTGTTCGCGTCCGACCACCGCGCCGATGCGAGCTCCGGCCGCGCGAAGAACGCCGCCGAGCTCGGCCTCACCGTCGCTGCTGATTCCCAGCTGGCCAAGCAATGACGATAAATTCAACCCAGGTTCGCTCAGTGGCGAGCGAGGGAGCCTGCGATCGCTTCACGCTCCGTTACGCATTGAGATCTTCACGCCCGTGGTGCCGAGCTTGGCGGCTATCGGGGGCTCGGAAGAACACATCGGTGATCCCCGGCCGCTCCGCTAAGGTGAATTGCACTGTACATTTCAAGGTAGCGGAATCCCCAAGCTCGACATCGCCGGGGGAGAAGGGAATTGATCCTCGCCTGACAAAATGTGCGTTGCTATTTATCACAGGGCTTTTGAAGGAGAATTGTTTGCTTCCGTCTAACCGCGTTGCGTTGCTAGCTGAAAAATGATGGCGCTGAACCGCTTAGGGGGCGACACGAGTTCAATTCCGTGGGAACGGCCCCGTATCCATGACCGACGCACTTACGGCTTTCGATACGAGGACCATTGATCGACAAGCCGAGAAACAAGCCGACGCGTTTTGGCTGAATGATCGTTGCCGGGTACCGGGAAGTGCAGCACAGCTTGCGTTGCACGATCGAAGTCGAGAACAAGAGCAACTGCTGAACGCAAAAAGGGCCGCTGCCATTGTGAAGACGGGCGGAGCTGCTAAGCGAATGACCAGAATCTGCCGCAACCCGATGACCAATGGCCGCGCTGGCTCCCCGACGTGTGACCCGACGCCCTCCGGAGTGGGAAAATTAAGGAAATGCCTGAGTTTGATGCTGCTATCTGGTTTCTGGCCGCAACGACGTGTTTTGCTGCCTTTGTAAATGGAGCCATTGGCTACGGCTTTTCGTCGCTGACTGTACCCTTTGCGCTAGTTTTCTACACCAATCGCATTCTCAACCCCGCCATTGTCATCATCGAGGTCTTCGTCAACGGGTTGGCGCCGCCCTATCGGAGCAAGCTGGCTGATCGGCCTGCCGTTCGGGTGGATGCTGGGCGTTCTCTATTCGCTACAATCTACGGGTCTCCCATAGCGATGCTGTTTAACAACCAGGGCTTGGTCAAACACGAATTTCGCGCCGGCCTAGCGCTGGTTCGCGTGGTGGAATCGAGCGTTACCGCCTTCGTCTACTATCAGCTCGGCTTGTTCATTTACGAAAGCGGCAGCTTGCTCTATATTTTTGTACCGGTGTCATGCTTGGCGTCCCGCTGGGGTCCTACGTCATTCGCCGGCTTGATCCGGAGATATTCCGACGCATCTGTATGAGCTTTGATGCTTGGATCGTGGGCTTCGGTTTGTCACGGGTGCTGATTGAGGTCGATCTAGTGCAGAGCGCCTGGGCTTCTAGCGTGATGGCGGCGGCGATACTGATCGATCTCTGCCTGCTATACTTGTTCTTTACAACGCACAATCCAATCTGGTCAAAGCGACGGCCTCGGCGAACTGCGGATATAGGCGCTTGAACGATGCCGGCGGGCAACTCGGTATCGAATGAGCGCGCGTCCTGGACCTGATCGACGCCGCCCTCTTCGGCGGCGATAATGATGGCATGCAAATCTGGTTGATTGCTCCAGACTTCCCAGCCCACCGGTGCCAGGAACCCGGGATCGCAGGACACCCCTGAACTGTTGGAGGCTGATGTTGCCGCCATGCCACTCGAAATGGCTGTTCCCGGCGGGCGACACGCTGGCCCAGAACAAACGAACTTAGGCCCAATGGCGGGAACCATCTGGCGGCCGGAAACCAGGACGAACGAATATCAAAAGCATCGGGGCCGACATTGGCCGCTTGCGCGTGGTAGCGGGGCTCGTTGTAGTGATCTCGCGAGACAGCGCCGCCACTCGTGATGAGAGCTTCCGATTGTGCAAAGTTGTCGGAAAAACTACGGCCGTGTTAGCCCCAACTACATAGAGGCGTGGGGCGCCGTCGGCTTTGTAGGCGTTGCGACAAGCCATACTGAGTGTTGCGATCCAGCTGTCGCAGACAAGCAAAAACTATCGCCCTCGTATGGCCAGCTCATCCGGGAGAGATTGGCCGAAACACCGCCATCCCCAGGGGCTCGAGGATCACCCCCTTGTCGCTCTCCGTGTGACGACGCAGTTCAGTATTCGTGACGGCATCGCATTTGCAGGGATGAAGGACGTCAACTTGAGGCCATCATCGTCGAGCCGCGCGTCGCTCGCAGGCGACGCACGTAGGATGAGGGGCGCCGCGCCCGCGAGTCCGTTCTCTCAGGAGCGTCCGTGATACCATGTGCCAATTTGTCTGCCGGCCTGCTTGGGACACGCCTGACATTTTTTGTGGCCGGATTCGGCCTCGCGGCCTGGGCGCCTTTGGTGCCACTCGCCAAGGAGCGGCTCGCGGCGGATGACCGCATGCTTGGTCTACTGCTGCTCTGTCTCGGAACGGGATCCGTCGTCGCGATGCTTTTGACCAGCGTGTTGAATTCGCGTTACGGCAGCAAGCCCATTATCCTCGCGGGTGGACTTGGACTCGCGATCATCCTGCCGTGCCTTGCAATTTCCGACACACCTGTAAGGCTCGGTGCCACGCTATTTGCTTTCGGCGTTTCACTCGGCTCGATCGATGTAGCCATGAACATCCATGCGATTGAACTGGAGCGCGCCACGGGCCGTCTATTGATGTCCGGCTTCCACGCCCGGTACAGCATTGGGGAAGTCACCGGCTCTGCCGCGGTCACGTTGTTCGTCTCGCTGCAGTGTGGCTCGCTTCTCTCGACGCTGGTCTGTTCGGCGTTAGTAACGATCGCGATTGTGACGGCCTGGCCGAGGTTGCTGGCGACGGGTTCGAGACAGCAGGGGCCATTATTTGTCTTGCCCCACCGCAGTGTGTTGCTCATAGCGGTGCTCGCGGGTATCACCTTTCTTGTAGAAGGTGCAATGCTCGATTGGAGCGCTTTGCTTCTCGTTGAACGAGATCTTCTCGCGGAGGCGCACGGGGGCATTGGTTATATGCTCTTCTCAATCGCCATGGCCGCAGGGCGTCTCAGCGGAGATGCCGTGGTGGCGCGAATCGGCGACCGTGCCACATTGATGCTCGGGACTGTGCTAATGGTAACAGGCTTCTTGGCCGTGGTGGCCGCGCGCGTTGCGTTGATTGCTATGGCAGGGTTCCTGCTTATCGGATTGGGTATTTCAAATGTTGTCCCCGTACTGTGCCGACGTGCCGGCAAACAGAACGTGATGCCAGCAGGCATAGCGATCGCGGTCATCACCACAGGCGGCTACGCGGGTATACTCGTCGGGCCGGCCGGCATCGGGCTCATCGCACACATCTTTGGCTTGCCCATGGCGTTCGGGATGTTAGGCGCGCTCATGTCGATCGTGATGCTGTCGGCGAGGATGATGACCGACCATCGCTAAGGCATTGGTCAAGAGGAAGGGAGCGCAGCTTCCGGCTAGTGATCGTCCGTCGGCGTTTGAGATTTAAAGTCGATGAGCTCTCAAGTGCTGGCAGCACGTCTTGATCATGATCATTCTCCTTTTCCTGCAAGTCGGCGGGGGTTCTTGGCGGCGAGCTGAGGGCAGTTGTTGACAATGAAGGTTCGTCAACTTGCGAAGCAAGATTGATCGTTACGAGAGCGGCGAGTCTGCTAGGCCGGACGTTCACCGCCGGTTGATCGTAGGATCGCCCCCTTATCTGGGAACAAGCGAATCACTCTGGTGCCGTCCGTCGCTGTCAGCCCGATAGGCCCGGTATGCCAGCTGAATGCCATCCTTTAGCGAAGTCGTAGCGCGCCAGCCGAGCCCGGACAGCCGACGCACGTCGAGCAGCTTGCGCGGCGTGCCGTCCGGGCGCGACGTATCGAAGCTGATCTCACCTCGAAAGCCGACGGCGGCCGCCACCATGAGTGCGAAGTCGGCGATGCTGATGTCCTCGCCGCTACCGATATTGACCAGTTCCGACGAGGAATAGGTCTTCATCAGATGGATGCAGGCATCGGCGAGATCATCGACATAGAGGAATTCGCGGCGCGGCGTGCCGGTGCCCCACACCACGACGTTGCGGCTGCCCGAAATCTTGGCCTCGTGGAAGCGGCGGATCAGCGCGGCGACGACGTGGCTGTATTCGGGGTGATAATTGTCCCCGGGGCCGTAGAGATTAGTCGGCATCACGCTGATGAAATCGGCGCCGTACTGACTGCGATAGGCCTCGGCCATCTTGATGCCGGCGATCTTGGCGATGGCATAGGGTTCGTTGGTCGGTTCCAGCGGGCCGGTCAATATCAAATCCTCTCGCAGCGGCTGCGGCGCCAAGCGCGGATAGATGCAGGAGGAGCCGAAGAACATCAGCTTCTCGCACCCATTGGCATGCGCCGCCTGGATCACGTTGCTCGATATCGCCAGATTGTCGTGGAGAAACTCGGCGCGCAGCGCGTTGTTAGCGACGATGCCGCCGACCTTGGCGGCGGCGAGGAACACGGCTTGCGGCCGCTTCGCGGCAAACCAGGCGTTCACCGCGGCCTGGTCGCGCAAGTCGAGCTCGCTGCGCGGCACCGTCAAGAGATCGGCCTGTTCGCGTGCTAGCCGGCGCATCAGCGCCGCGCCGACCATGCCGCGATGGCCCGCAACGAAAACCGTCTTACCCTTCAGTTCAAACGCTGTGCTTGCCATTGGTCGCATCCTGCATGGCTTCGACGAGATCGCTGGCGACCATTTCCTTCACCAGTTGCGAGAACGGCGTCTTCGGAACCCAGCCGAGCTGCGCGTGCGCCTTGCTGGCGTCACCGATCAAGAGATCAACCTCGGTCGGACGGAAATAGGTGGGATCGATCTGCACCAGCGTCTTGCCGGAGGCCTTGTCCACGCCGACCTCCTCGACCCCCCTGCCGCGCCATTCGATGCTGCGCCCGACCTCGGCAAACGCCACCTCGACGAACTCGCGGACCGACCGCGTCTCGCCGGTCGCGAGCACGAAGTCGCCGGGCTCGTCGACCTGCAGGATCCTGTGCATGCCATCGACATAGTCGCGGGCATGACCCCAGTCGCGCTTGGCGTCGAGATTGCCGAGATAGAGCGTGTTATCGAGGCCGACCTCGATGCGGGCGGCGGCGCGCGTGATCTTGCGCGACACGAAGGTCTCGCCGCGGGTCGGGCTCTCATGGTTGAAAAGGATGCCGTTGCTGGCGAAGATGCCATAGGCCTCACGGTAGTTCACCGTGATCCAGTAGCCATAAAGCTTGGCGACGCCATAGGGCGAGCGCGGATAGAATGGCGTGGTTTCCTTCTGCGGCACCTCTTGCACGAGCCCGTAAAGCTCCGAGGTAGAGGCCTGGTAGAACCGCGTCTCCTTTTCCATGCCGAGGATGCGGATCGCTTCCAAAAGGCGCAGAACGCCGATTGCGTCGGCGTTGGCGGTGTATTCCGGGCTCTCGAAACTGACCTGGACGTGGCTCTGGGCGGCCAGGTTATAGATCTCGGTCGGCCGGATCTGCTGCACCAGCCGGATCAGATTGGTCGAATCCGTCATGTCGCCATAGTGCATCAGGAACGGCACGCTGCCGGCATGCGGATCCTGGTAGAGATGATCGACGCGCGCGGTGTTGAACGAGGACGACCGGCGCTTGATCCCGTGCACGTCGTAGCCGAGACCGAGCAAATACTCGGCGAGATATGCTCCGTCCTGCCCGGTGACGCCGGTGATCAGCGCAACGCGCCGCTTTGAGTCTTGAGCCGTCATGGTCTCTCGTAGTTGCGCCGGAGAGAAAGCCCTGTGAAACGCTAGTGGGAGCCGTTTCTCGGCAACGCCTAGATGCGCAAGCCCGCGCCACCCGCAATTTGAGGAAAGCGATCGTTAGGTCCAGTCATACACATCATGTAGGAAAGCACACTATATACATAGATTTAGATTGGACTGGAGTGTGCCCACGCATTGATATTCAAAACACCGAAGTCAACTAACGCTCGCATCTTGGCTTATATCCGCGGTGATCCTAAGCAGGCGAGATGGATGCGATCGTCGTTTCGAGCGCAAGGACGCGCTTGTCCGGGCTATATCTCCAACAGGATAGAAGCCGACGATCTGTGTTCCTATCTATCCTCAGGCGCAAGTACGCATACGCCTGGTCTCGTCACGTCTTGGGAGACGACGATCTGAGGCCGCAGTCTTCGATGCATTTGCCGGATGACGAGATGCAAGCAAGCGCACGGTCAAGCCTCACGCCAATTCTTAGTCTAGAAAGCACCCCTACCGTTAACTTCCGGACAGAACACCCGGTCTTGACGGTCGATTCATCGCCTGTGATCAGCGCTCTTGCCAATATCAAGCTCGCGGCAGGCAGTGGAGCGAAGGAAACGCAAGACAAGATGAGCAAGAGTAGTAAACGTTGGTATAGATGCTCCAACGTTTTGATATCGAAAGTTTACGCTCGTACAATAGAGCTTCGCTGCCAGTCGTCTAATCTCGATGAGGTAACTTGCTTCGGTACGAGTATGATGGGCCTCTTAAACCGGCGTCGGCAAAATGTTTCCGGTAGCACACAACAATTCAAGCTAGAGCTGCTGCGCAGTTTGTACTCGATCGGCAGCCAAAAGCGGAATGTAGCCGGGCGAAGCGATGATGGCTGAAGGAGGTCTAACTCACGCTTGCGAATGCGGCGGCGATACAGGCGGCCGCGAAAGAGCCCGAACTTGAAACCTGTTACCATCGGGCAAGCGAATTCATGATCGGATTCCTGCAGGGGGACCTCGGACTCCTTGAACTTGGGCTGCATTGATCGATATGTGTGGAATTGTTGGCATTTTGGGGCGTGGTCCGGTCGTTGGCCAGTTGGTCGCGTCGCTCAAGCGATTGGAATATCGTGGCTATGACTCCGCAGGCCTCGCGACTCTCGAAGGTCTCCGTATCGAGCGCCGGCGCGCTGAAGGTAAGCTGAGAAACCTTGAAGAGCAGCTGCGCTATTATCCGCCGTTGGGTCATACCGGCATCGGTCATACCCGCTGGGCGACTCATGGAAAACCGACCGAGAGCAATGCTCACCCGCATGCGACGGAAAATGTCGCGGTCGTTCATAACGGCATCATCGAGAATTTTCGCGAGCTGCGAGCCGAACTGGAGCGGAATGGAGCCCATTTTCACTCAGAGACAGACACGGAGGTGGTGGCGCATCTCGTCGACTCTTATCTCAAGAGGGGCTACTCGCCGCAGGATGCGGTACAAGCGTCGCTGCCACGGCTGCGCGGTGCCTTCGCGCTCGCGTTCCTTTTCAAAGCCCACGATGATCTTTTGATCGGTGCGCGTAAGGGGTCGCCCCTTGCGATCGGACATGGTGATGGCGAACTGTATCTAGGATCGGACGCCATCGCGCTCGCGCCTTTGACCGACACCATCACCTATCTCGAAGACGGCGATTGGGCCGTGCTTACGCGCACGATGTACGTGATTTATAGCGCCGACGGATTTGTCGTCCAGCGGGAAACATCAAAGTCTGGCGTATCGTCACTCCTTGTGGACAAAGCGAATTATCGCCACTTCATGGCCAAGGAAATCCACGAGCAGCCGACAGTAGCCGGCAAGACATTGGCGCATTATGTCGACATGGCGGCCAAGCGAGTCGCCCTGCCGGTCACATTGCCGTTCGACTTTAAATCCATTCAGCGCATCTCTATTACCGCGTGCGGCACTGCAAGCTATGCCGGGCACATCGCCAAATACTGGTTCGAGCGGCTGGCGCGCTTGCCTGTCGAGATCGATGTAGCGTCCGAGTTCCGCTACAGGGAGGCGCCTTTGCGCCGTGGCGATCTCGCGATTGTCATCTCGCAGTCGGGCGAAACCGCTGACACGCTAGCTGCGTTGCGATACGCCAAGGACCAGGGCGTGCACACGATATCTGTGGTCAACGTCGCGACGTCGACGATTGCGCGCGAGAGCGAATCCGTTCTGCCGACGCTGGCGGGGCCGGAAATCGGCGTCGCTTCCACCAAGGCATTCATCTGCCAGCTGATGGTATTGGCGGCGCTTGCCGTCGCAGCAGGCAAACAGCGCGGTAAGCTGTCCGAGATCGATGAAACAAGGCTCGTGCGTGAGCTTATCGAAGTGCCGCGGTTGATTGCTGCGGCGCTGTTAATCGAGCCGCAGATCGAGAAACTCGCGCGTTATATCGCCGATTCAAGGGACGTGCTCTATCTCGGTCGTGGCACATCGGCTCCCCTGGCGTTGGAGGGCGCACTCAAGCTGAAGGAAATTGCCTATATCCATTCAGAAGGTTATGCCGCCGGCGAGCTCAAGCACGGACCGATCGCACTGATCGATGAGGCCGTGCCTGTGGTGGTGATCGCGCCTTATGACGATGTGTTCGAGAAGACCGTCTCGAATATGCAAGAAGTTGCGGCTCGGGGCGGCAAGATCATCCTGATCACCGATTCGAAGGGGGCTTTGGAAGCGACGGTGGACACACTCATGACCATTGTGCTGCCTGAGATGGTCGCAAGCTTTACGCCGATGCTCTATGCCATTCCGGTTCAGCTCTTGGCTTACCATACCGCCGTCGCAAGGGGCGCGGACGTGGATCAGCCGCGTAATCTGGCAAAATCGGTGACTGTGGAATGAGGCTACAGTGATATATCTGAGCATTGAGGCCACTAATGGCGTGGCGACCTCAGAATGAGAACGATCCGGCCGTTTGATTGAAGCAGGTCTCGCGTTCTTTCACGCAACTGGAAAACGGCGATTGCTGGAGGTCGTTTGCAGGCTCGCAGACCACCTGGGCACAGTTATCGGCCCAGAGCGCGATCAGTTGCACGGCTAGCGTGGCCATCCGGAAATCGAACTTGCGTTGGCACGCCTCTAGGAAGCGACAAAGGAGCGGCGATATCTCACGCTAGCCAATTAATTCGTGGAGCAACGCGGCATGGAGCCGCACTTCTACGACATCGAGTAAGAGAAGCGCCAGCAATCCCGCGTCGCCAATCCGAAGGCACGCATTGGATTATAAGCGTATAGCAAGCGCACTTGCCGCTTTCGGAGCAGCGGACTGCAATAGGTCATGCGGTTCGTTTTCTATACCTCATAGCTGCAATAGCTCATCTCGCGCGTCTGCGCCAGAACGAGCAGCAGCGCCAAACTTGCCTACGGCTATGGCGAAACATGGTCCAGCGCCTCCTTTATTGGGAATTGGACGCTGATTGACCTGCTGACCCACGCAGGCGATATCGTTGGTCAGCGCCGCAGGCGAGCCTGTGCCGGCAAGGTGGCCATCCAGCCGCTGCGGTTGCTCATAACCGGACCGCCGTGTCGTTCAAAAGGAAGCCGTATGACAAGCCAACTTGAGGGGCCCACCGGATCGTACTCTTTTAAGAGTTCCGCCGCGCCGCTGATGTTCGCGCGCCGTATGCTGGGCGGGCAAGTCGCGGTTCCGAGTGCGAAGACGTTGCTCAGTGCGTGATCGTCGTTCCGACGAGCATTTAGATCGGACAAGAACTCGCAGGTTGATCAAATCAGATGTCACCTCGCTCGCCATATGCCTTCAATGCGATGTCGAGGCACTTGAGTAGCTCTTGCCTGCCAAATGGCTTGGCGAGGAAGCCAATCGCCCCGGCCTCCAAGGCTGACGCGCGCGCGCGCTCGTTGGGGAAAGCTGTAATGAAAATGAAAGGTGTGTCGTAACCACGCGTCCGCATCTCTGCCAGCAGCTCCAGCCCGCTCATAGTCGACATCTGCACATCGGTAATGACACAGGATGTCTCATTCAAGTACGGCGACCGCAGGAGTGCCTCGGCCGACGCAAATATCTGCACGACGTAGCCACGCGATTTCAAAAGGTTTTCTGTCGACGCACGGACGGAGACGTCGTCGTCAACGACGGAAATCAAAGGCGTGGACAAGATGAGCCCTCCCGACGCAGTACAGCGGCAGCCAAAGCGCTAGCCACTTTCGGCGAAAAGTGGGCTTAAGTGATGGAATTGTAAAATCATACTTGCGTTTGTTCGGAACGATTGACGCGAATTCCCAGCGTCTCGCTCATTCTGATCAGGTCGGCCAGCGACCGGGCACGCATCTTTTTCATTACGTGACCCCGGTAGATCTTCACCGTAATCTCGGCGAGCCCAAGTTCGGCGGCTACCTGCTTATTCATCAGGCCGGCCGCGACCAGTTTCATCACTCCCTGCTCGCGCGGGCTTAAGGTCTCAAATAGAGACTGCAGGTTCGCGACCGTTCGCTGAGCTTCCCGTCTTTTGCGATCTCGTTCGGTCGCCGCAACCACGGCATCAAGCAGTTCCTGATCGCGGAACGGCTTGCTGAGAAAATCCACCGCACCTCCCTTCATGGCCTTGACGGTCATGGGAATGTCGCCATGGCCCGTAATGAAAATGATCGGGATGTGTATGTTCAACCTGGCCAGCTCGGTCTGGTAGTCAAGGCCGCTCAGGCCCGGCAGCCGGACATCAAGAACTAGACAGCTTGTGACGTCCGGAATTGTGCTCTGCAGCATTTCACGGGCCGATCCAAACGCAACGACCTCCAACCCTACCTGTTGAAAAAGATTCGTAAGTGAGCGGCGCACGGAGATGTCATCCTCAACGACAAAGACGATCGGCTTCGTCGAGGCCTCGGCATTGCTACCCTCACCTGGCGAGTCAAATCGTCCTGTCACTGGAGGGCCTCCTTGTGCACGGGCAGGGCAAACTGGAAGGTCGCGCCCGGTTCATTTTTCTGGAGAAGCAATAGCCGGCCTCCATGAGCTTCCACGATAGAACGGCAGATCGAAAGGCCCATTCCAAGGCCACTCGACTTGGTGGTGAAGAAGGGATCCAAGACGTGGTCAGCGTCCTTCTCGGCGATCCCGACGCCGCAATCGGCCACGGCAAGCTGCACGTGCCCCAGATCGTCCTTGGATGATTGAATCAGAAGTTCGCGCGGCCGGTCTGTAACTGCGTCCATCGCCTCGATTCCGTTCATTACCAGATTGATGATCACCTGTTGTAGCTGAATTCGGTCACCGAGGATCCTAGGCAGCGCGGCCGCCAACTCGGTTCGCAACGTCACTCGGTGGCTCACCAGTTCTCGTGTTACCAGCGCAATGACGTCCCTAACGACCTCATTAATGTCGAGTGGCACCATCTCAATCTCGCCCTTCTTCGCGAGCGCGCGAACACTGCGGATCACCTCGCTTGCCCGGATTGCGTCCTCGATGATCCATTCCACCGAAGAGCGCGCGGCGGCAAGATCAGGAGCTTCCCGTGCCATCCAGCCGAGGCACGCATCGGCGTTGTTGAGAATAGCGGCGAGTGGTTGGTTTATCTCGTGAGCGATGGAAGTCGTCAGTTCTCCTAGCGTCGTTACACGCGTCACATGTGCAAGCTCCGCTTGTGCCTTTCGCAGCTCTTGTTCGGCCTGATCAGCGCGAATAAGAGCCGTTATGTCAGTGCTGACGCCCCGATAGCCCAGAAAAGTTCCGTTTCCGTCGAAGAAAGGCTTGCCACTCGTGCGGACATAGATCGGAGATTTCGTCCGATTCACGGTGCGGTAGACGAGATCCCGAAACGGCAGATGCGCCTGCAACGTCGCCCGATGCTGACGCCACTTCTCGGGTTCCTCTTCCGTGTCGCACGCAATGTCCCAGCGAAGCAGGCCCATCACTCCTGTCGCCAAAATTCCCGCTGCGCTGGTGTGCTCGGACAAGTGAGTGACCCGATGATCTGGCCCGGTCTCCCAGAGCCAGTCGGAAGCTGTCTCGGCATAGTCGCGAAAGCGCTGCTCGCTTTCGCGCAGCGCGACAAGTGTGTTTTCCAGGCGTTCCCTAGCTGCGTGCTGCTCGGTGACATCCATATGTGTTCCGATGAGCTCGCTGACATTACCATCGCTGCCGAGGACAACGTGTGCAACGGAGTGTATGCGCCTTATCCCGCCATCTGGCAGAAGAATACGAAAATCATACTCGAACCGTTCTTCCACGTGTTCAATCGCCTGCCGCTGCACCTCCTGTAGCCGCGGCAAGTCGTCCGGATGGATGCGCGATCGAATGGTCTCGATCGATACCGGCTCTTGTGGGCTAAAGCCAAACAGACGATCGACCTCGGCGGAGCGATACACGAAATCTAGACCGTAGACGTCCCAGGACCAGCTGCCTGTGTGAGTGAGATGCTGGGCCTCGGCCAGATAGGCCTCGCTGCGGCGCAGCTGCTGCTCTGCTCGCCTCGCCGCCGTAATATCCGTGGCTGCCCCAACAAACTCGATGTCACCAGAGGCTGTCCTCGTGGCTCGTGCCTGCGCATGAATGTGCTTTACCGAGCCGTCCGGTAGCAGAAGCCGGTATTCGTGCTCGAAATCGCTCGGGTCTCGCATCGCGCGATCGATAATTTCTCTAACCGAAGCCCTATCATCTGGATGAGTGCGCTCAACGACGAGTTCCGGCCCCGGTGGCACTGTCTGAGGGTCTAATTGGAAAATCCGAAATGTTTCTTTGGACCAGAAGGCCTCACCCGTAGTGGGGTTCCAGCTGAAGCTGCCTGTATGACTCAGCTCCTGCGCCTGGGCCAAATGCGCTTCGCTCCGCTGCAGTGCAAGCTCGGTCTGCTTGCGCTGCGTGATATCTTCGCAGGCTATAAGGGCGACGGGGCGCTCGTCGGCCCAAAGCATGGCCTTGGCGTGTTCACGTACCCACAAAACAGAGCCGTCCTTCCTCACTTTCCGGACGTCCCAAGTGCGGGATTGTCCAACATCATCAAAGCACGCCCGAATGCATTTGCGGACGAATCCACGATCCTCCTCAAGGAATATGCCGAGCACTGATTGGTTGATCAGTTCTGCACAAGCGTATCCCACTTGTGTCGCGCCGAACGTATTGACGTTGAGGACAATGCCGGCTTCATCGACCATGAAGTACATGGCCGGATTGTGCTCGAAGATTGCGCGCCACCGTTTTTCACGATCCTCCAAATCCGTCGCACTTCGCTGAAGCTTGGCCGCAGCCACGCGCGCAGCCTCTCGTTCCTGGCGGAGTTTTCCGATCAGGTGCGTTCCCACAATTGAGACAACAAAGAATGCAACAACCACAGAAACATCGCGCGGATCATCGATTCGCAGACTGAACGCCGGCGGCGCAAAGTAGTAAGCGAGAGCAGCGATTGCCACGATGCAAAGCGCGGATGACGCGATGAAGCTGCCCATCAACGAAAATAGTAAGACTACTAACAAATAGGCGAACGCCGTGGCGGCGAAATGCGCGTGAAAGTACAAGCAAGTCAGTGTGACCGCGGCTAGCGTTATGCTGCCCAAGGTCAACTGAGGGGCTGAAAGTTTAAGTCTGCTGATACTATACATTTTGAGACCGTCCGGCCTGTTCTCCGGCGGGAGAGCTATCGCATTTTAGGCAAAAATGAGGCAATCTTAGACGCTTGAGTCCGCCTTAGACGCTTGGGTCCGCGGGTGAGCGTGTCCGAGATTGATCACCGCTGCCGAACTCAGCACGAGCGGGGAAAAAACGCATCATAAACATACGTATAGTTGTCCTAAACTTATCAATAGGTGTCGCAGACGCGGCCCCTGTCGAAGCTGAAATGTCTGCTTTGCGCCGCTGCCGGTAGGGGCCAGTCTCTTGAGCCTACAGCCGATGCATCCCCTTACACCCCTGGAATGAGGACAGCGGTTTCAGTTCAGCCGGGAGGTAGAATCGAAAGGAATCAGGCGCGCCTCCAAACCGGCAAAGAGCAGAAACAAGCTGCCGAATCACTGGTCTCGCCGGCACGAAGAACGCGCAAGTGCCATCCCGCCTAGCTGCGAAAGACTCGTTTCCATCTGGTTTCGCTGGAATCGAGCGGCGACATCGACGTCGAACCGAAGCCAGCTTTGCAACGACTCGCCACGCCTCCGTCGAGCGCCATCTAATCCACGCTGATCACACCCACCATGATCTGATGACGCAGCGCGCATAGTAACGACGGATGACGAGTTGCGTCCGCAGGATCCCTCCCGCGCTCTTACTCGTGTGAGGCAAGGGGAGCGACGCCATGTGAGTATTCTAGGCGGATTAATACCTGGTGCGTCACGCCGGACGTGTTCTGTCGCAGTCTTGTGGCTTGGCAAAAATGTTGCACAAGCGCTCAGGTGGCCGGTAGCCTGACCGCGAAAGAGAAGCCCTGAAGAAAGGCCTACTTCTTTGCAGGCCTGCCTCTCAGGAGAGGCGTCTGGCCGCCGCGCAAGGGCTGCGCACCGGAGAGCGCATGAGATAGTCATTCGCGCCCGAATGGCGGCGGCTAAGATGCCGGACCTACCTCATTGTGCTTGTAGTGTCGATAGTGGTGGAAACGGTGGGCTGGCTGAGCCGAGCCTGCAGGGTCACGTGATCGAGCTCGCCTTCCCACCAGGATACGAACACAGCCGCGATGCCATTACCGATGATGTTGGTAAGGGCGCGCACCTCGCTCATGAACTTGTCGATCGAAAACACGATTGCCATACCCGGCACTAGAGTTGGGTTTACCACCGATAATGTCGCAGCGAGCGTGATGAAGCCTGCGCCGGTGACGCCGCTTGCTCCCTTCGACGTTAGCATTGCGACGAGCAGGATCGTGAGCTGCTGGCCAAAGGTGAGATCGACGCCGAGTGCCTGGGCAATGAACAATGTTGCAAGTGTCATATAGATGTTGGTGCCGTCAAGGTTGAAGGAGTAGCCAGTTGGCACCACCAGTCCGACTACCGGCTTGGAGCAGCCCAGCCGCTCGAGCTTCTCCATCAATTGCGGCAGCGCGCTTTCGGAGGACGACGTACCGAGCACGATCAGAAGCTCGTCCTTGATAAAGACAAGGAACTTGAAGATTGAAAAGCCGACGAGGCGGGCGATCAGACCAAGCACCACCACCACAAACAGCGCAGCCGTCACGTAGAACAGCGCGATGAGACCGATCAGATTGCCGAGTGCTGCGGGCCCGAACTTGCCCACCGTGAAAGCCATGGCGCCGAAGGCGCCGATCGGGGCCGCTTTCATTACAATAGCGATTACTCCGAACACCGCGTGCGCGACGTCGTCAATCATCCCGCGCAAACGCTCCCCACGCTTTCCCAGCGCCATCAGCGAGAAGCCGAAAAGGATCGCGAACAAGAGAACCTGCAGAACGTCGCCGCGAGCGAAGGCGCCGATCACGCTATCGGGAATGATGTTGAGAACAAAGTCGACGGTTTTCGAGGCTTCCGCCTGCTTGACGTAATTGGCAACCGCCGCAGCATCCGGCTTAACCGCAAGGCCATGGCCGATTTGGACCAGATTGCCCATAACGAGGCCCAACAGCAAGGCAAAGCTGGAGACGATCTCGAAATAGAACAGCGCCTTGACGCCGACGCACCCGACTTTCTTGGCATCCTGAATATGCGCAATACCAGATGTAACAGTGCAGAAAATAATCGGCGCAATCACCATCTTGATGAGCTTGATGAACCCGTCACCAAGCGCCTTGATCCAGTCGTTTGTGGCGATAGACGGCCATAGGCAGCCAACCATGACGCCAATTAAGATCGCGATTAGCACCTGGACGTAGAGTATCTTATACCAAGCTTGCGACGCGCGTACAGGCAACGCAGTTGCCATGGTGGTCATGACGCTTCCTTCCCGAATATACTCGAATGTGAGCCGCCGCTTTGTTGAGAGACGACAGCGTCATACGAGACCAATCATTTTTGCCTTGCCCTGATTGAAGACGGTTCCGAGAGCCGGCGCGTCCTTCAAAAGGCAGACGTTTAGTTACGTTGTCCTTTCTCCCTAAGCAAGATATGCACCAGATCCCAAACTGCGGCCGATTAACAAGTCGCGGACAACTAGCCTGTGTTCGGCGGCATCGGCTTGAGTACTCGTACCGCGTTCGCGCAAGGTCGAACAAAAACCGTAGCGCGCATTAGCGCCGATACGTCTCGGTTGGAGTCACTGAGATCGATGCAACAGTATGTGGCATTCGTAAAATTGATATTTTGGATTGTACGCATTTACCGGATGGAAGCCTGGTTTATGACTCCATTGCGCGGACAAGATCTTTGATGGATGAACTGCGTTGCCGCTAGCGGCGAAGCTCGTTGGTGCCGGAGCGTGTGTCTCCACGCCTGTGCTGACCCTGCGCATGAGCTGGGGCGGTCGAGAGGCGGCCTTCGCTCGCGGCCCCTCGCGCCTTTGGCACGTCGCAGAAGCAGCGTACGATGATTTCTCAGCTAAATCTTTCGCGTTGCTGCCGAGCGTTCAGCTACCGGCCCCGGCGAGGGCGGCGTTTGAGCCGCCGACAAGCGAAACAGGCATCTGTCGAGGTTTTAGAAGTCTGCCGTTTTCGTTGCGCGGCTGTCACTGTCTGCTCGGGAACAAAGATGCTTGAAATCTGACAGAGCGTTAGGTCCCCTCCACAGTGACGTTAGCGTCTGCGTGGCTTTTTTCACATTGGGCATAGAGCCGCCACAGTTCGCACGCGGCACAGGAATTGCTGATGACACAAGGAGAGGCTGCCGCCGTCGGTTGGATCGAGGCGTACTTGTCACAGGAGTTGTCGATTGTGATGCTGTTCTTGCTCGCAGAAGCGACGCGCGTGAATTCGGCGGCCGCAACGAGCTGCCGCGCTACCAAATGGCTATTCGCGCCACATCGCTGGATGAGCCGGACATGCAGGCGATCACTGTCAGGATACGGCGACCTGGGCTCACTGGCGGGCTGACGCACGTGAATGTCGATTCGTCAGAGATTTCGCAATCCGTTGCGCTCACAATCGAGCTCGCTAGCGTGACGACCGTGATCCTCCTCGTGATTGGTGTGCCCCTCGCCTGGTGGCTATCCCGCTCAAAGACTTTTCTGAGCGAGGCGGTGGCCGCGATGATCGCACTTCCACTGGTGCTACCTCCAGCGGCTCTCGGCTTCTGCGTACTCGTTTTGCTCGGCCCCGACGGACCGGGTGGCGTTCTCGCCTCTTTCTGGGGCGGGCGAACGCTCGCTTTTACCTTCGGGGGTATCGTGGTCGGATCGGTGCTCTCGGCCCTGCCATTGGTCGTGCAGCCTATACGTAACGCCTTTGTTGCGGTTGGCGGTCACCCGTTGGAAATGAAAGGGCGTGTTTCGCCATTGTATGCCTTCATTGCCATCAGTGCGCCGCTGGCGCGACTGGAGCTTGTTAAAGCAGCCGTGCTCGGATTTTCTCATACGATCGGCACATTCGGCGTCGTGATGATGATCGGCGGCAATATTCCTGGACGCACCAAGGTGTTGTCGGCCTACGTCGTAGACTACGTGCAAGCGTCGCGTTGGCACGAGGCAAGTGTGGTTGCCGCTGGTATGGTGATGTTCGCCCTTGCGACAATCTTCACCTTAGCCATCATCGACAGACATTGTGCTAGGCGAGGCACCGAACCATCCTAGCCTTGCCACATATCCGACAGCGGCCGAGCCGCAGTATTACAAACTGGATCCATCCGCCCCTTCGAGGCTACAATGAACAACCTTGTTATGGTCGCAGCGGCAGCCGCAATCGGCTTCAATTCAGTGCAGTCCGCGCCTCTGCCCGAAGCGAAGGCCGATGACGTCGGCGTTTCTCAGCAGCGCCTTGCAAAGCTAGACCAGTTCTTCGCTCGGGAGATCGCGAGTAAACGCGTGCCGGGCGCGGTGGTTGCAATCGCCAGAGACGGCAAGCTGATTCACTACAAGGCGTACGGACAACTCGATCCGGCAAAGGGAAGGTCGATGCGGCTCGACGCGATATTCGCGCTTGCTTCTATGACCAAGCCGATGGTGGCCGTTGCGGGTCTTATCCTCATGGAACAAGGTCGCCTGCCTCTACAGGCCAGACTTACGGATTACTATCCGGAATTCGCAGGCATGAAGGTGGGAGTGCCACAGCATGACGGTTCACTGAAGTTTCAAACGCAGAATTCTCCGATCTTGATCCACGATCTTTACCGCCACACATCCGGGCTCACCTATGGCGCGCCCCCCAACAGCTCAGACCAAGTGGCGCGTCTCTACCCCGATTTCGCTGCTCCGGCACTAAGGGGTGATAAGCAGGCTTTCATCGAAGCCATTACCAAGCTGCCGCTAGCGCATCAACCGGGGACAGAATTCGAATACGGCTTCTCGAGCGATGTGCTGGGAGCTGTCGTGGAACAAGTCAGCGGACAGCGATTGGGCGACTATCTTGCCAGCAACTTGTGGAAGCCAATCGAAATGCAAGATGCCACTTTCCATTTGTCGGAATCGCAACGCAAGCGCCTGGCGCATCCATTTCCAGACGACCCGCTGACGGGAAAACCACAAGAGATCGAGCTCCTCGAAACTCCGACGAATTTTGACTGCGGGGGAGCCTGCGCATTTGCGACAGTCGGTGACTACGTGCGCTTTGGACAAATGCTCCTGAACGGCGGGGAGCTCAATGGCCAGCGCATTCTTGGTCCGAGGACGGTGCGTCACATGATTTCCGATCACCTCGGACCAGGGATTAAGAATAAGGTTGCCAATGTGGAGGCGCACCGTGCCGGCTTCGGCTTCGGGCTTGGAGTGGCTGTACGCATCAACGAGGGGCTCTCGGCGGTTCCGGGCAATCCAGGTGAGTTCACATGGACTGGCGCCTACGGGACACAATTTTTCTGCGACCCAAAAGAGCGTCTGGTCGCGGTGGTCGGGACGGCGGCGCCCGGAGAAATCCGGAAGTATTACCGCGAACAAGTCCAGTATATCGTCTATGCTGCGATAATCCGATAATTCGCTTTCCGCCGAAAGGCGCGATGAGCCGTTTGGTGTAGTAGGCGGACAGTATTGCTAGGACGGATCGATGCCGACTGAAAGTAGGCGCCGCCGTTTTCTATCGGCGTCAGACGAATCGCAGCATGCTTCAAAAGCGCAATCGCCTCCGCCATTGCGAAGAATCTCCTTCAAGCAAGGTGCGTGTCGCGATGCGCCAACGATGTCGCACGTTGCTAACGATTGGCTTGCGCGATGAAGGCTCCGAGGTGATAGCTGTAAACGTCCGGTCTGTCGCCACCCACGGCACCGTAGAAAAGCCGCGCGGCGAGCCGCTTTGAAACCAAGGGCAGATCGGATCGAAGCAGACCTAAAAAGGCGACTTAGTGTGCGCACCACAGCTCAGCCCATTGCGGATTCTCTTCCTCGCTCGACAGCCGCTTTGGTACGTGCTGCCTGCATAGTTGCGACTATGAGCGCTTCAACGCATCCTTGTCAGTAATCGGCAAGTCTGATTGAGGCGGGGGCAGTGCGGTGCCCGTCAACTGAACCAATTCTATTCAACGATCGGCATGACGAGTGTCGCGGTTGTGCAGGAGCGTAGTCCCCTGCATGGCTGAACCATAGTGCTGATTTGTTGAAGTGCTCACATCGACTCTCAAAAACTGGACAACATGAGCGTGACAGATCAATGCTCCAGCTTCTGGCGCGTCGGGTTCGACAATCCGCAGACCTCGAAGTGGCGCCTTGATATCTTTCGAGTGTTTCGCTTCGCTGGCCTGTTTCTTGCTGAACGTCACCAATTCGTAACGGCTGGCGACAATTCGCAAGGACGGTTTCATGGGTGATGGAAGGGAAACGTTCTACAGCGTGATCAGACGCCAGGGTATCACGCGTCGTAGTTTCCACAAATTCTGCAGTTTGACCGCCGCGAGCTTGGGACTTGGTCCGCTCACCGCAAGCAGAATTGCGCACGCCCTGGAAACCAAACCGCGTGTGCCCGTCATCTGGCTGCACGGGCTCGAGTGTACCTGCTGCTCGGAAAGCTTTATCCGCTCGGCCCATCCCTTGATCAAAGACGCGCTGCTGTCGATGATTTCGCTCGACTATGACCATATGATCATGGCGGCGGCAGGACACCAGGCTGAGGCCATCCTGGAGGAAACGCGTGCCAAGTACCAAGGTGGGTATGTGCTCGCCGTTGAAGGCAATCCCCCGTTGAACGAAGGTGGCATGTTTTGCATTGACGGCGGCAAGCCGTTCGTTGAAAAGCTCACGTCGATGGCGGAAGAGGCAATGGCCATCGTCGCTTGGGGTACGTGTGCGTCCTGGGGATGCGTGCAAGCGGCCAAGCCAAATCCGACTGGCGCGGTGCCGATCGATAAGGTGGTCACCAATAGGCAGATCATCAAGGTGCCTGGGTGCCCTCCTGTCGCAGAGGTCATGAGTGGCCTCGTGACTTTCATCACCACGTTCGGAAAGCTTCCCGAGCTTGATCGCCAAGGGCGCCCAAGTATGTTTTATTCCGAGCGCATTCACGATAAGTGCTATCGGCGGTCCCATTTCGACGCAGGCCAATTCGTCGAAGAGTGGGACGACACCAATGCACGCAAGGGCTATTGCCTGTACAAGATGGGCTGCAAGGGGCCAACCACCTACAACGCCTGTTCGGCACTTCGATGGAACGGCGGCGTTTCATTTCCGATTCAATCCGGCCACGGCTGCCTCGGCTGCTCCGAAGACAGCTTCTGGGATAAAGGGCCATTTTACGACCGACTCACAACCATCAAGCAGTTCGGCATTGAGGAGAACGCCGACGAGATCGGCATGGCCGCTGCCGGCGTGGTGGGGCTAACCGTCGCTGCCCACGCGGCGGTCACCGCCGTGAAGCGGTTGACCCATCGGCCGGATCGCCCAGCCGACAAAGGCAAACCGAGTTGAGGAGGGGACGACAGTGGCCGTCCAGACGCCGAATGGGTTTAATCTCGATCGTTCCGGCAGGCGAATCGTTATCGATCCGCTGACGCGCATCGAAGGCCACCTCCGCATCGAAGCCAATCTCGATTCCGAGAATGTGATCCGCAATGCGGTCTCAAGCGGGACGATGTGGCGTGGCATCGAAGTCATCCTGCGCGGGCGCGATCCGCGCGACGCCTGGGCGTTCACCGAGCGGATTTGCGGGGTCTGCACCGGCACCCATGCGCTCACCTCCGTGCGCGCAGTTGAAAATGCACTAGGTATTACGATTCCGGAGAATGCCAATTCGATCCGCAACATCATGCAGCTGTGCCTGCTCGTGCATGATCACCTCGTACATTTCTATCACCTCCATGCGTTGGATTGGGTCGACGTGGTCTCCGCGCTCAAGGCCGATCCCAACTCGACCTCTACACTGGCGCAGTCTATCTCGCCCTGGCCACTGTCATCCCCTGGCTATTTTAAGGATTTGCAGATCCGGCTGACCAAATTCTTCGGATCAGGGCAGCTCGGTCCGTTCAAGAATGGCTATTGGGGGCATCCGGCCTACAAACTGCCACCGGAAGCGAACCTGATGGCGGTCGCTCATTATCTGGAAGCGCTCGACTTTCAGAAGGAGATCGTCAAGATTCAAGCTATTTATGGTGGCAAGAACCCGCATCCAAACTGGCTCGTGGGCGGCGTGCCGTGCGCGATCAACATCGAGGGAATCGGTGCGGTGGGCGCGATCAACATGGAGCGACTGAACATTGTGTCCTCCATCGTCGACCGCTCGATCGAGTTTGTCGAGCAGGTCTACCTGCCCGACGTTACCGCGATCTGCTCGTTCTATAGGGACTGGCTCCACGGCGGTGGTCTTTCGAGCAAAAGCGTAATGTCCTATGGCGACATCCCGGAAAAGGCCAATGACTGTTCCGCCGAGAGTTTTAAGCTGCCGCGCGGGGTCATTCTTGATGGCAATCTCAAGGAGATACTGCCGATCGACCATGGTGACCCCGAACAGATCCAGGAGTTCGTCGAGCATTCATGGTATAAATACCCCAGCGATTGCTGTGGACTGCATCCCTGGGATGGTATTACCGAGCCGAGTTTTGAACTTGGGCCAAAACTCAAAGGCAGCAAGACAGATATTAAGGAACTCGACGAGGGCGGCAAATATTCCTGGATCAAAGCGCCGCGCTGGCGCGGCCGTGCCGTGGAGGTCGGGCCGTTGGCCCGATACATCGTCGGTTATGCGCAAGGCAAAGCCGAGTTCAAGGAGCCAGCCGAGAGACTGCTCAAGGAGCTCAATCTTCCTTTGACTGCGCTGTTCTCGACGCTTGGCCGTACTGCGGCGCGGGCGCTCGAATGCCAATGGGCGGCCCATCAGATGCGCTATTTCCAGGATAAGCTCGTAATCCACATCAAGGCGGGCAATACGGCAACTGCCAATATCAGCAAGTGGAGCCCGGAAAGCTGGCGCAAGGAAGCCAAAGGCTACGGTTTCACTGAAGCGCCTCGCGGTGCGCTCGGGCACTGGATTAAGATCAAGGACGGTAAGATCGACAATTATCAATGTGTCGTGCCGACGACGTGGAACGCATCTCCTCGCGATTCGAAGGGCAATATTGGCGCTTTTGAAGCTTCCCTGATCGGTACCCCGATGGCCGATCCGCAGCGGCCTCTGGAGATCTTGCGCACCATCCATTCCTTTGATCCGTGCTTGGCTTGCTCGACGCACGTGATGAGTGCTGAGGGCCAAGAAATGGCTTCAGTTAAAGTTCGTTAGGTCCATGCAGGACACGGCTCAGAAGCTTCTTGCCGCCGTCGATGCGGCACCGACTGCTCGCAGGAGGGGCGGCGGCGTCGCCTACATTTATGCGCCGGTGCGACTCTGGCATTGGGTTAATGCGGCTGCGATTCTGGTGCTGAGTTTAACCGGCTATTTTATTGGAACCGGGACACCAGCGACGTGGGGAAAGGCAAGCGGCAGTTTCCTGTTCGGCTATATCCGCTTCGCTCATTTCTCGGCGGGATATGTGCTCAGCGTCGGCTTTCTTCTACGCATCTACTGGGCTTTGATGGGAAACGCGAATGCCATACAAATCTTTTGCGTGCCGCTCTGGCGCGGCTGCTTTTGGCGGGAATTGTACCACGAGATTCGCAGGTATGCCTTCCTTACGGTTGAGCCTGAGACGGGCCTCGGGCACAACCGCCTTGCTCAGCTCGCAATGTTCTTCATGTTTACGCAGACGATCACATTCATGGTCGTCACAGGCTTTGCACTTTATGGGCAAGGTGCTGGTACTGACAGCTGGCAGTACAAGGTGTTCGGCTGGGTGTTTTCACTCTGGCCGAACAGTCAGGACGTCCACACCTGGCATCATCTCGGCCTATGGGTGATCGTGATGTTCGCGCTGGTCCACATCTACGCGGTGCTCCGGGACGACATCATGTCGCGCCGCAGCTTCCCTTCTATGAAGTAGGTGAGCGCGGGTTTGACGATTGACTGGGAAGCGCATGCTCAATCCGAAAGACAAAAAGCGGATTCTGGTGCTCGGCATTGGCAACATCCTGTGGGCCGATGAGGGATTTGGTGTGCGTGCGGTCGAGGAGTTTCATCGCCTCTACGCCGTCGCTGACAACGTCACCGTTCTCGATGGCGGCACCCAGGGGCTCTACCTCGTCAGTTTTCTTGAAGGGGCCGATTGCCTGATCGTGTTCGATGCTATCGACTATGGATTGCTGCCCGGGCAGTTGAAGCTTGTACGAGATGACGAAGTGCCAAAATTCACGGGCGCCAAGAAAGTGAGCCTGCATCAGACCGGCTTCCAGGAGGTCTTGAGCGCGGCCGATTTGCTTGGCAGACGGCCGCGAGAGCTCGCTCTTATCGGCTGTCAGCCGTTGGATCTGGAGAATTGGGGCGGACCGCTGACCGCACCGGTGCGCTTTCAGATTGCCCCTGCGATTAAACTCGCTTGTAGACTCCTAGAGCAGTGGGAGTCGCCGGCAAAACCGCGGAGCGCGCCGCTGGCTGCATCTGAACGGCTCTTGGCGAACAATATTGACCATGCGAATTATGAAAATGAGGGCGCAGCCGATCTAGAAGCCTGCGACTGACCATGTGCCTTGGCTTGCCAATGACGATTGTCGAGACTGACGGTATTACCGCGCTGTGCGAATATGGCAGTGAACAACGGCGCATCTCCGTCATGCTGCTCGCTGATGTATCGGTCGGCGCCAAGGTGCTCGTTCATATCGACAGCGCAGTGCGGCTCTTAGACGAAAATGAAGCAAGGCAGATCTCCGAAGCACTTGACGGGCTTGAGGCCAGCCTCAACGGTCAGAACTACGATCGCTTCTTTGCGGACTTGATCGGTCACGAGCCGCAATTGCCGGAGCACCTACGCTAACGGTTCCGCTCCCTTGCGCGGACTGGGGTTCTTCACAGACCGAATTCCAGTCGCAGGAACATCGGCCTGGATAATATCAGGCGCTATGCCGTTGGTTCGAATGCGAGCCGCGGCTGAAGGTGATTGGCATGCGCCTTGCTAACCGCCTGCTAGCAGAACCGAACATTATCAGAAAGAAGTGCGATGAAGTTGCAGCCGGCGCAGCATGGTCTGACACGACCCACTCAGTCGGACGTGGAGGGCGTCAGCGCCGATGCGCGCCTGGCCGTGCACGCTCCCGGGAAGGAGACCGTGATGCCGCTGTCGGCGGCCGATCCCCTACATATGCTCCGGATCATCCAGCTCGCATTCTTTCTTTCTGAGTTTGTTTGGCCAGGCATGCAAGGTGCAGTACACTCGTGCGGGGCTAGTGGCACACCAGTCGGCCGGCGTAGACCGTCGACGCCGAGCCTATGCCAAAGGCACGATATACTCTGCCTAATCGGCAAGATACCGGCCCGTTCGCTCACGATCAATCGCATCTCCGGGCCGATCATTCGGGCACACGCCGGCAGCATCGGCGTCGGCAAGTGCAATGCCCGTGGATACAGACAATGGAACATCGCATCGTGAAAACAGCGATCCCCGTTGTATCCGGCGCCGCCGACCGGGCGGCGAGCGACGTTACCACTAGATCTGGATGTCTCGATGTATTCTATCGCCCCGCGACGAGTGCGCTCGTCAAGCGCGCCTGGCGCGATTGCGACGAACGTGCAAGGAAGCACCCGAACGCCACCTTGCTGTTGTCAAATGCCGCTGCTGCCGTTGGGGGGCAGAGAAGCGGTTCTCCGACACAATTGTACGATCTCGCATATCTCAGCGATGCCGAGCACAAGCTGATCGACGAATTGCTCGGAGAAGGCGAGGTGACCGGCGTGGTTGCGCTGCCCGATGGCTGTTTGGCGCAAATCCGTGAATCCGTGCTTGCGGGAATCTGGCGCGTGCGCATCGGGACCGAACCGGCAAACGAATATGTTGAGGTCGGAGGGATTCCGCAGATTGTCCGGCGTGCCGCAACTGACCTGACGTCCGCCGATCTTGTGATTGGCACGCCGCCGCATGGCGCGATGAACGTTCAACCGGTGCTGGCCGAAATACGCGAGCGGGCTAGCGTGTGGCGATTTGGCATGAATGCGCACATCATCAATCTCACATTGCTACCAATGAGCATTGTCGACTTGACATTCCTGCAGCAAAGCTTGGGCAACGGACCGGTCCAACTCATGTTGCGGGGCTACGGCGCCTGCCGAGTGCAGGCGACCGGGACTAGGAATGTTTGGTCCGTGCAGTTCTTCAATTCCACGGACAACATCATCCTTGATACGCTGGAGATTGGGGGCGTGCCGATTGTTGCGTTGGCTGCCGACGAGGATTTCCAGGACTCTGCCGAACGCTTGCAGGAAATCATTAAGGCGTACTTCACATGAAGCGCTCGGGCATTTGGCATCAGATAGGATCCCGCAGATGGGGCGTGCGCATGGGCCATAGCTTGCGCGCGATGATGGGGCCGCGTTGCGCATGATCGTCGCTGCCCGCAACAAAATCCATGTCCGCGTATTGCTAGCTGCCGACGTAGTCGCCTCGGTCGAGATCCTGCCACGAGTCCGGCCACCGCTGGCGCGGATATTCGCCGGAAAGCCGGCCTCGTCACTACTCAATGTCGTCCCGCGGCTCTTCGCGTTATGTGCCACTGCGCAGCAAATCGCACTGTTGTCCGCGATCGAAACCGCGCGCGACGAAGTGATCACCCTCACAACAAAACAGCGTCGTATTGCGCTTATCATTACCGAGCGCATCGTGGATTTGGTACGGGGGCTGTTTGTCGGACATCTTACGCCGGACGTCGGCAGTGCGGCGGCAATCGGCTCCCTGATGTCGGAATTGTCAGCGCTTGTCCGCTCCGAACAGCTAGCCTGGGGCTCCCCTCAACGGGAAGCAACAGCACGGATTGTCGCTGCGATGGGCACGCTGGGCGTACCGAATGAGGGGGGCGCGCTCAGGTCCGGTAGCCCACTGGCGCGTCGCGTTCTGGCGCTTAATGAGGTCGGCCTGAAGTCTGCCCCGACGGAACACTCGTTCCTGTCCGCTGCTGACGACCTCAAAATTACGGAGCGGTTGCTCGGAGATGACTCGACGTTTTGCTGTTGCCCCGATCTCGAAGGACATGTGCCCGAGACGGGTCCATGGGCGCGCCAAATGACCCGAGATCGGCTGTTGCTGAGACCCTTCGGTGCGGCCGAGCGGCTGACGGCCAGAATTGTTGAAATCGTCCGGCTATGTGCCTGGCTTGAGGCCGGCGCTCAGATTGACGCCGCGGAGCATGGGATTATCGAAAGATATAAGCTAGGGCCCGGCCGTGCAGCGGCCGCGGTCGAATGCGCCAGGGGCCGTCTCTACCACGCGGTTGAGCTTGATGCTCAGGGCCGGATATCCCGCTTCGAATTCCTTGCGCCGACGGAGTGGAACTTCCACCGGCGCGGACCGCTTGTACGGAACCTGCAGGGGGCGGCGCTGACGGCTCGACGACGCTGTGATGAAGTGCGCGCATTGATTGCATCGCTCGATCCATGCGTCGGGTTCACCTTCAATTTTCGCGAAGTTCGCGATGCATGAAATGGCGATTTGTCTTGGGATCATTCAGATCGTCGAGGAGAAGGTACGGGAGCGATCCTCTTCGCGGGTGCGGAGCGTCTGTTTAGAGATGGGAGCGCTGAGTCATGCCGCGCCGGAAGCGATCAGGTTCTGCTTTGCTGTCGCTGCAACGCGAACCGTTGCCGAGGGCGCCGCTCTTAATATCGTCGAACTACCAGGCGTTGCCTGGTGCATGAGCTGCTCGAAAAGTGTCGAAATTTCACGACGCGGTGAGTGCTGTCCTTGCTGCGGCAGCTATCAATTGCAGGTAATTGCGGGCGAACAGATGCGAGTAAAAGAGCTGGAGATCGATTGATGTGTACCGTTTGCGGCTGCACGGAAGGGACGCCGTCGACCAAACACTTGGAGGCGAATGATGCGGAGAGCCATGAACGATACGCCGACCATGTGCAGGATGATTGCGATAGCCATTCTGCCCTTCAGCCGCCCGACCAAGGTCCCCCGCTCTCAAACCACGGTGGCGATAGTTATAACCGTCGTCGGTCGGCCCATCATCACGCCCTTCCGAGCGGCGGCGCCGGCTCGGCTGGTTTAAGGGTCGCGGGCATGAGCAGAAAGAAGATCATTGAGATCGAGCGCGATATTCTGGGCAAGAATAATGGGATTGCGGCCGTCAACCGCGCGCTCTTCGTTGCCGATGACCTGCTTGTATTTAATCTATTGTCCAGTCCCGGAGCAGGTAAAACGACACTGCTGGTCCGCGCCGTGTCCGAGCTGAAACGTAGGCGGCCGGTTGGGGTTATTGAAGGCGACCAGCAGACCTCGAACGATGCCGAACGTATTCGGGCGGCCGGCGTGCCAGCCGTTCAAGTCAATACCGGCAAGAATTGCCATCTCGATGCTGCAATGATTGGCGAGGCTTATCGCCACTTGCCGCCGCTCACAGGCGGTATTCTCTTCATCGAGAACGTCGGTAATCTGATCTGTCCCGCTGCCTTCGATCTTGGCGAGGCCCGCAAGATCGTAGTTTTTTCGATTACGGAAGGTGAAGACAAGCCGCTCAAATATCCTGATATGTTTGCCGCTTCGTCGCTCATGCTGATTAACAAGATTGATCTGGCGTCGCTGCTTGATTTCGATTTGGGAAAGACCATCGAATACGCCAGACGCGTCAATCCGAAGATCGACGTGCTTGTCGTTTCGGCTCGTACTGGAGAGGGCTTTGGCGCGCTCTACGCCTGGATCGATAAGCAGGCGGGCGATCAGAGGCGCATCGTAGAGGACACAAGGCTATGAGCGCCGCAGCCACCTGCGACCGAACACGGCTGCGCGTGCGCGTGAGCGGGGCAGTGCAAGGGGTCGGCTTTCGTCCTTACGTTTATGGACTCGCCATGCGGTACGGATTGGCCGGGTTTGTCATCAATGGCCCCGAGGGCGTCATCATCGAGGTCGAGGGCCACCGTGCGTCGGAGTTTGTTGCCACGTTACCGCTTGAGGCGCCTCCATTGGCACGCATCGACCACATCTGCGTTCGGGAGACTGTGGCGCTCGCGGCGAAGGACTTTTCCATCGGCACGAGCGAAGTCGGAAAATTGTCAACGCAGATCGTTGCCGACGCCGCGGTCTGCCCGCAATGCCTCAGCGAGCTATTCGATCCAGAAAATCGGCATTACCTTTACCCGTTTATCAGTTGCTGCCATTGCGGCCCACGCTACACCATCGCCGAACGGCTTCCATACGATCGCCGTAACACCGTGATGAGCGCTTTTAACTTGTGCGCCGCCTGCGCGGCCGACTATGCCGATCCGGCGAGCCGCAGGTTTCACGCAGAGGCGATCGCGTGTCCGGCATGCGGTCCTCGGCTCAGCCATGGGATCAGCGTCATTGTCGCGGCAATCGCGGGGGGACAGATCGTGGCGATAAAGGGGCTGGGCGGATATCAGCTTCTTTGCGATGCGCGTAATCAGGAGGCCGTGCAGCGTTTGCGCAGGAGAAAGCTCCGCCTTCAGAAGCCACTCGCAGTTATGGTCGATTCCATAGAGGGCGTTGGCGAAATCGCGGAGGCGAACGCGGCCGAGCTTACGCTGCTCGAATCCATCGCACGTCCTATCGTCCTCCTGCCAACGCGCAACAATCTGGCGCCCGCCATAGCTCCTGGTTTATCACGAATGGGTGTCATGCTGCCCGTAGCGCCGCTGCATCACCTCATCTTGCATGCGTTTCGCTCGCCGCAGGCGCGTGCGGGGTCTGGCCCGGTCATCGTCGTCACCAGTGCAAATCTCTGCGGCGAACCGCTCCTGATCGATAACGCGCAGGCGCTGCGGCGACTCAAGGGGGTCGCCGACCTTGTCGTGACCCATGATCGCGATATCTTGACGCCTGCTGATGATTCCGTGGTTTCAGTGGTGGCCGGCCGGGCCCAATTCATTCGCCGTGCTCGCGGCTATGTTCCCGAACCGATACGGCTTGCAAGGTCCGTCCCGCCCGTGCTCGCCGTAGGCGGGGCACTGAAATCGACCGTCACCATCACGCGGGACGACCAAGCGTTCGTCTCTCAGCATATTGGCGATCTAAATACAGCCGAAGGCATCCGTGCGTTTGAAAAGACGATCCGACACCTCACATCGAGCCTTGACGTGGAGCCCGTCGCCGTCGCCCATGATTTGCATCCCGATATGGCTTCTACCCGGTTTGCGGAGGCAAATGCCCGCGCGCTGGTCGCGGTTCAGCATCACCACGCACACGCTGCCGCAGTAATCGCCGAGCACGGCCATGCGGGACCTGCGCTTGCCCTGGTGCTCGACGGACATGGCTTTGGCTCCGAAGGCGGTAACTGGGGTGGCGAACTATTGTTGTGCGAAGGGACGTGGTCCCGACGCATCGGGCACTTAGCGCCCCTGCAGATGCCTGGTGGAGATCGTGCAGCCCGCGAGCCGTGGCGCATGGCGAGCGCAGTATTACACGGGCTCGGCCGGGGTAACGAAATCGGGCAGCGCTTTGCGGCGCAGCGCCAAGCCGGGGGGCTGTCGGACTTGCTCGACCAGCCGGGCGGGACCACCACGACCAGTGCGGGACGGTTGTTCGATGCGGCAGCGGCGCTGCTGGGGATTGCGAATTTGCAGAGCTATGACGGCGAAGCAGCGATGAAGCTCGAAGCGCTGGTGCGGCAGACTGCGATTCTGGAAGCCGGCTGGACCATCGATGGCGGCGTGCTGTCGCTTGGTCCGCTATTCTCGCGGTTGATTGCTGATGACATTGACGTCGCCGGCGGAGCCGGGCTGTTTCATGGCACTTTCGCCGCCGCCTGCGTTGACTGGGTCACGCGCTCTGCGCGGACAACGGGCGTTAATACCGTGGTTCTGAGCGGCGGCTGCTTCCTGAACGCTGTGCTGGCGGACAAAATCCCGCGCGGTTGCAGCGATGCCGGTCTTACCCCGCTGGTGCCGCAGCGGCTGCCGCCCAATGATGGCGGTTTGAGCCTTGGCCAGGCCTGGATTGCCGCTCTACAGATGGCTCAACAGTCGCCCGCCAGCGGAGGAACTGCCTGATATGTGTCTTTCGGTTCCGGCAAAGATCGCCAAGATTCTTCCCAACCAAATGGCCCTCGTGTCCATCGATGGCATCAGCCTGGAGATATCGATTGCCCTCATCGACGAGCTTGAGGTCGGCGATTGCGTCCTAGTCCATGTCGGCTATGCGCTCGCTAAGATCGATCCGACAGAAGCCAAGCGCACGCTAGAGCTCCTGCAGGAGCTAGGCAGCGCAGCGCAGGAATGCCGATCGTGAAATATTTTGACGAATTTCGCGACAAGACCACCGCGCACGGACTTGCGCGTGCGATTGACGCTGCGGTCAGTTCACAAAGAGCCTACCGGTTCATGGAATTTTGCGGTGGACACACTCATGCCATCTCCCGCTACGGTTTGGAGGATCTGCTGCCCGCGAACGTCCGGATGATCCACGGGCCCGGTTGTCCCGTCTGCGTTCTGCCGGCGAGCCGTATCGACATGGCGATCCGGCTCGCCGAGCGACCAGAGGTCACTCTGTGCGTCTACGGCGACCTGATGCGCGCGCCCGGGTCGCAAGGACAGTCCCTGTTGCGAGCTAAAGCGCTCGGGGCCGACATTCGGATGGTCTACTCGACCCTCGACGCTATCCGGCTGGCCGAACAGACGCCGGGCCGTGAAGTGGTTTTCTTTGCCATCGGATTTGAGACCACGACACCCCCGTCGGCGGTCATGATTCGCATTGCCGAGAACAAACGGTTGGAGGGCCTTAGCGTGTTCTGCAATCACGTGCTTACACCCTCGGCGATGCACAGCATTCTCGAGAACCCGAAGATCCGCAACACAGGTGGCGTCCCCATTGACGGCTTCATCGGGCCTGCACATGTCAGCACCATTATCGGTACGCGGCCTTACGAGCCCCTGGCGGAACAGTTCGAGAAGCCGATCGTGGTCGCCGGATTTGAACCACTCGACGTGCTGCAGGCTATCCTGATGCTGGTGCGGCAGGTGAACCAAGACCGCTACGAGGTAGAAAACCAATACAGCCGTGCAGTGACACGCGATGGCAATCGGCGCGCCAAGGAGGAGGTGTCGCAGGTATTCGAACTGCGTGAGCAGTTTGAATGGCGTGGGCTTGGACTTGTACCCAACAGCGGACTGAAGCTTAAGCGGTCTTACGCAAAGTTCGACGCGGAGACGCGTTTTGCGATCCACGACATGCGTGTCGCAGACAATCCGGCCTGTGAGTGCTGCGCGATCCTGCGTGGCGCCAAACGGCCGGTCGATTGCAAGTTGTTTGGAAATGCGTGCACGCCGGAAACGCCCATAGGGGCCTGCATGGTGTCATCAGAAGGGGCTTGTGCGGCGTATTGGACCTATGGCCGAGTTCGTGATGAGCAGATGAGGCAGACGTCATGAGCGTGAAAGCCGATCAACGCAACCTCGACCTGGAGAACGGACGCGTTGAACTTGCCCACGGCTCTGGAGGCCGTGCCATGGCACAGCTGATCTCCGGCCTTTTTCACCAGGCCTTCGGTAATGAATGGCTCGCCCGGTGCAATGATCAGTCGGCGTTTGATGTTTCGGGAGGCAGGATGGTGATGACGACTGACGGCTATGTGGTTTCGCCACTGTTCTTTCCCGGCGGCAATATCGGGTCCTTGGCTGTGCACGGCACGATCAATGATGTCGCGATGTCCGGCGCACGTCCACTCTATTTGTCAGCCAGCTTCATCATCGAGGAGGGCTTCCGGTTTTCCGATCTCAAGGCGATTGCGGATTCGATGGGCGCGGCGGCGCGAGGGGCCGGCGTTTACATCATTGCCGGGGACACCAAGGTCGTAGAGCGGGGCAAGGCGGATGGTCTGTTCATCTCTACGGCCGGGATCGGGCTTGTGGCCGGGGGGCTCGATCTCTCCGCCGACAAGGCAAGGGTCGGGGATCGTGTGCTGCTGTCAGGTAGCCTCGGCGATCATGGGGTGGCGATCATGTCAAAACGTCAGAACGTCGCTTTTCAAACCGAAATCGTCTCGGACTCAGCAGCGTTGCATAATCTCGTAGCGGCCATGCTTGCCGCAGGTGGGGGAGGCATCCGGGTGATGCGCGACCCCACGCGCGGTGGGCTCGCTGCTGCTCTCAACGAGATTGCGCAGCAATCCGACCTCGGGTTTCATCTGCGGGAATCAACCATTCCGGTGAAGCCCGCTGTTGCGGCTAGCTGCGAACTCTTTGGACTCGATCCGATCCATGTCGCCAACGAAGGCAAGCTCGTTGCGATCGTGGCGCCTGATTCGGCCGATGCCGTTCTTGCAGCCATGAAGGCGCACCCGCTCGGGTCCAATGCGGCTGATATTGGCGAGGCGGTGGCTGACGATCACAAATTTGTTCAGATGACGACCGATTTCGGCGGCCGACGAATCGTCGACTGGCTGTGGGGCGAACAATTGCCTCGGATCTGTTGAACAGGCTGCGCAACGTCCTTTTTTGGCGGCCATTTACTATCAATGGTGATTAGCTCCTATCGATGGTGATTAGCCACCAGCTCCACAAGGCTTCGCTTGATAGGCAATCCTGCCCATTGGCAAATTGCCGTCTTTGCGGCCTGAGAAGTTCGGCGAGGCTGGATCGGTTGTTAGCTTTTCTGCGGGGCGAGACTGCAATTCGGAACGATTCATCGGTATCGCGCGAAACAGGATCGCACGATCTGGGCACCCCGTCGGTTTGAAATCCTGCGAAGCCTGTAAAATATCGCTGAATTCCTGCGCCATCTTGGTGGGCTGCGTCGCGATATCGCTGCACGCTTCAGATAAGAAGGGCGGATCAGGCAGGGAGTTTCAAATGAAGGTCGGAGTTCCGAAGGAAATCAAGGCGCACGAATATCGCGTCGGCCTTACCCCTGGAGCTGCCCGAGAATACGTGGCAGCGGGCCACCGCGTGATGATCGAGACTGATGCCGGCGCTGGCATTGGTGCAACCGATGACGATTATCGCAATGCTGGCGCAACGATTCTAACTTCGGCGGCTGAGGTATTCGCATCGAGCGAGATGATCGTAAAGGTTAAGGAGCCTCAGCCGGCCGAATGGTCCCAGCTGCGCGAGGATCACATCCTATTCACTTATTTGCATCTGGCCCCGGACCCGGATCAGGCTACCGCCCTCTTGAAATCTGGATGCACCGCGATCGCCTATGAGACCGTAACTGATGCGCATGGTGGTCTTCCACTGCTGGCGCCGATGAGCGAGGTCGCGGGTCGGCTTGCGATCGAAGCGGCGGGTAGCGCTCTAAAGCGGAGTACAGGCGGGCGAGGGCTGCTGATCGGTGGGGTGCCCGGCGTTCAGCCTGCTCGAATCGTCGTGATTGGAGGTGGCGTCGTCGGTACGCACGCGGCGCGCATGGCGGTCGGTCTGGGAGCAGAAGTGACCATCATCGATCGTTCGATAATCCGCCTCCGTGAGCTGGACGAGCTATTCGAAGGACGCGTTCGCACCAGGTTTTCGACCATCGAGTCGGTGGAGGAAGAGGTATTTGCGGCGGACGTGGTGATTGGTGCGGTGCTCGTCCCAGGTGCGAGCGCCCCGAAGTTGGTTCGCCGGAGCATGCTGAGCTCGATGCGCAAGAGGGCGGTACTCGTGGACGTCGCTATCGATCAGGGCGGGTGCTTTGAGACGTCGCACCCAACCACTCACGCTGATCCAACTTACGAAGTGGATGGAGTCATTCATTATTGCGTAGCCAATATGCCCGGTGCCGTACCGCTGACCTCGAGCCAGGCACTGAATAACGCGACCCTGCCGTTTGGTCTGGCTCTGGCCAACAACGGTTTTTCCGCCGTACTCGAAAATCCACATCTGCGGGCGGGCCTCAACGTCCATCGGGGCCGGCTAACTTACAAAGCGGTGGCCGAGAGCCTCGGGCTGCCCTTCTCACCGATCGAACAGGCTGCGGCCTGATCCCAGAGGCCCTCATGGGCGTTTCCTCCCGGACTTAGGCCACCCTTCGGGGTGGCTTTTTTTTGGCTCCATCGATCTGCTGACGCCGGCATTTTTCTAGCGTGGGGCGAAGCGGAGGATCACCAGACGAACGCCTGGCTTTAGTCGCCCGCACGATGGGAAGACAATGTACTTTCACTCATACAGCGCCTATGAATGCCGCTGTTGCCGGATAATCCAAGGCAATTGAGAATGCGTCCCGGGGGTCCCAGGAGGACGCGCATTTCCGGAGCGACTTTATCTGGAGCGATCGCCGCGGGCTTTCCGACTGCCTGTGAGGCGCGGACCGGCGATGACTCCCGCTATGCGCTGCTGTCAGGCCCCTTGTAGGATTTGCGACACCGTGTCGAGGCGGCGACTTGCGTTATGGAAAATACTGCAGACGAACCAAGCTCAAACTGTCTGGCACAAGACTTGATAGCAAGAAACCGTCCCGCACTTTTGCTTACGGAATCGCAGTGATGGCCTACAAGATAATCGCATCCCAGTGCACCGTCTGCGGTGCGTGTGAGTTCGAGTGTCCCAATGCGGCGATCAGCCTGAAGAACGACATATATGTGATCAATGCGTCCCAGTGTACCCAATGTGAGGGCCATTTTGACGCACCGCAATGTGCCGTCGTTTGCCCGGTGCCCGATACATGCGTGCCGGCAAAGGTGGGGTAGCCGATGAGAGGAGCTCCCGCACGAATTTACGAGGATACTCGACAGCCGCCGCCCTTTCAATCCATCTCCTGTTTTACTCAGTCGCTGGCCCGAGTTCGCGGTGGCTTGCGCAATCCGCTCGGATTGCCGCCGCTTCGATGATCGGTCCGTTCGAGGATTGAGAAGCAATCGTAGATTTCCGCCAGTCCTTAAAGAAGGCAAACGCGAACTTATTAAGGTTCTCCCGCGAACCCAAGCTCCGCTCGCTGTCGTCAGGTGGATATTTGTCTGTTAGGCGTATGAGTTCTTCCACGTTGGTCGATGCTTCCTGGCGCAGTGATCAAATGGGCCCCGGCGGTCGGTGACGGCAATTTCTTGCTCGATGATGTTGAGCGACTCCTGAGCCCGCGCACCACGATGGTTGCGATCACACAAATGTCGTGTGCTCTGCGCCGTGTTGCCGGTGAAAGACGCGGTGGGGATGCGCATGCCCGCGGTATCCGGTGCTGGTCGACGGCTGGCAAGGATACGTCCATCCGACCGCCGAAGTCTGCGATATCGATTGCGATTTCTACGTCATGACCGGCCACAAACAGTGCGGTCCGATGGGATTGGTGTGCTTACGGCAAGTCTGCGCATCCGGCATCGATGACGCCCTTTAATGGCCGTGGGGACATGATCCGCGAGGTTTTCGCGTTGCGGTGCCATTTATGGCGATCCGCCACGCCGGTTCGAAGCTCGTACGCCGCCGATCGCCGAAGCCATCGCTTTAAGCGCGGCTATCGATTACATTGCAGATCCGCAGGCAATCGCTTCCGCGCAGGAGAGGCTGGCTTCCACCTTCATGGACCGCGCCGGTGTAGCGGGGCGGCGCACTGTGCGATGCCGCTGCTCAACCAATTCGGCGTGCTGGCGACGTGCCGTGGGTCCATTGGACTTTACAATGCACACGGAGAGATCGATGTGCTCGTGCGTGCCCTGATCGAGCGGGGCAGCTGCTCTGGGCGAGCCTACGACGTTCACGCGGCGAGGCCATAGATCTCTGGGAGGATGCGATCGCGCACCTCATCAGCATTGCAGCAGGCGAGCACCTGTAGGTCTCAGCAAGCATAGATAGCATTGGCAAGCCTGTGTCGGTCAGCCGGCGTTGCAGCCGCCTTCCGCCTTCGATCCCAGAGTACTGCGGTGCCGGATACGCTCGAGAGCTGCGCAGGTTTTCACGCACAGCCCACCTTGTTCCATTTCGAACAGGCCCAAACGAAGAGTTCTCTGCGCAAAGCGCGATGTCGGATTCGCAACAACACATCTTTTCCCGCACGAGGCACGCTAAGCAACTTTGATTGTTCGGTTTTTTGTGCTGACCAGACGCTGGCATGCTGGTTGCAAAACTTGGGTCAAGAAGCCGCCCTCGCAACAGCTAACCTTTGAAGGATATCAGATGAGTCTCGCCACGACCCAGAGCATCGCAGAAATCAGGGCTCGCAACAAAGAGCTGATCGAGGAGGTGCTTAAGGTCTATCCGGAAAAAACCGCGAAACGGCGTGCCAAGCACCTCAACGTCCACCAAGCCGGCAAGTCAGACTGCGGGGTGAAGTCCAACATCAAATCCATACCTGGCGTGATGACGATCAGAGGCTGCGCCTATGCAGGGTCAAAGGGAGTGGTCTGGGGACCAATCAAGGACATGGTTCATATCAGCCATGGCCCGGTCGGCTGCGGTCAGTATTCGTGGGGCTCGCGACGCAACTATTACGTCGGCACGACGGGCATCGATAGCTTCGTGACTCTGCAGTTCACCTCCGACTTCCAGGAAAAGGATATCGTATTCGGCGGAGACAAAAAACTGGACAAAATCCTTGATGAAATCCAAGAGCTGTTTCCACTTAACAACGGCATCACAATCCAATCGGAATGCCCGATAGGGCTGATCGGCGACGATATTGAGGCCGTGTCAAGAGCGAAATCCAAGGAATATGGCGGCAAAACCATCGTGCCGGTCCGTTGTGAGGGCTTCCGGGGCGTGTCGCAGTCATTAGGCCATCACATCGCTAACGATGCGGTGCGCGATTGGATTTTCGGCCACCTCGAGGGCGACGGCAAACCAAAGTTCGAGCCGACGCCGTACGATGTTGCGATCATCGGAGACTACAATATCGGCGGCGATGCGTGGTCATCAAGAATTCTGCTGGAGGAGATGGGCCTGCGCGTGATCGCGCAGTGGTCCGGCGACGGCTCGCTGGCAGAGCTCGAAGCAACGCCGAAGGCAAAGCTCAACATTCTGCATTGCTATCGCTCAATGAACTACATCTCCCGCCACATGGAAGAAAAGTTCGGTATCCCCTGGTGCGAGTACAATTTCTTCGGACCTTCAAAGATCGCAGAGTCGCTGCGCAGGATTGCGGGTTATTTCGACGACAAGATCAAGGAAGGCGCCGAGCGGGTGATCGAGAAGTACGAGCCGCTCGTGAACGCGGTGATCGCTAAATATCGCCCGCGCCTGGAGGGCAAGACGGTGATGCTGTACGTCGGCGGGCTCCGTCCGCGCCATGTTATTGGCGCATATGAGGACCTGGGGATGGAAGTAATTGGCACCGGATACGAGTTCGGTCACAACGACGACTATCAGCGCACAGCTCAGCACTACGTGAAGGACAGCACGCTCATCTATGATGACGTCAATGGCTATGAGTTCGAGCGCTTCGTCGAGAAGCTCCAGCCTGACCTTGTCGGCTCGGGCATCAAGGAAAAGTACGTTTTCCAAAAGATGGGTGTGCCGTTCCGGCAGATGCATTCGTGGGACTACTCGGGTCCATATCACGGTTATGACGGCTTTGCGATCTTTGCGCGCGACATGGACATGGCCGTCAACTCGCCGGTTTGGAAGAAAACGAAGGCTCCCTGGAAGGAAGCTTCGAACGCCAAGCTCCAGGCTGCAGAGTAAAGCAATTCATCTCGCTCTCTGGGAAAGCCGGGGCGATACAAATCTCGATAGTGAAGGATTTCACCAATGGCGCAGAGTGCTGAACACGTGCTCGATCATGTCGAACTGTTCCGCGATCCAGAATACCAGCAGATGCTGGCCAAGAAGAAGATATTCGAGAATCCTCGCGATCCTGCCGAGGTCGAACGTATCAAGGAATGGACGAAAACCGCCGAGTATCGCGAAAAGAACTTTGCGCGGGAGGCGCTAGCGGTAAATCCGGCCAAGGCTTGCCAGCCGCTTGGCGCCGTATTCGCCTCTGTTGGGTTTGAGCGCACGTTGCCCTTTGTCCACGGCTCGCAAGGCTGTGTGGCCTACTACCGCAGTCATTTGTCGCGGCACTTCAAGGAGCCTAGCTCCTGTGTCTCTTCATCAATGACGGAAGACGCTGCCGTATTCGGCGGTCTGAACAACATGACCGACGGGCTCGCGAACAGCTACAACATGTACAAGCCCAAGATGATTGCGGTTTCCACAACCTGCATGGCAGAGGTGATCGGAGACGACCTCAACGCCTTCATCAAGACGTCGAAAGAAAAGGGCTCGGTTCCGGCGGACTTCGACGTGCCGTTCGCTCACACGCCGGCGTTCGTGGGCAGCCACGTCACTGGTTATGACAATGCGCTCAAGGGCATTCTGGAGCATTTTTGGGACGGAAAGGCCGGAACAGCTCCGAAGCTGGAGCGCAAACCGAATGGGGCGATCAACATCATTGGTGGGTTCGATGGCTATACCGTCGGGAACCTTCGAGAGATCAAGCGCATCTTAGAATTGATGGGCATCGACCACACGGTTCTCGCCGACAATTCTGAAGTGTTCGATACCCCGACAGACGGCGAATTCCGGATGTATGAAGGTGGTACGACGCTGGAGGATGCGGCGAACGCGATTCACGCCAAGGCGACTATTTCCATGCAGCAGTGGTGCACGGAAAAAACGCTGACATTCGTGGCGGAACACGGCCAGGACATCGTATCCTTCAACTATCCGGTGGGCTTATCTGCAACGGATGACTTTATCGTCGCGCTGTCACGCATCAGCGGCAAGGAGATTCCCGAGCAACTCGCGCGAGAACGTGGTCGCCTGGTTGATGCCATCGCCGACTCCAGCGCTCATGTTCACGGCAAGAAGTTCGCCATCTATGGCGACCCGGATCTTTGCTATGGATTGGCTGCGTTTCTGCTCGAACTCGGCGCCGAACCGATTCATGTGCTTTCCACCAACGGCAACAAAGCGTGGCAGGAAAAAATGCAGGCGCTGCTTGCAAGCTCGCCATTTGGGCAGGGCTGCCAAGTCTATCCGGGTCGAGACCTCTGGCACATGCGCTCACTCTTGTTCACCGAGCCGGTCGATTTTCTGATTGGAAACACCTACGGGAAGTACCTGGAGCGTGATACCGGAACGCCACTGATCCGCATTGGCTTTCCGATCTTTGATCGGCATCACCATCACCGCTCCCCCGTATGGGGCTATCAGGGCGGTCTGAATGTATTGGTGAAGATCCTGGACAAGATCTTCGACGAGATCGACAAGAAGACCAACGTTCTTGGCAAGACGGACTACAGCTTCGACATCATTCGTTGATGAACGATTACAAGTGCCATCGCCCAAGCACAGGACGATGGCACGAGCACGTGAAGGTGGAATTTGCGATTCATTTGCCTTGAGAGGAAACAGGATGAGTTCACTAGCGGCCACGGTCCAGAATATCTTCGACGAGCCGGGCTGCGCCAAGAATGGCAGTAAGTCGGGGGCCGAACGCAGGAACGGCTGCACCAGACAATTGCAGCCGGGTAGCGCTGCCGGCGGCTGTGCTTTCGATGGCGCCAAGGTTGCGCTGCAGCCGTTCACCGATGTCGCTCACTTGGTACATGGTCCGATCGCGTGCGAAGGTAATTCCTGGGACAATCGCGGCGCGGCGTCGTCCGGCTCGGATCTGTGGCGCACCGCATTCACAACCGATTTGAGCGAAACCGATATTGTTTTCGGAGGCGAGAAGCGGCTCTGCAAAGCGATCAAGGAGATCATCGACAAGTACGATCCGCCCGCCATCTTCGTCTATCAAACCTGCATCCCGGCGATGATCGGCGATGACATCAACGCAGTCTGCAAGGCAGCATCTCAAAGATTCTCAAAGCCGGTGATCCCGATCAATTCTCCGGGCTTCGTCGGTTCGAAGAACCTCGGTAACAAGCTCGCCGGCGAGGCCTTGCTCGACTATGTGATCGGGACGAGAGAACCGGACTACACCACTCCGTACGACATCAATCTGATCGGAGAATACAACCTTTCGGGAGAGCTCTGGCAAGTGAAGCCATTGCTAGACGAGCTGGGAGTGCGAATTCACTGCTGCATCTCCGGCGATGGTAAATATCGCGAAGCCGCTTCATCTCATCGCGCGCGGGCGGCGATGTTGGTGTGCTCAAAGTCCATGATCAACGTGGCACGCAAGATGGAGCAACGCTACGGGATCCCGTTCTTCGAGGGATCGTTCTACGGTATTCAGGATTCAAGCGAATCGCTACGCCAGCTCGCCCGCTTATTGGTTGAACGCGGCGCCCCGACAGATCTGCTCGGGCGCACCGAAGCGGTGATCGCGCGCGAGGAAGCGCGGGCGTGGGCTGCCATCGAGCCGTACAAGCCGCGATTCGAAGGCAAAAAGGCCTTGTTGGTGACGGGCGGCGTCAAGTCATGGTCGGTCGTTGCGGCACTCCAGGAAGCCGGGCTGGAGTTGATCGGAACTAGCGTGAAGAAATCGACCAGGGAAGACAAGGAGCGCATCAAGGAGCTCATGGGGCAGGATGCCCACATGATCGAGGACATGACCGCGCGCGAAATGTACAAGATGTTGAAGGACGCAAAAGCGGACATCATGCTATCAGGCGGCAAGTCGCAGTTTGTCGCGCTGAAGGCGGCGGTGCCGTGGCTTGATATCAACCAGGAGCGTTGCCACGCCTATATGGGCTATGTCGGAATGGTTAAGCTGGTGGAGGAGATCGATAAGTCACTCTCCAGTCCGATGTGGGAGCAGCTACGTCGACCAGCGCCATGGGAGGCATTGGCCAAGGCGAGGGAGCAGATGCAATCGCCGATGGCCGCAATCGCCTGCGATCCGGCGCCGGCCGAAACCGCGCGCCGCGCGAGGAAGATCTGCGTGTGTAAGAGCGTTGATCTGGGAACGATTGAGGATGCAATTTACGTGCACGGCTTGAGGAGCGTCGCAGCGGTCCGAGAGCATACAAATGCGGGCGGTGGCTGCTGTCGAAGTCGCATCGAAGGTATGTTTGTGTCCGAGCCGTCTGACATGCGACAGGCCGCAGAGTAGGGAGTCGTCATGGCGCCAACAAAAGCCTGCGCTGTCAACCCGCTGAAGATGAGCCAGCCGATCGGCGCCGCATACGCCTTCATGGGGCTGCGCGGTGCGATGCCGCTTCTGCACGGCTCCCAGGGGTGCACATCCTTCGGGCTCACGCTCTTTGTCCGGCATTTCAAAGAAGCAATACCGCTGCAGACCACCGCGATGAGCGAGGTTGCGACCGTACTCGGCGGGTATGAGAATCTCGAGCAGGCGATACTGAACATCTATAACCGTACCAAGCCAAAGATCATCGGAATCTGCTCAACCGGGGTCACCGAAACCAACGGCGACGATGTGGATGCCTACCTCAAGCTAATCCGGAGCAATCATCCGCAACTCGCAAAGTTGCCACTGGTGTATGTATCGACGCCTGATTTCAAGGGCGCGTTCCAGGATGGCTGGGAGAAGGCTGTTGCACGCATGGTGGAGGTGCTGGTGGACCGGCCCAGCGCCAATGGCCTGTGGTATCCATCGAAGGTGAATGTTCTGCCGGGGTGTCACCTGACGCCCGGCGACCTTGATGAACTCCATGTCTTACTGGAGGATTTCGGATTGTGCCCCTCCTTCCTCCCTGACCTCGCGGGGTCCCTCGACGGGCATATCCCCGATGAGTTTACGTCAACGACCATCGGCGGCATTGACGTCGACGAAATCGCGAGCATGGGGCGCGCAGGATGGACGATTGCAATCGGTGCTCAGATGCAGCGCGCGGCTGAGATCATGCAGGCTAAGACCGGCGTGCCTTTTCGCGTGTTCGAGCGGCTGTGTGGTCTCCATCCGAACGACGAATTCATGACGTTTTTGAGCGAGATTAGCGGCCGCCCAATACCCTTGAAATATCGACGCCAGCGCAGTCAGCTCGCGGACGCTATGCTGGATGCTCACTTCCATATAGGCGGTCGCAAGGTCGCGATCGGTGCTGAGCCAGACCTTCTGTTCGATCTATCGAGCATGCTGCACGATATGGGAGCGCAGGTGACCGTCGCCGTGACGACCACTCAATCGGAGGTGATCGAGCGGATCAAGACCAAGGAGGTGCTCATTGGCGATCTCGAAGATCTGGAAGGACTCGCCAAACAGAAGCGTTGCGACTTGCTGATCACGCATTCGCATGGAAGGCAAGCGGCGGCGCGGCTGAAGGTGCCGTTCTATCGTACAGGTTTTCCGATGTTCGACCGGCTTGGCGCGGGCCACCAAATATCCGTAGGCTACCGTGGTACCCGCAGTGTGATCTTCGAAATCGCCAATCTCGTGATCGCGCATCGCGAGGAGAACGATCGTCCTACGCCCGATAGGTGGCGGACTACGCCCGGTCTGCCACAAAGCTCTGGGTGTCGCCGCTCCACCGGCGCGGGGCCAATTGCATGAAGGTCGCTTTTGCCACTCAGGACCTGAAACGAGTCGATGCTCATTTTGGTTGGGCAAAGAATATCGCAATCTACGATGTCGCGCCTGACGGTTATGTGTTTCTTAAAGCGATCGAGTTTGAGGGTGACCTTAAGGAGGACGGCAGTGATGACAAGTTGGCGCCAAAGATCGAGGCGATCAAGGATTGCGCAATCCTTTACGTCGCTGCCATTGGTGGTGCAGCAGCTGCGCGAGTGGTAGCCAACAAAATCCATCCTATCAAGGTGAGCAAACCAGAAAGCATTCCGGTGTTGCTAGAAAAGCTCGAGCGGGTGCTGAAGGGCACGCCACCTCCCTGGCTGCGCAAGGTCCTTGCAAAGGACCAACGGCGAACGTTTGAGTTCGGCGAATGAGGTGACATGACCGCAAAAATAGAGCAGCAGGGCAGCGTGGTCGACGCACCATTCCTCATCCAATTGGTCAAGATTTGGCGTGCTCAGGATACCAACGGATCTTGGGAAGGGAAGAGCGATCTTGATCTGCTCGAACCCTATATCCTGGACAGGGAGAAACGGCGCGCATTGCCGATTATAGGTGATCCCGATCCCGACACACTGTGGCGGCTTGAGCTATTCTTCGATGCGGTCGCGCTCTCGATGGAGAGGGAGACAGGCGTTATGGTTCAGCCGATTCTGAAGCTGCATCATGAAGGCTTCGGGCGCATAGTGCTCATCGCAGGGCGGTTGATCGCCGTAAACAAGCAGCTGCGCGATGTGCATCGCTTCGGATTCGATAGTCGCGTCAAGCTGGCTCAGGAGGGGGATAAATATGTCAGCGAGGGAATCGGCCTGATTCAGAAATTTCCGGACGTGGCAAACTATTGAGGATACTCACCCATGTGCGATCGTGAAAGACTGAAGGCCGAACTAAAGAAAGTGTCCGCCAAGGCGATACAGGCCAAGATGGATCTGCACGACCTTTCGGAAGAATTGCCCATCAACTGGACGTCGATCATGATTGTGGCGCAGAAGGCGTACGATGTCTACGCCGAGCTCGAGCGCAAGAGCCGCGAGCTGAAAGCACTGGAAAATACTTGAAGGGGCAATGGATGTCATTTGCAACGCGAGACGGCCGCGACTGGACGCCTCAATACCTGACCTCGATCGATGCCAAGAAGTGCATCGGCTGTGGCCGCTGTTTCAAGGTGTGCGGTCGAGATGTCATGACCTTGAAAGGAATCAACGAGGAGGGCGAACTTGTCAATCTCGACAATGACGAGGACGATGAAGTCGAAAAGAAGATCATGGTTCTAAACGATCAGGGCGCCTGCATCGGCTGCGGTGCGTGCGATAGGGTTTGCCCGGCCAACTGCCAGACCCACGTTTCAGCCGCAACCGAAGCTGCATGAGCGAAGGGGGATCGCATGAGGGGACGACCCGTTGGATCAGGTCAACCCGCAACCGAGACTCGCAGCGGCCGACTCGAATGGTCCCGATCTTCCACTGAACAGCAAGACGGAGCGAGCGGAGATATTGGCATAGGTCGCATAGGAGCTTAGCTCCCAGGCAAGCCATACCGGCTGAGTGCGCCTGCTTGCGAGCCTGTCCCGTACTGCAGGGACCCCGTTTTCCCGAAAGGCGCCTGGCCCTGACGCGGGGAGGGCGATCGGTTACCTTCGTGGTCTTCAAGATTGCGAATTGCCGGTTTCCGAACTAGGGACTTTCCTACGGAGCCAATGGTGCCCATCTTATCCTGTGGCGTGCCCGGTTGGAGGATCGGCAGGAGCATAAGTCGCCCGAGGTGCACGGGCGTTGACATCTGTCTGCCCGATCATAGCCGATTGCGTTGAACCGCATGTGACGGCCGCACCTGTGTCCTCCGCAATTCTCCACTGGGGACCGGATCAAGCAGCCCGGAATTGGATGACGGTGCAATAGCCTATGCGAGTTCGTGGACGCCGCGAAAAAGGCACCGATCAGCAATTCTGCTCGCGAGCAGCTGATCCTCGATGGAAGGCTGCATTGGTCAATGTGCCTGCTCAATGGCGGCGGCGGTCCGAGGAAAAGGGTGGTGGCGCTGATCTGCGCCATTATCGGTCGCATTCTTGATGGATCAAGCACGGGCAATATCACGCGCCGTCAGCTTTCGATCGGTGACCAGCGGGGGCGTGACTCGCGTGCGATTGCGCAGCCGCAGTCTCCCAAATGCCGGCAGATGCTTCGGTCAGGTTGTGGTCAGTTAGGTTAAATATTCTCGCCGCGAGCTTGCGCGGCACGAGCTCAATTGCGTGCAATTTTGCCGATAGGAGAGCGATCTGATGTATGGCAGAATCGTTGGCTCATCCAGCCAATCCACAAGCGCTAGCCAAGCTGATGAATCGGGAGATAGCCCCCGCTTTGCGGAAACAATTGCAGGTATGGAGCCAGGTGGATCGTCATCTGAAACAAGGGCTCCATACTCTCTGGATTCCAAGTCGCCCATTGTAGAGATCAGCGAATATTCCTTCGACAAAGGGCTGAAGAAATTTTTGGGGGCAGACATCAGGCACATCGCGAGCAACCCGCAAGAGTACTCGGACTTCGTATCGGAGAAAGCTGAGCACGCAGCAACGGTTACTGGAAGCTATATCAACACTTATCATGATCCGGCTAGGCCCGCGCGCTTCTACAGCTATCCATTGGATGGCGAAACAGTTGGCCTGTTAAGAGTCGGAGGTCCGGTTCGGATTAAGGGAGAGGCCTTCCGGGAACAGTTTGGGCGCAACGATCTCACCTCCGTGGTAGACCTTCGGGTGACTCACCCCCTCGTCGAGAACGCGGGCGATATTCTGCTGGAACACCAACTGAGAAAGGATGGTGATTATCCGTTGATCTTGTCCAAACCAGCCCGGGACGGCATGGAACCCCGCCTAGAGAAAATGGGTTTTGAGCACGTGGGCCGAAATCACTGGGTGCTTGATCCTCACCAGCATCCTGAGGTGTGGACAAAGAATGAGAACGACGAGTGGCAGCGAGTAGGCAAGCCTACGAAGTACCTTGTCACGGCAGAGGGCGGTGATACTGCCCCTGGACCGGCCGTCGAGACGGACTTTTCCGACGAAGATGACCCGTCATTCTACTTGGAGCGCGCCCTTGCAGGGCAGCGCATAGAGTAAAGCAACCGCTAAACCTGAACGATCTTTCGAAAGCTGAGAGAGTGATATCGACACTCAGAGAAGTTTTCGAAAGGGAATTGTTGGACGATGACCCTTCATTTTGCTTGGAGCGCGCTTTTGCCGAACGCGCATGGAGTAACGTGGCTGCGCTAGCAGCGCTGGCCTGAAATGAGGGGCATGTGACCGTTCTAAGCGCGGGCGCAACGGTCTTAATTCAAAAGGGGGCGCGCGCTCGCCGCGTGCGCCCCAGCCGGCTGGAAGCGAGCACTCGACGCTTCTGCGAAGGCACATGCGATGCCGCGGGGGAGCGCCATCCGACGGCACCGTAGCCGGCCTTATGCAGCGTGGCCTCAACGAGCAGCGACGACCATCCATCGCGTTAAGCAGTCCGGCAAAGCCCGAGCTCGAAAACTGCAAGTCTGCAGCTAGCATGGAGGAGATAAGAAGGCTCAATGTTCGTGCAAATTGGTCTGAATTATGCGCCCCGGGCAATGACGTCTGCTGCAATGCCGAAGTTTGCGCGTTGGATTACCAGAAACGCGATACGTCTCGGCACTCGTACGGTTATTGCAGGGGCGCTTGAACAGCAACAATGAAGCCTTGCAATAAAACGAGCGATGAATGCAGCACAATCCCATCTATGTGATTTGCAGCTTTAACGACATTCCGAGCCGCCAGGCGATGGGATTCCGTCTTGTAGTCGTCGATGATGACGGCAATCGCCGCCCGTGGCCCATCATTGTGGTGCGATGGGGCAAAAAGGTGATCGGCTATGTCAATAAATGCCCCCACAACGCCGTCAATTTGGACTGGGAGCTGAACCAATTCCTCGATCCATACGGCATCAGGCTGATGTGCGGCAAGCACGGTTCAACCTTCGAACTTGGCACCGGGCGGTGCGTCGAAGGTCCATGTCAGGGTAGAGCGCTCGCGCCGATCGCATTGGTCGTTATGGATGGTGACATCTGCGTCGTCGGTGTGCATCTTGTGGAAGACGATGCATCGGCCGACAACTGAAGACCGCGCTCAGACCGGCCGGTTCTCGTTGCGGTTTTTAACAGCCTCCATCCTCTTTAGTCCGTCGTCATACGAGATCTCCTCATGGGATAGATCGAGATGCTTTGTGGCATCGAGGAGGTAATCAAGCTTGCCGCCCGGATCGAGCTTCTTGATGTCGTCCTTGTTCAGCCCGACCAGGTCCATCAGCTCCTTCCAAACGGTGGATTCGTCGCACGGTAACACGTGGAAGTTAATATCGCCGAGGTTAACTCGGTACTTCGCCAGCAGATCGATGTTGTTGCAGAAAATGAAGTAGCTGCCGGTTGGGCTTAAGGCACCGTTGAGGACGGTTGCGACGTCAGCAAGATACGCGAAGGAATGTAAGTAGCCGGCCAGCACGGGAATAGTGCGCTCTCCGTCCTGCGCGATCGTCAGAACCTGCTCGATCGAATAGTCTGGCGGTCGTTTCTCGTCCGCGACCTGAGTCTGGAACTTTAGTGCGATGTCCCCGCGAAAGCCGAACCGGCCCGGCTTGGTGGTCGCGCCTTTGAGTACGGCGTTGAGAAGGCGGCCCTCCTTCTCGAGTCTGCCGAGTGCGGTGTTCTCGATTGCAGTCATTAAATGTGTCCTCGATCTAAGCTCTTCACCGATCCGTTGGTCGGTGCCAGACGCGATGCAAATTGCCTGCCGCCGCATGCGTAGCGGCCTTCAGCGCAGCTTGGAAAGAAAACGCCTCGGTGGTTGGGACCGCCTCAAGTAGCTTTGTCAGGATCCTGACAGCCGTTCCAACGCCGACGGCGCGAAAGTGAGCATCATTAAGCGTCTGCGCGCTGGCACGTGACTTGCTCTCAGCTGGGTCCAAGCTGACGAGGGAAAGACGTGATCAACCTGACCGATAGCGCAGTGAATGCGATCAAGAGCGCGATTTCATCCTCGGCGCGCCCGGCCGGTGGTCTGCGCGTCATGATCGAAGCAGGCGGCTGCAATGGATTCAAATACAAGATGGGCCTGGCCGAGGAGCCAAAGCCTGACGACACCGTGATCGAATGCGATGGACTGAAGGTGTTCGTCGATAACAAGAGCCGTGAGCATCTGGTCGGCACGACCATCGATTTCGTGCTGGCACCGGAGAGCTCCGGCTTTACCTTTCACAACCCGAACGCCACCGCGAACTGCTCCTGCGGAAAATCGTTCAGCTGACGGAAAACATTGATGAGGTCAGGAGGAGAAGGAATTGAACCATGCCGGCCGAACCAGAACAAGTGAGGAGATCGTCTTTCACTACGAAGCGGGAGGGGCGCATTCGTTGCGTGCACGGCGAGATCCGGCCCAATATGCAAGCCGGCCGAGGCGACTGTTCGCTGAACAGCACGATAGCAGCGTGCTCATGGCGAGGCGGGCCGGTGCTGGCAGGTCGTGCAAGCTTTCGAGCGTAAGGTTAGGAGGCGTTCAGACGCGATTGGTAGATAAGAGCGGAGGATTGGATCGCCTAGTCCTCGTCGCTGCAGCAGGCGAGGTGGTGGATTGAGTGAAAATCGAGCGCTGATTTACCTCGATAACAATGCAACGACGCGGACTGATCCATCCGTCGTGCAAACCATGTTGCCTTTCTTCACTGAGCAATTCGGCAATGCCTCGTCAAGGCATGCCTTGGGCAGCGAAATCGCAGTCGCTGTGAGGCGGGCTCGGAGAAGCCTGAGCGGCCTGTTAGGTAGTGCATACGATCACGAAATCGTCTTCACCTCGGGAGGGACCGAGGCCAATAATGCCGCAATCCTCTCTGCGCTTGCGACGCAAGAAGGTCGAGACGAGGTGGTCACCACTTCGGTTGAGCACCCCGCCGTACTTGCGCTAACGGAGCAATTGGCGGCAAGGGGAATCAAGACGCGCATTGTACCCGTAGATGCTTGCGGCAGGCTCGACATCGAGGCGTTTCGCTGCGCGCTTGGGCCACGAACAGCGATTGCCTCGGTTATGTGGGCCAATAACGAGACCGGAACGATGTTTCCTGTGGAGTTTCTGGCCGGGTTGACCCGTGAGGCGGGCGCACTGTTTCACACAGATGCGGTCCAGGCGATTGGTAAGGTGCGCTTAAACCTAAAGGACAGCGCGATCGACATGTTGTCGCTATCCGCGCACAAACTGCACGGCCCCAAGGGGGTCGGCGCGCTATATTTGCGCAAGGGGATTAAATTCCGGCCGCTGATCTGCGGCGGATCACAGGAACGAGGGCGACGCGGCGGGACTGAGAATATTCCCGGAATCGTCGGACTGGGGAAAGCTGCCGGGCTTGCGGCGGAGCGGCTTGAACCCGAGCGCGTCCGCATTGGCGCGTTACGCGACCGCCTTGAGCAGGGAATTTTGCGCAATGGCGAGTGCGCTGTGCTCGGCGACATCGGCAATCGGTTGGCGAACACGACCAATATTGCCTTCGACCATCTCGAAGGCGAAGGCATTGCCCACCGTCTCAACCGGGCGGGCATCGCCGTGTCGCTCGGATCAGCCTGCAGTTCGGGCTCAATGCAGCCATCGCATGTTCTGCGTGCCATGCAGGTGCCGGCGTGGCGGATGCACGGCGCCATTCGCTTTTCTCTTTCGCGTGAAACCACCTTCGCTGAAGTCGATGAGGTCGTGTACGCAGTGTCAGATATCGTGGCTCGCATGCGCGCCACATCCAGCGTCACAGTCGGGGAGTAGACGTCGTGAAAATCATGATCCGCCGCTCTCCGGACGCGGGCCTGTCGATCTACGTGCCAAAAAAGGATCTCGAAGAGCCAATCGTTGCCTCCGAGTACGAGACCTTATGGGGGGGCTGGATCAAAGTAGCTAACGGCTGGGTGCTCGATTTGCCCGAGATGGCGAGCGACACACGGTTACCGATCACAATCGACGCGAAGAAGCGGGATGAGAACGGCGACGATCCGTGAAGGCACTCATGGACATTGGCGCCCGCCTGGGGACCGGAACCATTGGCGTCTATCTCGTCCTGGCATGACGGAATTGGATCCGATGTGCTGCGCCCCCCCCCAGAGGCATCGGTCGCTTCCTTCCGGCCGGTTGACCTATCCGGGGGATCTTTGGGGAACGAATAGCTGTCGGTGCGGCATATCAAGATCAGCAAACGTCGGCCCGCCGCGACGGCATTGATGACGCAGGCATCGCTCGGTCAGTTGGGCCCAGGCGATTGCACCATCATCTTTGGCCCTCATTGCTGCCCGTCATAGTAGGGCGCGTGTCGCCCACTATTAGCCTTATGAAGTCCGGATCCCCCAGTTCGGATCCACCCAATTGGAAGCGGCAGCGCGTGAAGGCCCGTTTAGATGAAGCCGCATGCGGGCGCGTCCAACGCGAGAGTAAATGCGCAAGCGATGGAGCTCTGAGTGAGAACGGCGACGCGTCTGTCGCTTTGCCGACAGGCTCATCATTGCTGTTCTTGCAAGCGCCAACGCTATCGTCGTGATAACTCGGTGGACTACGGTTGCGATCGCACATCCTCGCCATGGCATGCAAGTTGCTACGCAGCTTCCTGAAGCGCGCTCAAGAATGACCTGGGGCGATGATGCTTGCAGAGAGAATGGGAATGAACGCGGTCGTGGGACGCGGAAAGTATATCAAAGCTGCAGTGAATGGCGGAAACATCATGCAGCCCATCACCGAGCATAAGGGCTGCCGCGCTTCGGCCAACACCGGGCGGGCGAGCTGCGGCTCGCAGGACAGCCAAGGCGATCTGCCGATCGGGATCTGGGAAAAGGTCAAAAACCATCCCTGCTATAGCGAAGATGCGCATCATCATTACGCTCGCATGCATGTCGCGGTCGCGCCTGCTTGCAACATCCAGTGCAATTACTGCAACCGAAAATACGACTGCGCCAATGAATCGCGTCCCGGAGTGGTGAGCGAGAAACTCACCCCTGAGCAGGCGGCGAGAAAAGTGATCGCGGTCGCGACGACCATTCCGCAGATGACAGTCGTTGGCATCGCTGGTCCCGGCGATGCCCTGGCCAATCCAGCAAAGACGTTTAAAACGTTCGAGCTGATCAGCCAGGCCGCTCCCGACATCAAGCTGTGTCTGTCAACCAACGGAATCGCACTGCCGGACTATGTCGATGCCATCGTCAAGGCCAGAATTGACCACGTCACCATCACGATCAACATGGTCGATCCGGAAATCGGAGCCAAGATCTATCCGTGGATCTTCTTCAACCACAAGCGATACACCGGCATCGAGGCGGCAAGGATACTCACCCATCGCCAGCTGCAAGGCCTCGAGATGCTTAGCGAACGCGGCATTTTGTGCAAGATCAACTCGGTGATGATCCCCAACATCAATGATGACCACCTGGTCGAGGTCAATAAGGCGGTCACGTCGCGCGGTGCCTTCCTTCACAATATCATGCCGCTGATCTCCGCGCCCGAGCACGGAACAGCATTTGGCCTCAACGCTCAGCGCGGCCCGACGGCGCAAGAATTGAAGGCGCTGCAAGATGCTTGCGAAGGGCAGATAAACATCATGCGGCATTGCCGCCAGTGCCGCGCTGATGCGGTCGGTCTACTCGGCGAGGATCGCAGCGCAGAGTTCACTAATGATCGGGTGATGAAAATGGACGTCCAATACGACTTAGCGATGCGCAAGGCTTATCAGGAAAAGGTAGAGAACGAGCGCCTTTCCAAAGTTGCCGCCGACCAAAAGGAGCTTGCGGAACTTTCCGGAGACATGAGGGCGATCACTCTTCTGGTGGCGGTCGCCACCAAGGGCTCCGGATTGATCAACGAGCACTTTGGACATGCAAAGGAATTCCAAGTGTACGAGCTTTCCACATCCGGCGCCAAGTTCGCTGGTCTGCGCTGTGTGGAAGGTTACTGCCAGGGCGGCTATGGCGAGGAAGATAGATTATCCGCGATCATGCGCGACATCCATGACTGCCACGCGGTCTTCGTGGCTAAGATCGGCGGCTGCCCGAAAAGCAGTCTGATCGAGGCAGGAATCGAGCCAGTTGATCAATTCGCTCATGAGTTCATTGAGAAGTCGGCGATCGCTTGGTTCAGATCCTATCTCGACAAGGTGAAGCGCGGGGAGATCCAGCACGTGCAGCGCGGCGAGCCTGCGTGTCGGTTGGGAGACCGGATCTCTGCGGCGTAAGGAGAAATATGTGCCGTTCAAAATCATCGCCTCGCAGTGTACGAGCTGCTCAGCCTGCGAACCATTATGCCCGAACGTTGCTATCTCGGAGAAGGGGGGAAGCTTTGTCATTGAAGCGGCAAAATGCACCGAATGTGTTGGCCATTTTGACGAGCCACAATGTGTCGCCGCCTGTCCAGTCGACAATACCTGCGTGGTTGACACGTCGTTGCCTCGCTACCAAGCGCCAGCCTAAAGCGGGCGCCCTCATGAGCGGCATGCAAGGACCTGGTGCTGAATACGTCGCAAGCGCCGCCCGTTGGATCGCAGGTGCCGACGTTCGCTCTCCCTTATGGACGGCGATTCCTCTGGGTTACCCTGCGATAGTGCTGTTGCTGGTCGGCAGCATGGCTTGGCGGCATTTCGGCGGTTCGAGGGCGCGTCGTAATGCTGAGAGCGGCCTTCCAGGCCGCGCTCCCATCGTGGATGTGATTGACAATATCGCGCGCGGCCACGAAGTGATGCGGAATGTCGCCTGGGGGCTATGCGGCGTCCGTGCATCTCTAGAGCGAGCGACGCATGAGGAGCGGTATATGAACATCATTCTTCGCGACAGCGACGTCGTCGAGCTAAGCGATCCGCCCGTCTTCAGCTTTGGCCAGAAGCTTCGAGCCAATCGCACCATCCGCAATGATGGCACCTATCCCGGTAAGGAGATTGGCGACGTCTTAGTCAAGAAGGGCGAGGTGGGTTACGTCATCTCGATCGGTACGTTCTTACAGCAATTCTACATCTACGGTGTAGAGTTTTTGGAAAGCGGCCGCCGCGTTGGCATGAAACGCAAGGAACTAGAGCCAGTGGATGCCTGCGAGGAGGTCGATGATTTGCCATTACCGGAGGAGTCATGACTAAGCAAGGTGTTACGAAATGTCGGCGGGGCCAGCGGGGCAAACCCGCCGCCGACCTCATCAAGGACCACTCATCTACCAATACGGAGCCCGACGGAGCTTTGCTCGCTGCCAGAACGACCCGCCAGACCGTCATCGATACTCTCAACAACGAAGCTTATGAGCCGATCTTTATTGTGCGATTTTGGTGAGGAGCTGCTCATGTGCTGGTCTTCAAGAAGAAATCAGAGTGCTTTGAATGGAGGCTTTCGTCATGAATGCCGCACTGATGAGGAAAGCAACGGGGATAGTTCCTCACCCCAACGAGCTTGATCGCAAACGGATCGAGCGCGGCTTGAGCGCGCGCAAGCGCTATCTCTACGTCTCGCCAAACGTGACGCCAGTGAGGGGCGGCTACCTCATCGAGAGTCCATGTTGCTCGCGCAACATCGACAAGGACGGCGCCTTGGTCGACGTCGCGCTGATTCTTTATGACTCCGTGAGCGGGATCTGGAAGCTGTTTCACAAGAATCACGCGGGGGGAGTCTGGGAGTTTTACAGCCTTTATCACCGCTTGACTCCTGCAATCGACGAGTTGAATGCGGATCCCGAGCGCCTGTTCTGGCAATGAGAGGCTGCCATGTCCGAGGGATAGAGGAACGACGATGGCGCTCACGACGGACGGATTGATCGAATTCGGACAACTGCATACTGCCGATGGCGCCGACATGGGTCACTTTGTCGAGGTGCGCCGCGGCTTTCCCCAGCTTGCTTGTGTGCGCTGTGATGCGTCAGATTTGTCGGATCAGCCGTTCCAACAGTGTCCTCGTTTCGATCTTCCTCTGCTCGATGATCGGACCACTGCGTGCAGATTACGGCCGACCGAACGCGAGCGACCGGGATCGTATTGGCCAAGATGAATGCTGGGCGGTGAGCACTGAACCAGCGGAATATGGCGTAGTGCATTTTAAGCCTTCCGATGAAATCCAAGAGGATGTCGAATGGTCGAGCAGTGTTACGAGGCGCATCTGCAATCATGTGAAGGTGTCGGGTCGCTTTATGTTGCGCCCGACGTGACAGAGGTGAGTTGATCGCATGCTCCCTGTTATGTTGAGGTGCACTTCACGCGATCGGAGCACTGCGCCGTTATCGATGGTCAGCGCGGCACACGGGTTGAAACGGCGCCCATATTGCCCAAACGCTTGCACGCAACTAACCTATCGCCGGCTATCGGCGTGGCTACTCTCTGCTTGCGTAGAAGATAGCCAATCGCGTCATGTCGCTTCCATTTCACACCGGTCTCGCGAACAAGCAGATCGAGTTTATCGTCGAGACCATGAAAGATGTGGCGACAACGTGGGCGCCTGCGCGGCGATTGACTGAGATGATCGTCATCCAAGACAAAGAGTACGAGAGGTTCATTGGGGGTGAGTTTAGGTTTTGTCAGCGCAAGAGATGAGCAAGCGGACCAAGGACACCTGGTTTGTACGACGTTGCCGAGCGACATCGTGATCCGCCCAGTGCAGGAGGGTGCCGGCCGCCGAAGACAACGCATCTAGAAAGCCGCAAGAGAAATGTTCCAGGTGAGTGCGGAGAAGGCATGCTCGATCATAGAACAGCTCGGCGTGCAAGGCGCGGCTTGAGGCAGGCGCCAAGATGTCTGAAAGCGAGCACATTACAATCGAGATTGTCGGTGTCCAGCTCGTGATCGTTGCTGACCAAAATCGGGAATCGGTATGAACTCTCAAGAAGTCATCATCCACGTCCGCTTCGCGCCGAACGGGCGGGTGATACAAATCAGCGAGCGTCCAGCAAAGCTCAATCCGAACCAATGGTTTGATGTCCTCAACACCCGTGCGAGCTCGGCTTATCGGCCGCTCGCTCGGGGCCGAGGGGTTTTTCGGCTGAGCCGGACTGCGGTCGATGCCTTCAAGCAGGAATCCGCGGGGCCGGCATCAGCGCACTGATTGTCGGCGACTTGATGAGCGAGCAGATCGAATCAGTCCGACCGACGCATCATTCTGACCGAGGCCATGGGCGTTTAGCCCGATCTCGGATCGCTGCTATGGGCGAGAATGCCGACATTGTTGCGACTGCGCCGAATTGTAAGACGCGCCCGTTACGCATCTGGTGTGCAACTTGCTTTGGAGAATTTCGATGACAAGTGAGTGGTGAATGAAGAATGAGATCGGGATGACGGAAGAAGACGTTGGTATTGATCAGGAAGCGGTTTCGGACGCCAAGGTATCGATCGCTCATCCTCAGCGGCGACAACGACTATGTCGCCCTCTCATTCCGGCTGCTTTCGCAAGGCGAGTGGGAATCAGTCGTATCGATCGCCAATGGGGCGTTCAACCGTTAGAGGGTATGGGCGACTATGTGCTCACACCTCATCCCTTCAGATGAAGTCCACTATCGGAGAATAGGCGCGTGAATTCAGAAAGCAAATTTGATCTTCCTCAGCTCTATAGGCATCATGTTTTCGCGTGCAACACGCAGCGTCCGCCAAGCCATCCGCACGGCAGTTGCGGCGCCTCGGGCGCGCAAGCTCTCTGGGATCGAATGGGCAAGGCGATCGAAGCGCAAGGTCTCAACGATATTGGCTTCACGACAGCGGACTGCCTTGGCTTTTGTAATACTGGTCCCTTGCTGGTTGTCTATCCCGACGGAGTCTGGTATCGCGCGACCACGCCTGAGGACGTTGACGAGATCGTCAACTCCCACCTCAAGCAGGGCAAACGTGTCGACCGCCTCGTGATGGTGCTCAAGCGAAGCTAGAGGCGTCGCTTGGGTCGCCACTTGCCCTGGCTAGCAAGCATGAACGGCTTGTTAGTCCATGAACCGGCATGTTTGGAGCTCAGATCATCTGATGTTGACCGGGCACCTTGCGCCCACGAGTCCGCTGACAGCAGGCCATAGAGCTTGGCGCGGCGTACCGTGTTTCTTCTATGCCAAAATGGGAAAATGGCTCCGTTGCAGCGCGCGACGAAACGGGCATATGATCATGTGCCGGGTTTATGTTTGTGTACTGTCACTCACGTGCCACGCGAGTCCGTAACTCGCAGCGGGCGCAATGCTGCGAATGGGGCACTCTCTTGCGAGCTAACGCGTGGTTGACGCGTCAGCTTGCTTCCTGCCACAGTGCGGTGAGAGTAGGAGATGGGCTCGATGAGCTCGCTGCGTCCGAGCTGATCAAACGAAGTCTCCTTTGGGACCCCGTTCTTCAGAACTTGTAAGCGACGCCGCCGCTGACGAGCCATGGATCGATATGTGCACGGCCGGTAACGGCAATCGCATTGTTTATGGTCGCCGAGTACTCCGGCCGCAGCCACAGTTTTTTCACGTCAAAGTTGAGGCCCCAGTGACGATCAAGCATGTAATCGAATCCGAATTGGATCGCCGCGCCAAATTGGTTTCTGAGGTGTAGATCGGTGACGGCAAGACCGGCGAGCGACGTGTTGGCTGCCGATTGGTTGAAGAATACAGTGTAATTGATGCCCGCGCCGAGATAAGGCTTGAGCGGCCCAAAATCGGTGAAGTGATATTGCAGGGTCAGTGTAGGCGGCAACAGCCAGGTTTTTCCGATATCGAGCCCAGTGAGCGCGCCATTGCCGCTGATGTGATGGTTAGTCACGCCGAGAATGAGTTCAGCGGCTAAGTTATTTGTGAAGAAATAGGTGATGTCCAGCTCTGGTATGACTTGATCGCTGATCGAAAGCCCAGAACTTGGTGATGAGAGCGATGGCGTCCCGGAAACGTTGACCGAACTGCCTGCGGTATCCGGCAAAACGCCGAGCACGCGCAAGCGGATCATCCAAGGGTTGCGGGGTTCAATTGGAGGCGCTTTATAGTAGACCGGCGCCGGATCCAGATCCGCACTACGTGCCGAGTTGCTGGCCAACGGGGTCGCTAGCGCGAGGACCGATGCCATCGCCAGAACTGCTCTTGCTTTCATCGAATTCTCCATTCCAAAGTCGCGCGAGATGTCGCGCAAGGTCTCTGTCACACATTGGGACTGCCGGAGGATTTGATATCGATCAAAATGAGAGCGGCGGTTAGTGCAATCATGCCTGTAAGTTGTATTAGGATCACACCGGCGAAGCGTGGTGATCTGTTCTGATCGTTAGTGTATCCGAGAGGTCGTCTGAGCCGAGGCTCTCGAAGCAGCTGCCTCTCGGCTTGGTGCTCTGATCTAATCCAAGCCGCGGAAGTCATGCGTGATAAAGCCACCGACTGCGGCGAATCCTCTCACGGGTCGCTAAGGCGGACGGGCGACATTCAAGCGCAATATTGGCGATGCCTCCCTACGGAGTAGGCACCTGCGCGGGGCGGTCTCAGCAGAGGCCCACTCTGTTACTGCTCGTGCAAGCCGCCAGTGGAGCACGTCATTCTTGGCATGGCAAACGCTCAGCGTTTCCTCACGTCTGCGGGCAACACGTGCGGTTTGCTTCTTGCAAGCATCCCTCGAGCTCATCGTGAGCCTTGCGGCCAAGTAGCGACAGCACGAGCCCATGATCGAGTCCGGCACATCGTGCCCCGTCTACGTCAATCAGCGGTCGTCGTATCAGGAGCGGATCGCCAGCCATCAATGCAAGTGCGTTTGCAGCATCGACAGAATCGGGGTTGACTTCGCCTGACTTGATACGAGGCGCGGCTCGGTTGAACCAGGAGCCGGCGGGCATATTGCGGAAGAAGCTGCGCAATTCGTCCGCATGCCATGGCTCCGTCAAGATGTCTTTGACGACCACGTCGTGGCCCGCGGATTGAAACGCTTGAATCTGACGCGCATTCGTGGCGCAGCCGGGCTTCTGATAGAAAATGATTGTCGCCACGGCAAACCTATGTACGCGTTGTGAGACGAACGGGTGGCACGGCGCTGCTGCATCCGGCTGCCCATTTGAAATGCTTGCTGATCATCTCCAATATCAGCGCACCAGGCGCCGTTCCGTAGTTGCAACCCTCGCCGCGGGTCCGCCAGGTTTCGAGCCCGACCGGCATGTTCATTCTCCTCAAATTGCCCCTCTTATCAGAGGAGCAGCAAGTTCCGTTCCACAACTGAGACATCGGAATAGGTGTCGTCAATTCGTTTTTTTTGGCGCTGATGTTTGTGGTTGTTTGTTCGATGTCCGACAGCCGCGCAGATTCTGTTAGATCCAAAACGGCCAACGATCACGCAAGAGCTGGTTAGCTTTTGGAAACGTAATCAGAAGCTTAAGGTGCGCGGCCAAGCGTTGGCACGGCCGTTGCTAATAAGCGGCAGCAACACTGAGTGAGGGCTGAGTGCAGGCCGACGCGTAAGGCGAGCGATGCGCTCCTTCCCTTCAACCCGTGTGGCCCCCGCTTCTGCGAGAGAAACAAGCTCGCGCGAGAAGCGCGAGCTTTTGGATAATCGGTTGATGGAGAGCAACATGGCTTCACTAAGACAAATCGCGTTCTACGGGAAGGGCGGTATCGGCAAGTCCACCACTTCACAGAACACGCTGGCGGCGCTAGCCGAGCTGGGTCAGAAAATTCTGATTGTAGGGTGCGATCCGAAAGCGGACTCGACCCGCCTCATTCTGCACGCCAAGGCCCAAGACACGATTTTGAGCCTCGCCGCGAGCGCCGGCAGTGTGGAGGACCTAGAGCTCGAGGACGTAATGAAGGTCGGCTACAAGGACATTCGCTGCGTGGAGTCCGGTGGTCCAGAGCCAGGTGTCGGCTGCGCCGGCCGCGGTGTCATCACGTCGATCAATTTCCTGGAAGAGAACGGCGCCTACGAGAACATTGACTATGTCTCATACGATGTGCTTGGCGATGTCGTTTGCGGTGGTTTCGCGATGCCAATCCGCGAGAACAAGGCGCAGGAGATCTACATCGTGATGTCTGGTGAAATGATGGCGATGTATGCCGCAAACAACATTTCCAAGGGGATCTTGAAATACGCGAACTCTGGTGGCGTGCGGCTGGGCGGCCTGATTTGCAACGAGCGGCAGACCGACAAGGAACTGGAACTGGCGGAAGCGTTGGCCAAGAAGCTAGGAACTCAGCTGATCTACTTCGTGCCCCGCGACAACGTGGTGCAGCATGCAGAGCTACGCCGCATGACGGTGCTTGAGTATGCACCGGATTCCAAGCAGGCTGATCACTATCGGAAGCTCGCGGCCAAGGTTCACAATAATGGCGGCAAAGGCATCATCCCGACCCCGATCTCAATGGATGAGCTCGAGGACATGCTCATGGAGCATGGCATTATGAAGCCCGTCGATGAATCAATCATCGGCAAAACTGCTGCCGAACTCGCAGCCTCGTAAAGGTCGCGAGTCGCGGCCTTGTGAAGGCGCGCGACAGATGCCGGTCTCCCTCACCATCCCGGAGACCGGCATACTGACAAACGACGGTTGCCAAAACCAGGATGCGCCGTGACGAACCTTGCATTGTGAAGAACCACAGAGTTATGTCCGAGCCGCACGTCTTTCCGTTCGTGGCTGCTTGTGCTGTTGACGCTAACAGCCAGTCGCATAGGGGAATTACAACCTACCGCCTGCTCACCGGTAGGCATCCTGCAGATGCCGATATCGCCACGGATAGCAATTTCGATCGCCATGTTCTGGCGTCTATCCTAGCCGCTGCCACGATGGATAGTGGCTCCCTTCTTGAGAAGGTTGGCCTATCCGGCGTTGAATTGGCGGCCTTGCTGGAGCGGTACTTTCCCTCAACCGAGACCATGGCCGCGGAGCAGGCCTCGCCTTTCAGGTGGGAAGACGACGAGGAGATCGCAATGGTTCGCGATCTGTTGCTCAAGCAACGCTCAACCGAAGGGGATATCGGCCGCTGGCTGGCCGCGATGATCGCGCGCCGCGCCATTGAGCCGGACCATCTCTGGGAAGCTCTGGGCTTGCGCAATCGTGGCGAACTCTCTCTGCTGCTGAGCCGGCATTTCGCGCCGCTCGCCGCGCGTAATGTCAATAATATGCGTTGGAAGCGCTTCTTCTACCGCATGATTTGCGAGAATGAAGGCCTTGGGATGTGCACGACACCCGTGTGCACTCAATGTGACGACTTCAACGTCTGCTTCGGTGAAGAAAGCGGTGAGAGCCGGATGGCCGAGCGCCGGCGCGATTTTCTGTCGCACGCCGCAGCTTGGCCGGATGTGGCCAGCGGCCGGGTGTTTGCAATGCCTGGAGAGTCCGCAACCGCACCGTCATCCGAGAAGGCCTTGCCGGATTTGTAGGCCGTTCGTGGAGAGTGGATGCGAGGGGATGGCGTGTGTTCAAGGCGGCAGGATCGAGTGCTCCGCTACAATTCTCACATCCTAGTGCGCCGCAAGGAAGCCGTCGTAAAAGAAGGGAGGCGCGTTCTGTTTCGTAGCGCTGTCGCATTTGCCACAATCCATTTGCTGAAGAAGATCAGAAAAAGAGGCGTTAGCTTCTTCAATGGGTGGACTGTTACGACAGGCTGGCATGCTGGTTGCTGGAGTGTCGGCAGTTCAAACTATGAGGAGTTCCCGAGTGGTTGCCGCCAGCACCGCCGCCAAATCGGCTTGGTCCGATAAAACCATGCACCAACTCTACCGCGCTAAACGAGACGCCAGTACGCCATGGCCTGCAGGCGCCTGGCATTGCGTTCACCGGCGAGGAGAAGCTGGCGATTGCGCGGCCGCCGGCGTGGGGCGGAGTCACAAAGACTGCGGCGGCACGCCGTCATGGGCAATCAAGACACCGCCACCATCCGCGCCATCATCGAAGATCTTCCGCTCGCTATCACGGGGCTGGTGCGCGGACGCGGGAAACCGGTCCCGACGTGGCGATCGAAACAAAGGTGGTCATGATCAATACGTGATCCCAACCGGCGATATCGAGACCGCCTCCAAGCTGTGTGGTCATCAGGACTTCGTGTGGAATGGGTGAAGTAAGTACTAGGATATCCCGGGGTTGGGAACATGAGGTCGCCGTCCATGATGAGAACTCCCTCCGCCCCGTCACCGATTTCTCATCAGATTGATAGCCACCGCAAAAGCCGCGCGCACGTCGCTTTAGTACTCAGATCCGCTCAGTGTGGGCGCCATTCAGAACTCCGAAGGAGAATGTTCGATGACCAACTCATCACCAGGAGCGGGCATCCTGGATCGACTCAGCAAAGCCTCATCGGCAGAGGATTTCTTTTTGCTGCTTGGGGTCGAGTACGACCCGAAGGTCGTGGATGTCGCGCGCCTTCACATTCTAAAGCGCATGGGACAATACTTCGCCCAAGAGCAATTTTATGGTGCCGCAGAACCGGAAATCAGAGCTCGATGCAAGGCCATGTTGGAACAGGCCTATGCAGATTTCGTAGCATCGTCACCGATCCAGGAGCGAGTGTTCAAGGTTTTGAGGGATGCCGTCGTAGACTCTAGGAAGCCTGCGGCCTTTGTCCCTTTGAGCGAGTTGAAGTGACCGAGCATTCCACTGTAAGCGAAGTCTGCCCGACGGAGCCGAGGCACGAGCTTTCTATTTTCGGGGGCAAGTCTCTGCGGCCCTCGGCCCAGCAAGGACTGTCGTATTCCCGCCCATGTCTGAATTGTTTTGTTCGTGACTACGATATCAGCAGCTGTTTGAAGTGTCGCGCAAGCCATTACTTCCCACCGACTTTCAACCGTCTTTGCAACTGGTACGACACTTGCCTGATGTCCCGCTGATCCGATTATCAATGCCGACAGATGGTAGCGTCGGCGATGAGTTTGAAGGAGGAGCCATGATGCTGCTGTTACTGCCTGCCGAGCCGCCCTGCGCCATCGTATCGAGGCGCACGATCCCGGCAGGTCCCTTCGCAACGGTCTCTGACGCGGTCGCAGTTTCGTAGCGACGGTGAGATGGTGGTCAATGAATAAGTGTCCCCTTCGCGCTACTCCTGTGGCGGGTATGCACAGCAGCATCCGCATCAAATCGGCCCACGATTCCGCTCAGAGTTGTCTCCATCTCATGGCGGATAGAAACTACGCCACGAAGAGCGGTAGCATCGGCCCATACGGACTGCTAGCGCTGGAGGCGCGGAGAGCGGACTCATCAACCAGGCCTGGGAGCGGCCGGTTAGAATCAGCACGGCGTCCTGGCCAGCCGCGGTGGCGCTCGTCGAACCTGGCGTGCAAGGGTTCAGTTTGCAAGATCTCTCCAAATCCGGCCGAACGGGTACGTCTATTGCGACGACGCGTGTTGTTGTGCGACCGGTGCGAGCACGCAAGCGGGCAGAGCAGCCAGCCACTTGCTGACCAAAAGTGAACTTCAGTTAACGAGAGCGAAGAAGCAACCCGTGGCGCGGGCGCGCCTATCGTTGAGAGGAATTTAGACTATGAGCAACGTCAGCAGAACGGCCATGCCACCGGGGGCCGGCCGCGGTGCAGCCAAAAAAGAGCTGCCGGAGCACTTCAAGTCCTACAAGCACGTCTGGGTCTTTGTCGAGCTGGAGCGTGGCCAAGTGCATCCCGTTTCCTGGGAGCTCATGGGTGCGGGGCGCGGCCTTGCCGACAAGCTAAAGGTGAATCTTGCCGCCGTCGTTATCGGTCCGGAGGGGCAGCACACACGTAATGCAGCACTTGAAGCCTTTTGCTATGGCGCCGATCTGGCCTATCTCGTGAGCGACAATGTTTTGTCGGATTACCGCAACGAGTCCTATACCAAAGCGCTTACCGAACTCGTCAACACTTACAAGCCCGAGATATTGCTGTTGGGTGCGACGACGCTCGGTCGCGATCTCGCAGGTTCCGTGGCGACGACTCTGTCGACGGGGCTCACTGCCGACTGCACCGCGCTGGACGTGGACGCCGATGGTTCGCTTGCGGCGACGCGTCCAACCTTTGGCGGCTCGCTGCTCTGCACAATCTATACCTTGAATTATCGTCCGCAGATGGCCACTGTCCGCCCGCGGGTCATGCCGATGCCTGAACGTGTTGTGCGCGATGCCGCTCGTATCATCGTTCATCCGCTCGGCCTTGTCGAAGACGATATAGTCACAAAAGTATTGTCGTTCCTACCCGACCGCGATGCAGAAACGTCCAATCTTGCCTATGCCGATGTGGTGGTTGCGGGCGGGCTGGGGCTGGGATCGCCTGAGAATTTTCGGTTGGTGCGCGAGCTCGCAACTCTGCTTGGCGCTGAATATGGCTGCTCGCGTCCTCTCGTGCAGAAAGGGTGGGTTACGCCTGACCGGCAAATCGGCCAGACGGGCAAGACCATCCGGCCGAAGCTCTATATTGCCGCGGGCATTTCCGGTGCGATCCAGCACCGAGTTGGCGTCGAGGGCGCGGATTTGATCGTGGCCGTCAATACTGACAAAAACGCTCCGATCTTCGATTTCGCCCACCTTGCGATCGTCAGTGATGCCATGCAATTGCTACCGGCGCTGACGGCCGCATTTCGCGCGCGGCTTTTGCCAGATTCGCGCGCCAGGATTGCGGTCTAGAGGAGATACTGATGATTGAAGAGAGATTCGATGCGATCGTGGTCGGAGCCGGTATGGCCGGCAACGCGGCGGCATTGACGATGGCCAGACATGGTATGAAGGTGCTGCAGCTCGAGCGGGGCGAATATCCCGGATCGAAGAATGTGCAGGGGGCCATCCTCTATGCCGACATGGTGGAAAAGCTGGTCCCCAAGTTTCGAGAGGAGGCGCCGCTCGAGCGTCACGTGATCGAACAGCGGTTCTGGATGATGGATGATCGTTCCCATGTCGGTATGCACTACCGTTCGGAGGACTTCAACGAGGAGCGGCCGAACCGCTACACGATTATACGTGCCCAGTTCGACAAATGGTTTTCTTCCAAGGTGCGGGAGGCTGGCGCGATCGTTCTGTGCGAGACGACCGTCACAGAGCTCGCGCAGGACGACCGTAAAAGGATCGTCGGTGTCCGTACAGATCGCCAAGACGGGGAAATACATGCCGACGTCGTCGTTCTGGCCGAAGGCGTCAATGGTCTGCTCGGCACGCGTGCGGGCCTGCGCGCGCGTCCGACACCCGATACCGTTGCGCTCGCCGTGAAGGAAATGCATTTCTTGCCTCGTGAGACCATTGAAGCGCGCTTCAACCTCAAGGGCGATGAAGGCGTCGTGATCGAGGCTGCCGGTACGATTTCCCGCGGCATGACTGGGATGGGTTTCATCTACGCCAATAAAGAGTGCATTTCGCTTGGCATCGGTTGTCTCGTCGCCGACTTCCAGCGCACGGGCCAAACGCCGTACGGCCTGCTCGATCAATTCAAGAGGCACCCCTCTGTGGCGACCTTGATAGCAGGGTCGGAAGTAAAGGAATATTCGGCGCATCTCATTCCCGAAGGCGGGTACAAATCAATCCCGCAGCTTTATGGGGAAGGCTGGGTCGTAGTGGGCGATGCGGCCCAACTTAACAATGCCATTCATCGTGAGGGCTCAAATCTCGCGATGACCTCCGGCCGTATCGCCGCCGAAGCGATCGGACTGATCAAATCGCGCGGTGAACCGATGACAGCAGCAAATCTGTCAATCTACAAGAAGATGCTGGACGACTCTTTCGTCATCAAAGATCTGAAGAAGTACAAGGATTTGCCACCCCTCATGCATACCCACTCCCAAAATTTCTTTCTCACCTATCCGCAGCTCATCTCCAAGGCGATGCAGAACTTTGTGCGCGTCGATGGTACGCCCAAGGCTGAGAAGGAGAAGGCGAGCCTGAAATCCTTTGTCAAGGCGCGGTCATGGTCAGGTCTGGTCGGCGATGCTTGTCGTCTTGCCAGGGCCTGGCGCTGACCGTAACAGTGTGAAGCCCAGCAATGGAACGCAAAAGCATGAATGTCGAACCCTCCGTGCGCGTCGAAGACAAGCTGTATTACAACCGCTATCTTGTCGACGTCGGTCACCCTCACGTCAGGATCCGTGCGCACAAGGCGCCATCGCCGCAGCTCCTCGCACTTTTGAAGGCCTGCCCGGCGCGATGCTACGAGCTCAACGACGACGGCCAAGTCGAGATAGCAGTTGACGGCTGCATCGAGTGCGGTACCTGCCGCGTGCTCGCCGAGCCGACCGGCGACATCCAATGGAGCCATCCGCGCGGCGGATATGGCGTTCTGTTCAAGTTTGGCTGATGAGAGGATGCGGCAGTGGTGGGACCAAGTTTCGCGTAATCTCACCGTATCCGCGGCGCGTTCACCGTCAGTTGGATGGCGCCGGGTATTCGAGCAAGACACGTCATGGGGACGCTGCGCAAGGCATGAGTTGCAGATATCACGCTCGTTCGGAACCCGCAAAGGGCTGGTTGTGGCGCCACTGAGTAGCGCCACAATGCCCTGGAGCGGATGGCAGAGGAAAGATCAGTCTCCCGCCTGAGGGGAGACAGGCCCTGCGGCCTCGATTGCGATCGCCACTGACTGTATGATCGCAGCAAAGCGCACGGCGGTCTGGATCACTTCCGAATTCACGCCCGCGGCTCTCAGTGTCTTCTCATGGGCATCGATGCAGACACCGCAGCCGTTTATGGAGGAGACAGCAAGCGACCACAGCTCGAAGTCGGTCTTGTCCACGCCGGGATTGGCGGTCACGTCCATACGCAGCCGCGGCGGCATCGTCTTGTATTCCGGGTTGGAAGCGAGGTGAGCGAAGCGGTAGTAGACGTTGTTCATTACCACTAGAGCCGCCGCGGCTTTCGCTGCAGCGATCGCTACAGATGTCATCACGGCGGCGGCTGCCGATTCGACCGCGGCCATCAGAGCTGAATTGCGGCTGGCAATGGCGCTCGCCAACAGCACCCCGTATTTTCGTTGCGGCGAAAGCGTCTCATCGGCCACCAAGGAGGTCAAGTTAAGCCTGACATCCTCCGCGAAGTCGGGAATCCTGTCATATATTTGTTCGATCGACGACATGCGGCGTCAAGCAACTTTCAATGTTTCGCCGCCGATTTCGCGGTTGCAGGGACAGAGCTGGTCGGTTTGCAGTGCGTCCAGAACGCGGAGTGTGTCCTTAGGACTGCGCCCGACGCTGAGATTCGTCGCATAGATGTGCTGGATCGTGTTTTGGGGGTCAACAATAAAGGTGTAACGATAGGCAACCCCTTCGGGTGAACGCACACCAAGACCATCGACGAGCATTCCCTTTGTGTCGGCAAACTGCCAGATTGGTAGATTATGCAGGTCGACATGTGAGCGCCGCCAGGCGAGCTTGCAGAACTCGTTGTCAGTCGAGCCACCCAGTACAACCGCATCGCGGTCAGCGAATTCCTTGGAAAGGCGGGCAAACTCAGCGATCTCCGTCGGGCAGACGAAGGTAAAGTCCTTGGGATAGAAGAAGATGATCTTCCATTTTTCCGGAAAGCTCATTTCGGTCAGCGTCTCAAATGCACTCTGTCCTTCTTCTTCCTGCGCTTGAAAACCGGGCTTCACGCCTGTGATTTCGAACGGCGGCAACTGACTTCCAATTCCGAGCATGCTGTCCTCACACATTTCGCTTTTTTGGATCGTGAACTCGCTGGTGGAGCAAACTATATGCCACCCCTTCTTAGGACGGGAATGGGCCCAACAAGACAAGCCCAGCGGCTTGGTTACAGGCATGCTCGCGCGCTTGGTGCCTCGATCCCGCTAAGCTGGCGGTCATCTGGAGCACCTGCACTCGCACACAACGCGTTGGGGCCACCCTGAGAAACACCCCCCTACGCCAGCGGACGAATGCCTACGATCGCGGTGCCTTTGAGCTCGACAGTACGCGAGCGCAGGCTGGGCGGTTGGCGCGAACACGGCAGCCAGTCCTGAACCGTAGCATCTCGTTCTCAACCGACGGGCACTGCAGAGGCGACTAGGGGTTGACGTCGGCTTGGGCTATTTAGCGGACGAAGCCGGTTGAGCTGCGACGTCTCGCCATTGAAGGTCCACAATCAGCGCGTTCGCAAGGCATCAAGGTGGCCAGGAGCCAACGCCCGAGCTAAGGCGGCTGCCGGAGATGGCCAACGAGTCCGATGGACGATTTCCGAGCCGACGTACTCGGCAGCCTCAATGTCACCTTCAAGTGGTCCGGTATCGTTGTGACCAATAACCGCAGCTGCCGCGCGCCGCCGCTTGAGATATCGAACCACTGCTGCTGAAAAAGTCGACGATCGCAAGGCAGCAGCGTGTCAACGTTCGCGGTGAGGCTCGCCAGCCGGCAAGGCAGTTTTCGGAACGTCTGTCAGGACTGGTACGCCTCGGGTTATGGTAACGAATTCGGCGCGAAGGCCCCAGCCAGCTGTTTCTCGTTGTTCGGCGAATTTGCCGATCTCGAGGCTCGGCTGCCGAGTGGTTGGGAATTCTAGATCTTGTCCCGTCGCAACGTCGATTGCGAGCATAATGTGTGTGCCATTTGCTCGCCTCGAGTGTCGCTGCGCCTGCGGCCGACGCCCACGCCTTGCTGCGCGATATCGCGAGCCAATTCGGCCGGTAGCCTATCGACATCGTCTTTTGGAAGGTAGAGAACTGCCCACGAGACTATTCGGATCTATTTCATCTAGATCACGGCCGGGGTCTTGTTGGTGTTTCTCTCGCATCCGGGCATACCTGAAGGTGCTCATGCGGATGCGGCGGGCGTTGCAAGCAACCGCTCGGCAGCCCGAGCGGAACGGCGCGCGCGACCTCCGCGAATACTTCCGCTCCAATGCCGAGCCGTAGCACATCAAAGGAGCGGCGCGTGATGCGCGCCAAAAGCGGCACGCTAGAACGGCCGGTTTCAAGGATCAGAACCAAGGTGACCTCAGCCTCGCCGTGCGGCAGGGAGGCTGTTATGCGTGCTCGAAATACATTGAGGATAGAGCTAGCGCGCGGACGTTCGCACGCAATGCTGACGTCGTCGGCAGCGATGCGCAGCCGCAGCTGCACGCCTGGTCTAAGCGGCACTCCGGGTATCAGAAAGCGCGCAGTCTTGAGGCGGAGCATGATCAGCCCATAGCGCCCGTCATAACCGCCGACCACCGTATCAAGACAGACTGCCGCTTCGCCGCGCCTGGCAAGCGCCGGATCGCCCTGAACGACATTGAGCGGACCGGCCGCAGTCACGGCGCCATCTTTCATCATGACGAGCTGATCGGCAATACGCTCGATATCAGCGATGTCATGGCTGATGTAGATCATTGGCAATGGAAGCGTTTGCCGCATGCGTTCGAGAAATGGCAGGATCTCGCATTTGGCGGCGCGGTCGCGCACAAGAAGCGGATCGTCCAGCAAGAGCAGCCGAGGCTGGCCTAACAGCGCGCTGCCAAGGGCAAGTCGCTGTCGCTCGATCCCGGAAAGATGTGTTGGCGAACGCTCGAGCAGTGGGGCCAAGGCGAGCAATTCGACCACACCATCAAAATCGATCAGTGTCGGTTCCGATTTTGACGCGTTGTATAAAAGGGTGCGTCGTACAGACAATTGAGAGGAGAGAATCGGTGGCTGGAAGACATATGCGACGCGGCGCATATGAGGTGGTCGAAACGTCGTCTCATCCTGCCAAATCTCCCCATCAATCGCACAGAATCCATTTGGTAGACGCTGCACGCCAGCGATGCAGCGCGCGAGTGTAGTTTTACCGCACCCGGGGGGACCAAAAATCGCTGTGACGCCTTTGGCGGGTAGGCTGAATTGCGTATCCAGCGGAATGCTTGCGGGAGAGCCGTTGAAGGCAACTTCAATATAGCCCTTCTTGGCTTCTCTGATGAACCTGCGCATGTGCTGTATCTTCTCATCTGTGTCACGATCCCGGTGGCTGCAATGGAGGTGATCGCCATGCCTCCGACGATCCATTCTATTGCGCTCCAGCAGGGTGTTTTCAGCTCGCGTGAGGGACATAAGGTGGGAGGGCGGACCGCAGATCGGTGACAAGACCTCAGTCTTGTTGAGCATCTCCGAGGCGCTAGGCTCGTGGCAATCGGACGCTGTCCTGTGCGCTAGCCATTGAGAAGGAAGCGGCTTTCCAGCCGCGCGAGGTTGTCAGTCTGCTTGGCGGGCCGAGGGCTTCTGCTGAATGTTCGAATGGCGCGGCTTGAGAGGTGTGCCGGTAAGGATGTCGGATCACGCCAGGACTGAATACCGGCTTCGGGACGGAAAGTCGGCCTCGAGCATCCCAGAGTTTCGCGAGCCGATATGAAGTTTGCGCCGGTCCCCATAATCGTGGCCTTTGCACTCTCAGGTGCGAGCACCATCAAAGCCACATCAATCAGAATGAATCGAATAAGCCTCATTGGAACCCCGGTCCGCCGCCACCGCTTCCTTCGCAACTGGCTGATCCTCACCCAGCAATCGCTGTGCCGTTTCAAGGAATATCTGGGCGGCTAGTGGCAAGGCAGGCTTTGTATCGGTCTCCACCCAGCGTCTCAGATCGCTGCATCTTATTGTAAGACTTTGGACGTTCGCGTCACCAACCGCACGTGTAGGAGCTGCTAGATGGCACCCGAGGATGATACGATGCCTCTCGCAGAGGGCATGGTGCTTGGCGAATATGCGTCCGTAAAACTCGTCAATGATGCGCAAGTCCATGCCATCCGATTGGTGTATCTTCCGATCTGAGCGGAGGAGACGGTCGGCGGCCGGTCGTTTGGAAAAAGCGCTGATATCAGATGATACGCGGTGCCTGCGCGCTTAAAGCGCTTGAATCGACCGTAGCGTCAGGTTGTAGGCATTGCGAAGCAGAATGCCATATCGGGAGCCAACACCGGCACACAAGCGCTAAACGGCCGATCTCTGTTGCATCCCGGTCTTCGCAATGCGTGTTGCGCGTTGCGGGACGATGATTCGGGCCCTCTAATCATTGCGTGGGCCCGGAACAGCGAGCCAGTGGCTGCCGAGGCGTTGCAGTCCGGTAAACGGATCGCCCTCGCCGGGCAAAGAAAAATAGTGAAACATATGAGGATTAAGAGAGGTGTGGTGAATCAATTGCGACGAATGGGCTGGACTTGCAACGCGCATCGCTGTGCAGCCGCCCTCGCAGCGATCGCGATCGCAGCGACGTGGTGCACAGCACACGCTCGCGCGAGAGATCTTCGCGCCGAGGACGTCTTGGTGTCGTGCAAACCAGACGTGATCCGCTTCTGTGACCGCTTTACAGGCCGTAGCGATGTTGACGTGGCCATTTTTTGTCTTAAGGACAATTTCAAAAACTTGCGCCGCGAATGCCGACGCATGATGCCAACTCCCGCGGACGGAAACGACGGACCGAGAGAATCTCTGAATAGGCGTCCCGTAGGCCTTCATCGCGAGTGAGGGGCGGCAGTTGCGAACTCGAACGATAGTGAGATGTTCAGACTGACTGGCGCTGGGGTTTGGCCAGCGTGGTGGCAAGGCGATCGGGCTGGAGCATCAGCCTGCCGAGGTACAGCTCAACTATCTGAGGACTGATCCGTGAATCGATTGGCCTCGATCAGCGATAAACAGTGCGCCCACCCGTGTTACGAGGTTGTAGTGCGCCCCGAATTTCGATTTCGTACTGCAGCATTTGTGATTTATTCAGCGCTGCAGCATTCGGCGACTTCGAGGCATTCGTCAGAGTGCTATCGGTTCGCTGTAAGTGTCCGGCGGACAATCTGCGTCAGCTGTAGAGATAATGGGCCGGACACATGCGGGAACTCTGTACTACCACCAATCTATGGTGTCGTGGTCGGCGCTAGGTATTTTAGAGAGTGGCGAAGTCGCTTGTGACAGGTAGAAGACCATCCTGGTTTTTCTTACATTTCCCAGCTTGGGATTACCTTCGGCTGGACCGCCGGCCTGAAGGCAACAGATTGAGGTAGAAAACTCGTTTGTTAGCCGCTGATCGACTTGCCGAAGGTAACGCTTGATGCCATCGCGGCGTTCTCGATGACCGCTTCAGGGGAATCGCTTCGCCCGATCGTGGTGCTCTCGACCGAATACACTGTTGACCCCAAGGCCAAAGGAAACGCCGTCGACAAGAGCCCTTCAAAGGCAGAAAGCTGTTCAAGTAGACGCTTCTCAACGAGCTTGCGCTCCGCGCCAGGAAGACCGGCATTAAGTAACCGACGGCAGCGCCAGATTTCGTTTCGCAGCCATCTGATCTCACTTAGTGTATCATCAATCGAAGTCAAGATGTTCGTCCCTGGAGTATCAAGCATGGCGATCGTCGTCGAGCGGCCGTTCCTCGGCTTTGTATTCCTGCCGATTAGTTGAGCCGAGGACTTGCGACTTCCAGCGCCGTTCTTCCCCGACGCGGCGAGCAGTTCGGTGTATGCAACTCTTACCAATCAATATCACCCTACACTGCTCGTGTGACGATAAATCGCGGTAGATCCTCGCGTTTTCACGGCGCCGCGATCGTTTGTCGTGCACAATTCCAGCTCGCAGGCTCGGCTCAAAAGGCTCAAATCTCGCGCCCGAGACCGGGGTGGACTCCGATATCAGCCGATCCACGGGCGGGATGTCGCCGGCTGCAATGCCTGCAGTTGCTCGGTGGCGCCTGCAGAAGCGTATTCGCGCCGGTCGTGCGGGACGGCCCGATTGTGGGATAACACCTCGTTTCGGTCGGCCGGTGGAGTGTCAGCGATAGTGGGGGACTACCAGTTCTAAGATGCGCCGACCCGGCGCGTTCGCTCCATTTTGCTACTTAAGAAGCCATATCGATGAACGCAGAACAGCTCGGCGCAGGTACTCCTTCCGCAACTTCCGATTCCGAAAGCTCCCAACCGGGTTCTCCGGCCGCGTCGCAGTGGGGAGAGGCCTTGAGGGACGTGCACGCGTCCGCTGCCGAGGCGGCTCCCTGGCAGGAGGAGGTGCTGGCCGACTGGGCTGCCGAAGATGGGCAGGGGCAACATGAGGACCGGCAACAGGCGGTAAGTCGAACGAGGGCTTGGCGGGGCACGGGTGATCTCGATGAGCCGCTAGGTCTGTCGTCTCTGTCCCTGACTGCGTTATCTGCGCCCACTCTGGCCGGCGTGCGCCGCCTGAATGTCGACAACAATCAGCTGGCAAGCCTGCCCGAACAACTTCCAGCAACGCTTCAAGACTTGGACGCCAGCCGTAACCGCCTGACCCACCTACCCCGGCTCCCGGCCGGGCTCGAGTTTCTGAACGTCGACTACAATCAATTGACGGAGCTGCCCGAACCTCTTCCGGCCGGGCTCGAATGGCTTAGCGCCAGCCATAACCGGCTGACCAACCTGCCTGAGACCGTCCCGCACCAGCTGTTATGGCTCGGCGCCAGCAACAATCAGCTGACCAGCGTGCCCGAGACGCTGCTGACGCGTCTAAGCCGCGAGTCGAGCGTTAATCTGGAGAATAATCCGCTCGCCGATTGGGTGCAGGTCGGCCTGGAAACTGCGATGCACGCCGGACACTATGCCGGCCCTCAGGTTTTCATCTCGACCACGAGTGGAGCGTTGGAGGTTGCGGCGCGGTCCCTGCAAGAGGTTGCCGCGGACTGGCTCGAGGGCGAGCCCACGGTAGTGGCCGCTTGGCAACACTTCGTCCATGAGCCGGGGGCCGCGGACTATGCACGTTTCCTTGACAGGCTCCGGGGCACCGTGAACTACCATCACGAGACGTTCCGTCAGGCGATTGCCGAAGATCTGCGGCAGGCAGCCGTCAGGCCGCGTTTGCGCGAGCAGTATTTCGAGTTGGCTTCAGGAGCGAACGCGAGCTGCGAAGATCGCATTACTTTGGTCTGGAACGGCATGCAGACAGCGCGCCTGAACGCTGATGTGGAGGACGGCGTCTATGACGGGCGAGTCGGCGAATTGCTTCAGAACGGCCGCGTCATGTTTCGCTTGGAAGCGCTTGATGGGATCGCGCGCGAGAGGGTCAACTCGCTTCGTCGTGCCGATCCCGGCGCGGACGTCGATGAGATCGAGGTCTACCTTGCCTACCAGATCCAGCTGCGGGACGCGCTGGAGCTGAGGCACATTGCTCCCGACATGCGCTTCATGAACGTCTCTCACGTGACCGAGGAGGATGTGGCCAGGGCCGAGGCATCAGTGCGGGACCAGGAAGCGGCGGAATTACCGGACTATTTGGCAGCGCGCTGGCAACCATGGGAAAGTGCGGTGAGGCGCATCGCACCCCAAGTCTATACTGAAATGCAGGAGCGGCTCGTCGACGCCATGGGCGTACAGTTTGAAACCCGCTTGAATGGGCGACTGGCCGAGCATGGCCTGACAGGCGATGCCGATGCCGAGCGGGTCCTCGGCGCAGAGATACGAAACGAGATCGCCCGGGAGATCAAAAGTGCGGTCTTGCATCAGGTGCTCGGGAAACTCGACCTTGAGCTATGAGCGCCCTCCGAAGGAAGGCCCCGCCGATCCGCCTAACCGATTACAACGTGAAGAGAGTCATCGATTCTTTCGAGGACGTGCTCTTTGAAAGAGGCATTCGCGAATGAGCCACCGTCAATTGCCCATCGTGCTGTCCGTCGGGACGATTACGGTAAGATTGGAGATCCAAGCGAAGAATCGTATACAAAACTCCATGCATTCGCGTTGCGAACGTCATCGAAGTCAGGGATCAACGACCATTCGGAGCCCGGGCGAATAGATGGCGATCAGGCCGAACTCTCAAGTGGACCTTGTGCAACGTAGGCTATCGATATCCGTCCCCCGCGGTCGATCGGACTTTCGCAGCGTCACACTCGAATCCAGATCGCGAAACATGCTGTAGTTCCGTCGGATCCATTGATGCAGCTCGGTGGACCAGTCCTTCTCGTTGCGCAGATATCCAGTGAAGGAAAAGCTAAGCCGGTCTATATATCTTTTGAGGAACAGCGGAAGTGCGGAAATGCGAATCACCCGCTCGCTATCCATCGCCTCAGGTAATCCGCCGCGCAGCACGAATTCATTGTGGACGGTGATCAGCGACGTCGGCGGAATTCGCCGCCGCAGCATTTCATAAGCGCGAAGGGAGATACGGTCTGCGGCTGCGACGAAGAGGATGATAGGGGCGACATAGCAGCGCGCTGTCTCCTTCATGAAGCCAATCTCCTCGCACATCTTGAAGAATTCGTCGAAGGCGTGAAAGCCGAGGTCGATTACCTTGGCTACACGATCGTGGATGATAAGAGGGTCCATCAGCTGCATCTTGCCGTAAGTGTCGATCACATCCGCGGTCTCCGTGTTGTTGGGAAGGTAGTCGAGCAATGACGGCTCTTTCAAGTTGACATCAAACGACAGCGCTGTGCCGTTTTTCAGCAACAAGAACTCGCTCATGGCCCGAGCGATGAGGGTTTTACCGACCTGCGGGCTAGGAGAGCAGATGATGTAGATGGGGGTCGCTAACATAGCCAGCAGATCAATTTCGTTCCGTGCGTGGGCCCGACCTGAGCTCGCCAGATATGCGGCTACTTCTCGCCGGCCCGGGTGGCGGACTTGGCCCCGGCCAATTCCGTCAAGCTGATGCGATCAAATTCGCTCCAGACATTTGCCAGCCAGTGCCGGACATAGCCGCGCAGCACGAAGGAGTTGTTCGCGGGTTCATCGTTCCGTGCTTTATTTGCGACGAAGTCTATGAATGGAACGGATGCGATCTCCACCTGCTCATAGGCCATCTCGTTAAGCTTCGGTATGGTCAACTCAGTCGCATGTTTGATGCGGTGAAAATAGGAATTGTAAGTCGCTTGGTCCCACTGGAAGAATTGAGTGTCGTTAATGAAGTTCTTGACCAGGTAGTACTTTGCGCCGCTCATAAAAGTCGCGGTTTCCGCGATCTCGTCTAGCGACGCGATGGATGATCCAAGGATGTGGAACACGGCAAATGTGATCTGGCCAGACCGTGCCGAGTCCAGAAAGCCGATGTCGCGCAAGGAAGCCAGCGCAGACGACAGTAGGCCTGCGCGAGCATCGATGACAGTGACGGACAGCCCTGAATTCAAGGTATCGAAGATCTTCATCTGGTCCGTGGTCGTCGTCATGTCGACGATCTCAGTAATCCCAGGATAAAAGCGCTTCAGCGTTCCCCGAGGCCACTCTGTGTCGAATGCGCGTGTTTGCACGTTGTTCACGCTGAAGTAGTCCAGTAGCGTTCGTGATACGGTCGTCTTCCCGACTCCTCCCTTGTCCGCACCGACCACAATTACCACTGGCTTTACCATAGAAACGTCTCCTGAGACTCTCGCTATCGCCGCGCGCGAAGTGCGCAATCAGCGCGTCTCTGCTTTGGTTGCGAACATGGCGGAAAGAAGGGGCCATGAACCTTCTGTGCGAGAGTTCTGCAACTGATAGACGTTTTCAACATCAAGCGAGTAACGTCGTGTGATGATGCAGGCCCGAGAATGAGAGAAATCACTTGTAGTGGCGATTTACGTGAGGTTTGTGCCGCTGGAATGCGCGGGCCAAGAATCAACTTTCTGCCGGCGGTGATCGTTGCATTGCCATGGTGAGCTATGGAAGCCGTAGCTGCCACCATCCAATTTTCATGAAGCGAACGAGTCTCACGTTGCGTCAGATTGCGAGCTCGATGAGAGCGCAAATCAAGGCGATGCTATGCGGCCCGACTATGGATTGGCAGACAAGGTCTGCTGGATCAGATCGTCTTCTTTTCGGACGAGAGCGAATTGGCTGGCTAATTCCCGAGAGTTGACCCTGAACGACGGAGCTCTCACTCTTCTGAAGAATGTCGGGATATGCGAACGCTAAAACGCGGTGGTGACGCAATAGCAGGCATGCATCTGTTCGCTCTGCAGCGAGATTATCGCCGTCACTGAGACCAAGACCCAAGGGAGAGCTGACCGCAGGCCAACGGTGCGGCACCGGTGGGGAAGCGATATCGGATGCCCGTTAAAAGAAGCCGACGTCGAATGGTCGGAACCGGCGATCTTGTCTTGGACAGAGATTTCGCCGAGCTGCGTACTATTGGGCGACAAGGACTCTTAGTGGAATGAACGATAGCCTGGCGGGTGTGCACTCTCGTTGGGCGCTTCCTTGGGGCGGAAGACAGTGTACGCTAGGGTTTTAAGGCGCCCACTCTGACCACCCTTCGATATGCTAGGCAAGTCCGCCTGAAATAGGTTGCGAGCTGCGCGTCAAGTTCTCTTTCTCCTGATCGATCGCGCTTGACGTAATTGATCTGCAAATTCGGGCTCGGCCTAAAGCTACGTCAAGGTCTACTTCATATCGAATAACAACCGGAGCATGCTGAGGCCGCCCGCTATAGTTTGCGCTCCAGGGGGCATCGATCCTGCCGGTGCAACGGTATATAGCGCCGGCCTGGCAAGGCAATGCACGAACACTCCTGAACGCGATTAAGCCGGATACTCACCGTAACAATCGAGGGATGGCCTGAAAGGAGGGGTCGAGCTCGAAGCTGCCGCCGAAGGAGGGCCGAAAGTCGCGATCCCCTGGCGCTGCGAAGAGCTCCGATCCGGGGATCTCTGGCAGGTCGGCGATCTCTGTCTTATTGGCTAACCGGAAGATTTTAGCTTGGACTGCCGCCTTGCTTAAACGCGTTTGCGCAAAACCGGCCCGAGCGAGGGCAGGGAAACTGCGTAACCAACGAATATCTCCACGAGCAAAGGCGCGTCGCTAGACGCACTCTGCGCGCAAGAGCAAGGCGCTTGCAAGCGTCTGGGCTGCTAGAAAGCTAAATTGGGCGGCGTCGTCGGGGCGGCGTCCAGCTGATCGACGCCTGGCGGGGGTGTGGGCCCCAATGGCACGGTAATCGGCTGCGCTGCGTCCTTTGGGGAGCGGCCGACGATAACTGTGAGCAGACCCTGGCCCCACAGCCGCTGCGCCGCTCTCTTGGCGTCCTCCAGCGTCACCCCATCGATCACGGCATTCTGCTTTTCGAAATGGTCGATGGGCAGCTTGTCAAGCTGATGCTGCAGTAGCGTTCGCGCAAGCTTTGATGATGTGTTGAGAGCCACCAGTTGCGAGCCCTTCAGGTAGGACTTTGCGTCATCGAGTTCCTGCTGAGTCGGTCCTTCCTCGGCGATGTGACGGACCTGCTTCTCGATTTCTTCGACCGTTTCGCCGGCGCGATCGGCGCTGGTGCCGCTGTTGCCGAGAAACATGGCTGAATGATCCAACCAGACAAGGCGCTCACCGACGGAATAGGCCAGTCCGCGCTTCTCGCGGACTTCGCGGAAAAGGCGGGACGTCAGCCCGCCGCCGCCGAGGATGTGGTTGACGATATAGGCGGGCATGAAATCCGGCTCGCTGCGGCGGACGGCTGGACCGCCAAAAGTCACAATTGTCTGCGGCACATCGAACCGAATGAAGACCCGCTGCGGCGGCTTTGCTGCGATGACTTCGGCAACCGGCATCGCTTCCGCGTTGCTCGGCAGGCTGCCAAAGGTCTTGTCGAGCAACTTGCAGACGACCCCTGCATCGACGTCGCCGACCACTGCGATTTTGAGCGTGTCTTTTGCGATCACGCGTCGGACATAACCCTTGAGATCCGCGACCTCGATCTTCGGCACGCTTTCCAGCGAGCCTTCGGCTGGGCGAGCATAAGGATGATCCCCAAACGCGACTTCGAGGAACTTGCGATGACCCAGAGACGAAGGATCGGTCGATTCGTGCCGAAGGCGCGCGAGCACAATAGCACGGATCCGTTCGACGTCGGCTGCGTCGAAAAGCGGCGAGGTTAGCGCCATCCGTAAAAGCTCGAAGGCCTCGTCCGCGTTGTCCTTCATCGTGCGCAAGGCACCGCGGAAGTGATCATGGGTCACGTGAAAATGCAGCTCAATAGCACGACGGTCCAGCCGCTGATGAAAGGTCTTGAAGTCAAATTCGCCGGAACCTTCCTTGAGCAGGCCAGAAACCATGTGGCCTACGCCAGGTTTTTGAGCGGGGTCCTGAGTCGCGCCGCCGGTGAAGGCATATTCCATCGAGATCACTGGGACAGTGGAATCCTGCACGAACCAGGCTTCAATACCGGAAGGCGAAATCAGGCGCTTGATCCTGGTCCGATCAAGTGACCTCGGGGCTGCAACCGAATTTGGCGAAGCGAGCGTCGTGATGGAGAGCGAGGTTCCCCCGAGGAGGATCCCACGTCGTGTGCAAGGATGGATCACTAGAGCTTCTCCTAGTGTTGTGGAGTGGACTCTTTGATGAGATAGCCGGTGACAGCTCGTTTCTTGTCGAGCCATTTCTACACGACCTCGTGCACCTGCTGTGCACTGACCGCGCGGATGTGGTCCGGCCAGCGTTGAATATCCTCGATGCACAGTCCCGTCGTCAGGCCGCGGCCATACCAATGCGCGAACATTTCCTGACTATCCTGAGCGTATGTGACCTGCGCGATCAGCCGCGCCTTCGCCCACTGGAGATCTTCGATGCTCGCGGGAGTGCGTGCAACGTCGGCGATTACCTCGTCGATGGCGCGTTCGATTAGGCCGAGGTTGACGCCAGGTTTTGGTATGGCGGAAATCTCGAATAGCGAGGGATCGAGCGCGGCAGAGTGGTAGCTCGCTCTGGCAGTGACCGCGAGCTGCTTTTCGACCACTAGCGAGCGATAGAGATATGAGTTGACGCCGCCGCCCATCAACTGCTCGAGCACCTCGAGCGCTGGACTCTCCCCAGCGACGGCGGTGCGCGCCGACGGTACGAGATAATAGCGGTGCAGGGCTGGCTGCTCGACGCGGGAATCGGCCAACGTCACTCTGCGCTGCGCGGCCGGCGTCGGCTCCTGCGGCCGCAGGCGTTCCGGGGCAATCGATGGTTGAGCGGGGATGGCGCCAAACGTCTCCTTTACCATCGAGCGCACTTCCTTGGTGGCTACGTCGCCAGCGACGATCAGGATCGCGTTGTTCGGTGCATAGAAGCGCTTGTAGAACGTAAGGGCGTCCTCTCGCGTAAGCTTTTCGATTTCCTGGCGCCACCCGATAATAGGGTGGCCGTAGGGGTGGTTGAGGTAAAGCGCAGCCATCATCTGCTCAGCAAGCCGGTTGCCGGGATGGTTGGCAACCCTCATATTGAATTCCTCAAGCACGACGTCGCGCTCGGAAAGTACGTTCTCGTCCTTGAGAATGAGACCGGTCATGCGGTCGGCTTCAAATTCCATCATCGTGCCAAGGTGCTCGCGAGGTACGTGCTGGAAGTAGCTGGTGAAGTCGAATCCGGTAAAGGCGTTTTGATAGCCGCCGGCGCGCAGTACGGCCTTGGAGAATTCATCCGCCGGATGTTTGGAGGTACCCTTGAACATCAGGTGTTCGAGGAAATGCGCAAGCCCCGATTTGCCGGGCGGTTCATCCGCGGAACCGACCTTATACCAGATCATCTGAGTCACGACAGGTGTGCGATGATCCTGGATCACAACCACCTGCAGGCCGTTCTGAAGCGTGAAGCACGCTGGTCGATCTGATCTGACCGTGCCGGCATAGACGCTAGCTTCGTCAGGACGGTGCAAGCCGGTGCTATCATCCGTTCTGTGCTCAACCGCCGGCCTGATGCGCGTCGTCGAGTCCAAGGCTTCAGCGGCGGTGCCTGCCGCCTTGGCGGTGACCGGAATCCGGCTCTTCATGGCATCGCCTTTCGTTCCATACTGGTCGTTATGGTGGGAAATCCGACAGGCGTGCAGCGGCGCCTCGTCTTGGCAAACAGCCCAGCAAGAACCAGACCAATCGCCGGATGGCGCTTGCGTACCCAACGGGTACAACACAGAACCGGCGCGTAGTATTGTGGCCGAATGTAAACGTCGACATGTCGTGAACACTACCTTGCGCACAACGTGTCAGGAGAACTTGGCGGCTCGTGGAGACTTGGGGGTCAATCAAGCGCGATATATGATTGCTAGCACAACACCCGGCAGCTTGCCGTCACACGTCTCGGTCTACACGATGAGTGGCTTGACGATATTTCTCGTGGCCGCGAAGCGGGAGCCAGCGAGCAGCTGCTCTGAGTACACTGCGCCGAAGTAGTCCAGGATGAACGTGCGACAACAGCTTAGATTATGGGCCGCGCGGATCAGGTGGCGCGGGGGAGCGCGATTGAGAAGATTTGCCGCAAAAGCCCATCGGTTGTTGACGCGCGAGGTAAACAAATGCTCAGCGATAGCTTCGATTAGACAGAGGAAGTCACTTGCGTGCCGTCGCGGTTTACGAAGGCAAAGGGACTCACCGTCCTTAAATCACCTGCCAACAAGTCACTCAGATTAAGGATATCAAGGGCACCGCAGATCGCGGTCATGTGATTTGCGGTTGCAAGCCGGAGCCTGGTTGGCGCATGTTAACTACTTCGCTATTTCTCCTCTCTCTTATCTGAACGAGCCAGAAGGGCGTGGATGTAGCAGTGCCGAGCGGGTTTGATGAGGATGTGTTCCCCCCGGAGGACGTTCATGCCGGCAAGATTCTGCCAACCAATCATGCCGTCCGCTGCCGGCGGCTAAAGGGCTGAAAACGGTTTGCGAGCAAGTTTTTACCCGGGAAGGCAGAGGAGGAGATTCTCACATGGCCGAACTGGCTGTCATGGAGATCGTGCGCCGCCATCGCGCGCTATAGCTTCGCGGTGCCGATAGACCGCGTCATTTCGGCTGATACAAGGAGGCTCTTTGCTGGCGCAAGCTGCAGATCAGGAGGAACACGAGGCTGCGGAGTTCGAGAGATAATCGATCTGCTGCTCGTCCGGCTTGATTCCGCCAGACGAAAGGACCCACAGCGCAGTTCAACTCCGCCTGCGGATACGGAAAAGATGTCGGTGCTCAAGAGTACATGCAGCAGGAAATGAGATGGAGGCCTGATCTTGCCCCGCCGAACCGGCCAATTGCTCTTCGTGTGATGCCTGTAGGCTCTACATAAAGTCATATTCATCATCATACGGATCGTTCGCGGGCTTCGCTACACTCTCGGTATACTTGGCATTGCCACTGTTGTCCTCAGTCGCGGCAAGATACAAAGGCGGTTTACCCGCCCGCTGCCAATTGCCGCCTTCGTTCTTCCATTTGTCATCGTGCTTGGTGGGGTCTAGCACCATCATCGAGTCACTAACCTCAACAAAACCCAACGCTGCTGCGCGGGCTTTCGCTTCCGGATTAGAAGAGTGGGAGAGAACGAGCGGTTTGTTTCCGTCGATCTGGAGCTGATGTTCAAGCAAGATATCGCCCGCGTTCTCGACGAGCGGATGAGTAACCCGGAAAGCTATTGTTGAGGTGATTTCATCTCGCCCAGGAAATTGATTGCGCCAATCATTGTTGCCCTTGAACAGCTCACTCATGTGGCCTCCGGGTTCCGTTCTCAGAAGCCCGACGCTTTTGTTCCCAAGCTGATAGCTGAAAAAACGCGCTTTCTCCGAAATAGACTTCATGCCGAAACGAAATGCAGTGTCCGCTGTGCGTTGAGCCTTTTCGGACACCCAGCGCGAGTATCGCTGCGGATTGGCAGCAATATCCTCTATGTCTCCTCCATAAAAATCTGCCAGCTTATTCTCAAACGAAGATTTTGAGATCTCAACCACCGGCCGCTCGTCAACCAGCGCGTATGGCGGGACTGCTGCCAAAGATGCATCAAAGGAGGAGCTCGATGGCGCCAAATTCAGAGCAGAGAATACATCCGAGAATCTTTGGCTATCGGGGTAGGAGTCTTCGTCCGAGCTCGTTCCCATTTCATCGAGCTCGGACGCACGTTCGCTGTTAGATAGAGTTTTAGTGTTTTGAAACATAACACGTCCTGTTTATGTCGGCGAAGGCCGCGCCGATTGGGGTTCCGGGCTCATAGCAAGCCGAGCTGTCGGCAAGCTGACAGCTAAGCATCACGCTTCGCTATTCCTGCCCGCTCTTGATTGCCTTATCTTGAACGAGCCAATGCTTTCCGGCTGCCCCCCTGCGGTGCTGCGCTGGCATCGCCGGCGTCCATCTTGCCTTGAAGGGCGAGGGACAGTCCGAAATTGTTGCGCAGCATCGGGTTTGCAGGTTCCGCCGCGAGAGCTTGGCGGTATAGCTCTTGGGCTTCCTGGTGCCGACCCTCGTGATCGAGAACAACTGCTTTGGCATTCAATGCGCGCAGGTCGCCAGGGGCTGCCAATAACACGCCGTCGAGCACCTCGAGCGCATCATTCGGACAGTTGCGTGCCAGTAGGGCTCGCGCAAGAGGAATGGCCGCATCAATGTTGTTCGGCTGTTGCTTCAATTCGTCGCGCAGAGCCCCTTCATCAGCATCTCGGCCGAGCGCGAGCGAAATGCGCTCGCGCGCGGCGGGGTCGATCTCTTTGCTGTCTGCGAAGTCTGATGCGGACGTCTGCTGCGGTGAAAAGCCATGTTTGTCTGCGGTAGCGCAACCAGCGAGCAGCACAACAGTCAGCATCGCAAGCAGAGCCGGCCGCAGCCTTGGACTGGCGGAGCAAAGATAGCGGCAGCTGGTGTGGTTAGATTTCATCGGCTACTCACAAGGTGGTGCTGCGCACTCTTAGCTTGCAGTTGTTAGGAGCCCTCCCGAGGAAGGCGCCTTGGGAAGCTTGACGGATCCAATCGGTTGGATCGTGAAGTCCGCGGCGAGATCTTGATAGGACAGAACAGGCAGATCGATCCCGTTGCGCGTAAGAAAACCGCGTACAAAACGCCGGATATCCATCGAACCGAGGACGACAGGCTGACTCTTACTTTCCGCGATGGTCGCGTGGATCTGACGAAATTGTGCAAGCAGCTTTTCGCTCTGCCATTCGTCCAGGACGAGGTATGGGCCGACGGCCGTTTCCCGTACTGCGCCGCGGATGATTTCCTCGCTCTCACGCTCAATGATAAAGGCGACGACGACGCGATGGGCGTTAGCATACCGAAAGCAGATTTGCCGCTTTAAGGTAGCACGAACATATTCGGTGAGAAGGACGGCGTTTTGCTCGCGTTCGCTCCATTCTGCCAATGCCTCGAGGAGCAAGCGGGTATTGCGGATTGGAATGCCCTCATCGAGCAAGCGGCGTAGGACCTCGGCGATCCGAGGGACCGTGGCTGTACGCAGCACCTCCTTCACCAGATCGGGATATTCCTGCTCCATCCGAGCGAGCAATTGGCGGGTTTCCTGGATACCCACCAGGCGCTGTGCATAGCGCGTCAATGTGGAATGCAGACGTAAGGCAAGAACTTCGCTCAGCCGATGATATCCGATTCCGGCGGCCTTGAGCGCCGCTGCGTGCCGTTCTTCGATCCAGACCCGATTCGTTTCAGGGTCTTGCTGAAAGGGGATGCCGCTCAATTCGATGTTCGCCACATCGTCGTTGAGTGCCAGGTGGCCAGGATTGATCACATCGCGCTCAACTGGCACACTATCGACATCCACTCGGAATTGCGACGAGGACAAGCTCTCGCCAATCTGGGCCGGGATGCGCGGAATAGTGATGCCAAGGTCCGCCGATACGAGCCTAGAAACACGCAAAATGCTCTCTTCCAGCTCGTCTTTGTCGATCGAATCCGTCAGGTTCGGTGCAAGGAACAACGCGATCGGAAGTGCTTCCGCATGTGCGGTCTGCTTCTGAGCCGCTGTAGGGGGCGGCGCCGAAGCAGCGGCGCTAGCTCCTATGTTGGCGGGGAGCTTGTCGCGTTTGGGGCTGACTTTGACGTAGCTTGCCGCAGCGAACAGGACGGCCAGCACGACAAAGGGCGGCAAAGGAAAGCCGGGAACGAGCCCCATGAATACCAAGACGCAGGCGGCTAGCCTAAGTGCCTGCGTACTTGCGGTAAGTTGGTGAACAATATCGGCCCCGAGTTTGAGCTTGGAGGGTCCGTTGACGCGCGTGACAATGGTCGCGGCGGTAATTGACAGCAGCAACGCCGGAATCTGCGAAATGAGCGCATCACCGATCGTCAAAAGTGTATAGTGATGCAGCGCTTCATCGAGCGACATACCTTTGGAGAGCAGACCGATGCTGATTCCGCCCAGCATATTGATGCAGATCACGATCAGCCCGGCGATCGCGTCTCCCTTAACGAACTTCATGGCACCATCCATCGCGCCATGAAGTTGACTCTCTTGCTCCAACGCGGCGCGCCGGCGACGTGCTTCGTGTTGATCAATGTGGCTGTTGCGCAGTTCCGCATCGATCGCCATCTGCTTGCCTGGTAGCGCGTCAAGCGTGAAGCGCGCAGACACCTCTGCGACGCGTTCGGCACCCTTGGCAAGAACCATGAATTGGACCATGGTCACGATCAAGAATATGACGATGCCGACCGCAATATTCCCCGAAATGACGAAGTCGCCGAAGGTGTGAATGATGCTACCGGCGTCGCCCTCTGCAAGGATCAGCCGCGTTGTTGCAATCGTTAGCGCGAGTCGAAATACGGTAGAGATCAGAATGACGCCCGGCAAGGACGAGAAATCAAGCGGTGTGCTGAGATAGAGTGCAACCATCAGCAGCAATATGGCAAAGCCAAGATTGAAGCCGATTAGCATGTCGATTACGACGATTGGGATTGGCATGATCATCATGCCGATCGCCAGAAGCAGCATCAATGCAATCATGAAATCCGGCTGGGCCGGAGCGCGCACGAAGAAGTCACGCAGAACGTTGGCCATGATAGATCCCTATTGCATTTTGACGAGGGCGGTGCTCGCGCGCAGTGACACATAGCGCTGAAAGACCTCGCGTGCCTCGGACATGCGGCCAGCGTGCCGGAGTGCGTGACTGCGCAACAGCGTCATCGGTATGCGGGAGGAGGGTTGCGTATCAAGTGCGTCCAGCCGGTCCAGAACATGCAGTGCTTCGTTGCCAAGGCCCTCGGCGATTAGCGTGTAGGCTAGAATGCGCAGTAAACCGACGTCGTTGGAATGCTCGCGGGCTGCAATTCGCAGCAGAGCCAGACTCTGTGCGCTCTGCCCGCATGCAAGATGGACATATGAGAGTGCGCAAAGCAGGTCGCGCTCCGGCCCGGAGATCGACGGAACATCGCCGGATTTGGAGACTTCTGGAACCAAGGGAGCGGCGAGATGCTGCAATCCATCAGGATCGGCCATGGCTATCCTTTGATTAAGCTGTTTTGATTTTGCCGGAGCATTAGTAACCGCTGAAGTTCCTGCTGCAGGATTGCCAAGCACTCTCGCGCCGTCTTGTCTTCCGGCGTCGCCTCCAACGTTCGCGTCAAGCGTTCCAGAAGAGGACCATGCTTGTCGGCGCGCAGTACGTCCGGATGACGGAGGCGTGGAACGACGAAGGAGAGTAGTCCGCGAGACAGATTGGGACCATAAAGCGAAGCCAATGCCGCACGTGGATCTGTCTCATTTGCCCCTGCCTCGCCTTCGAATAAAGTGACGCGCGAGATGGCGCGGACGGAATCGACCTCGAGCGCCGCTTCGCTCGTACCGTCAATTGGCAGATCATGCGAAACCGCATCCCGCCACGACGCGCGCTTCGTGCCGCTATCCGAATGGGCGCCTCCGACTTCGAGTTTATCACCTTGCGAGGGAGGCGAGCCGATGACCGCTGCGTGCTGGCCCGCATCTAATCCCTGCGATGAGGTGCCGGGCCCTACGGACTGCTGGGGCAGCCTAGCCATCGCCTTCTCCTTCTTTCTTGCAGGGTAGAGATCTTAGTATGGCAAAGCGGCAGATCGGCCGTTGCGGCTGAGCAGAACTCGTCCATCCTCAATTCGATCAACGGTCCATCCATTACTTAAGAGCGCGCCGACGAAATACTTCTGCCCGGCAATAAGCAGATAAGGTTCGCTTCCACGCCAGACGGCTTGGACGGCAATCGAAGACGGCATCTTCTCCTCTTTCACGATGACAGCATTCACAAGGGTCGGGGTGCCATTGGTTTGACGATCGAACCATTGCTGGATTTCTTTCCATTTGGCGACGAGGTTCGGGGCAATTGTGCCTTCCGCAGTCACGACGCCGGGACCGCCCCCGATCTTGATGTCAAGAAGGCCCGCTCGTTCGATCTCTTGCCGCAGCGATACGGCCATGTCATCGGCAGTTCTCGCATCAAAATGATCCACGGTTGGCTTAGCGGCAATCTCGGCCGCGCGCGATGACTCAGTCCTTGTCGCCATCGCCCTATCGCCGGGGGCGAACATACTTGAGAAGGTGCCGATCACGATGCAGCTGAGCAAGACCATGCTGAGGGTCACGATCGAGCTGCGAGAGCGCTTGCTCGAAGCAATTGGCTGGACATCCTCTGTCGACCAGCGGATGGAGATCGCGCCGGCATGCACGACCGCGGGAAGAGGCACTCTGACGCGCTCACCTGAAGTGATGCTCGCGTGACCGTCGATGCTAATATTGGCAGCGAGCGCCTCGACCTCGATCCAATCACGCTGCGGGGTGATGCGAAGGTGATGCGGTTCAAGCCCTTGTTCAACGAAGATTAGGTCAGCATCGAGGCCGCTGCCCACAATGCTGTCGCCGCCCGCCGCCTTTCCTTTGAGCCCGGTATAGAGCCCCGAAAGCACCTCGAACTCGAGCGAAATAGAGTCGTTCACGATAATCTCCTGAATAACGAGAGAAGCCGTACGGTAGTGCCGTACGGCTCATCCAGAGTTCGTCATTCACGGCGCGGCGACGGTAGCAACTCGGTGAGCCACCCGTCTTGCAGAATTACTGGACGCGCTCGTCGGCGACCTTCTTCTCGGACGAGAGTTCGGTCGTAATTCTGCGCATTGCCACGGCCTGGGCCTGAACTTTCTGGCTCACACGCTCGAATTCAGCCATCTGGTTCTGGAAGCCCGTATCACCGGTCTGCTGAACACCAGCAGCGCCGCCATTTCCGCCAACATTGTCAACCGACATGTCTATTTACCTTTCTTATGGGATTTAACCTGGTTCTGATTTGTTACGAGTTGCGGGCCGGCGAGACGATCGCAGGAATGGAAAGGAACATGGGCGTGCCGCCGAGCGTGCTGAGCCCAAGGTTCAGTTCCGGGCTCTTGCAGGCAGTGTCGGGCTTGGGTTGTACCTCGCTCTTTTCGCCGGCGTCTTTGTGGTCTGCGGCCTTATCATGGCCGCCCTTGTCGGGCACCAAGGCGTGGACCACCGTGTCAAAGACCTTGTCCACGGTCCCGCCCAGCGCCGAACCAATGGCCGCTCCGGCCGGCCCGCCAAGGTATCCGCCGGCAGCGCTTCCGATCATTTCTCCGATCATCGCATTCTCCTATGCTCGTCTTTTCGCGCTCAATAGACGACTGCTCGCCTAGATTCAGCGGCCTCATGCTAAGGACGCTAGCTTTCGAAAAGCTGACGAGCCTCACGTCGAGGCGAGTGGGCTGCACTTTTGCGGCAGGCTTGCACCTGCTCGCAATCATCGGCTCTCCCGGCAGCGCCTATAGCCGACTTGGCTCAAGGCGGGTTGAGCGGTGCTTAGTACGCGTTCAGGAATGATTTTACCTCGCGGAGGCTGCGCAAGCGCGTGGCCTGCAGGGTAGAGCGCGGAAGCGGGATAAGGTCATCGAGCCGTCGGACCTCAGCTCTCGCTTCTCGCGTGTGGCTAACATGGGCAGCTTGCGAAAAGCTCGCGTTTCGCGAATTCTTATGCTGAGAAACCGGTCGCAGCGCATGTTCAAGCTTATCGATCGGTCTTCGCAGATGATATGCGAGCGACCGGCGGGTGCGCTGGTTGCGCGGCGAGGGTGGGATGATTGGGGGGTGCCCGGCAGACGTCGCGTAACTTGTCATGAAGACACAGGGGCACGTCTGGTCAGACGAGTCTTGGTGAGAGGAAGCTTGCGATACAGTTCACCGAAGGATGCGTTTCGGACATCCGATCAATGCAAAGTGAGTGCGGCTTCGCTCGCTGATCGTCGTCAGCTTTTCGACAGGTATTCGGGCTACCGTCTCTGCGAGTTAAATGCGCGTGATGTGCTCGTGCGGTTACTGTGATGGGGCGAGAGCAAGGATCTCACTAGGGCTGCCGGTTCTGGCAAGAGAAGTGGTTGTCCTAAATGATGCGTTCTCATGCAGGTCTGAAGCGGCGCGCCTTAGTTGACTATGCGCGTAACGCTCACAGTTTTACAGATTTCGTCTATGCAACAGGAGTGAACTAAATGCAGTATCTTCCGGTGGCCGGTCTCCCAGTGGTGGGCGCGCCCGACTCGATGAACGGAGTGGTGCCAGAAGGCGCGGTTGTCACTCCCGCTTTCAACGCCTTGTTGGGGCAGTATGCTCCGGCGAGCTACCAGTACCTGCCGGTAGCCTCACCAGCCCTCGTCAGTTCTGTCGTTGGGAGTGTCGTGCCGGTCGCCGTAACGCCAGCCGTCGTTACGACCCAAGCGTACATGATGGCGCCTCCTCCTCCCACCATGCTGATGAGCCAGCTGAATCAGAATTCCGAGCCTGCTGTGGATCCGGTGTGGACGCATGAGGTCAAGGATGGCAAGGCCACAATCAACCTTGGGGACAAGTATACGATCACGGCCGATGAGAAGGACGGCACCTGGACAGTTCGCAACAACCAGACCGGTCATGTCACGGTAATTCATGGCGACCCCCACGTTGATGCCGACGGAGACGGGAAGGATGACTTCGATTTCAAGAAGGATATGACGTTTCAGCTCGACGACGGCACGAAAATTACTGTCAATAATGTCGACTACGGTAATGGTCAGGCCATCTCTTCAAAGCTTACCATTACCAACGGTCACAACGCGATGGTTGTCGAGGGGCTCGGCGACGACAAGGATGGCAAAAGCAATCTGAGGGTGACGCAGTCCAATGCTGGGATGACCCTTGACGAGTTGACGTCCGATGGTGCCCAAACGATCCATGAGAGTGGCCAGGGATGGGTCGATGGCGCCGGGCGCGCCGTGAATCAGGCGAGTATCGATGCAGGCGAACAGGGGCGCGGGCCGGGCAGCTATCAGTATGCGAGCGCGGCGCCTGCCTCTACGGTCCCCGTCTTCTTCGTTCCTCCTCCTCCGCCGCCTCTTGCGATGGTGCCTGTTGCGGCCGCCCAGGTGCCCACGCAGTCGTCTCAGCCGGCGCCAGTGTGGTCGCATGAGGTCAGGGACGGCAGGGCTGAGATCAAGCTTGGTGAGAAATATTCGATGCTGGTCGACGAACATGACGGAACGGTGCTCATTCGTAACAATCAAACAGGCAAGATCACGGCGATTAAAGGCGATCCCCACGTCGATGCCGACGGTGACGGCAAGATCGATTTTGACTTCAAGAAGAACATGACTTTCCAGCTCGACGACGGCACGAAGATTACTGTCGACACCGTTGATATCGGCAATGGCAAAACGATGGCCTCGAAGCTGACCATCACCAACGGCGACAATGCCATGGTCGTCGAAGGGCTTGGAGACCGCTTCGACGGTAAGAACAATCTCAAGGTGACACAGTCGAATGCCGGCCGTACGCTTGATCAGCTGACTTCGGATGGTGCTCAGACGATCTATGAACAACCAGGCTCGGGCTGGGTTGATCGGTCTGGACGCCAGGTGAACCAGGCGATCATCGACAGCAATGAGAATCCGGGCACACCGTCGGATGCTTGAATTGGGCGTAAGCCCGGCTGGTACTGCGAAGCGATCTCAGCCTATCGGGTAAGTCACTGAAGCGGGCGCCAGCGCCCGCTTTTCGTGTTCGCGAGGGAGACGAAGATGTTAAGTGCGGCGGCGTATCGATCAGGATCGCCGCTCTCATCGCGCGATCGGGCCTTCTAAGCTCGGGCGCCAATCGTGCCGACAAACACGCTATGACCTCAGGATCGGGCACCACCAACATGTCTCGATGCCGGGGTCAGCGGTCCAGGAGTTGTGAAGATATGGGCGCAGCGATGCTGATGTTACGGAAAATCTTAGAGGACCTCTCTGGCGCACAATCTCGCGGGCGGCTGCAGAACCAATCGAGGATAGCCGGCTGACGCAATTGATCATCAAGCGGGAAGCGCTCGGTTTCGCTTGAATCTCTATTGGCCTGGCTAAAGAGCGCTCCTGATGAACGCTCATCGAGAATATGGGGTATACCCGGGTGAGCAAGTCGCTGCGGCGTATTCCCAAAGTTCCCGGTGTAATTGCGATCGGATTTGCGGACCGGCCGCACCGCTGGCCTGGAGGACCACCTAAGACGCGTCTAGCGGCTCCTATTGCCAAGTCCGCCTGCTTCGGCCGATCGTTCTCGGTTCGGCTTGCATTCCGGCAGATCCTTCCCTGTGCGCGTCTGATTATCCGGCCCTTCACCCATCATCTAGCTCGCTCATAGCGTCATCCATATCTGACTGGGAATCGCTTATGACCTGGGTAGCGACCGCAACCAGAGCCTTTTCGAAGGCTCGCTGCAACAATGCTGCGGGCGAATTGTCGCCGCCGTTCGCGGCGTTATCGTTGTTTGCGCCAGCTTCTGGCGCCGTGGCTGGGATATCGGCTGCGCCTGTGTCCATATCGTAAAACCCAGATGGCGGCGGTGCCGCGAGATGACCTATTTGCTAGCAGGGACAGCTTGCAAGAAGCTGACGAAGAGTGAGGCGGATTAATGCCGTGATTCCTGCGCACAGTGTTCTCAGGTGGTCCCGTGTCGTGGAGTTTTTGATGCGCAAAGGACTTGCTGGTTGGAATCATCCGGCCGCTGCGTGTCTGCCGAACATCGGCGCACATAGGTCCGGCTCCCGACGTTTGGGAGCCAGTGGATCGGATGGACATCTGCGTTCCGCTACTTTTGGATAGAGAGGTTGCCTTTGTCTCACGATACGAGCCAAAAAAAGCGCGCCATGGAAGTGCACCTTTTGGCCCGCGCGATCTTTGACTTGACCGCTGCCCTCGCGCGAGCTGATCTGGCGCTTATGAAATGGCCTGAAAAGAGAAGCGTGGCCGCGGAATAGCCGCCGGCAAGGTCGCCTCTTACCAGGTGTCCTGCCATTGAAAAGGCCGGTGTCGGCCCCGCGGGGATCGCCCTGCGGTTGCTCGGCTGCAGCCGTTAGCCGATGGGCGGATCTTCCGCCTCTTCAGGTTGCTCTTGCTCTCCCTCTTCAGGCCAAAGGGTCGGATCTAGCGAGGGTGTGAGACGAATGAAGTCCTCCTCTCTCCATTCTGCCGTATGAGGCACGCCGAGAATGGTAAAGATTGTTGTCGGGTGGTCCTGGCTTGGCTTCACTCCGCTTCGCTCAAGCATATCGATCTGAGCGCCTGTGGCTGTTTGAGGCGTAAACACCCAGTAGTCCTTGGCGAGATGTCCGTCACACATACGGAACGCGGAAAGTTCGGGCGGAGCTGCGGAAGACCCAGCTCGGGACGGCGCCGCCTGCAATGGCTGGGCATGGGAGAGGCCGGCGTGGGCCGGCTCACCCTGAAAAGGGGCGGTGCGCGATGGACCTGCATGCGAGGTCCCCGCTTGTGGCTCACCGTGACGTGGCTCAGCATCCGACGGGCCGGCATCCAGAGCCTGCCATATCAGATCTTGATCGAAGCCGGGATGTTCCTCGATCGCCTGAGCGATGATCTGCGGCGAGAGATGCCGCGAGCCGTTATCCCGCTCTGGCGCGGCGACGGCCGCAGGCGCGGCATACAGACTATCCTGCCAACCCGAGCCTGCCGAATGGGGATGGGATAAATCTGGGTAAGGCGGATAGAGGTGTCCGGTTTCGAAGTATGGAGAGTAGGGATGGCCCGCGTCCAGATAGGGTGAATAAGCCTCGCCCTGCAGCACGGAATGGACGACGCCCTGCGCCAAAGCGGGGGCCTCTGTGCCGCTGAGCTTCCGCTCGAAATCGGTTGCATCTGTAGCCGCCCGTGTTGTGTCGGGCTCCGGGCTCGTATTGGCCGGGGCGATTGCATTGAAATCCACCCTGTTTCTCCTTCTCGCGCGCATCGAGCCTACGCGAAGCCTCAGCTTGCTCGAAAGCACGCGCTCGGAGGCCACGTTGATCCTTGATGCCTCGCGCTGCGTGCCAAGACAGCGCTATCCATTTCCTTCGAGCGTCCGGTCTCTGATCCATCTATCGGAGCTGTCACAAGAAGGCAGCCGTCCAGACCTCGCAGGCTCATGCTGGGGACTTTAGCTTTCGAAAAGCTGACGACCGGATGATATAGGCGGACGCCGGATGGACCGACTTCGCTCCGAGCGGTCTTGCAGCTTTCACCATCACTTCTGGCCTGGACCGGCTTCGCGCAAAGTGCCCTCATGGTGCGGCGTTTCGGGAGAAGCTACCAGCCGTCCGTCCCGGAAGACCGTGCTCGAGGAGCCGCGAAATAACATCAAAACCGACTCGTGTTGTGGCCTCTCGGCGGCGACGGGACCGCGCCGGGCCTGCGCTTCCGCCACAAGGCCTTTAAGGGTCTGGTCCACCAGCGCAACAAATCGGGGTGGGCCAGAAGCAAGGATGAGGCTCTCTCCCGGAGCCGGTTTCACGATATAGCGCTCATCCGAGATGTTGAGCGCGTCGAGCGCGGACTTGAGCACATCGAAGCTGATTGGGTTCAATACAATGAGCCGGCTTTGCGCCTCGTGGGCGGCAGAGATGTAAAGCACGAGCCCGTCGTAATACCACTGAAGATTGTACAGGGCAGTCAAACGGTCAAGGAATTCTCGTGGCGGCAGGTCCGGCATTCGTCCGCGAATCCGGCCCCTGACGTCGGCGCTTACATTGACCCTGACATTGAGATTGTTTCCGAACTCCTGCAGCGCCGCAGAAAGATCCTGATCGAGAACGGTATAGCTATAAGGGGCGGACGGCAGCGAAAGGGATGCAGCAGACGAGCGCATTATTCCGATACAGATGAAAACGCCGGCACAAAGAGCTCTTTTCAAAACATGTACCACCGTGGATCGCGCGAGCATTCCTGGACGCCTTCCGCTCATCATGAGGCTTGAGTTTCGTCCAAGCTTGGGAGCCAAACGTGATCTTTAGATGACGCAGGCAGCCCGATCTCCGTCAGGTTTTCGTCAGCTCGCCCGCCTATGAACTTGATCGGTTCATCGGCTAACGCCTAGGTCTCAACAAACGAGCACAATGACTCACTCCATGTTGTTAGGCGCAACGCCGATCCCTCCCAATTCAGCCGATTGTCTTTCCAGTGCCTGCTCGCCGGCAGCTGCTGGCGAGCAGGCGCGCTTTGAGCAGTCCCTGGCGCAAGTAGCTTCCAATCAGGGATCTGCTTTCCCGCCCGGGGACCGGCCCGCAGCAGCTCCGCCAATGTTGGAGGTCCAGCGCACGAATGTGCTGGCGAGTCCGCCCGGTGACCGAATCCTCCAAACCCTTTCCAGTATCTACCAGGGCCGCGCCGTTCCTCCGCCGATTGCGCCGGCTGCCGCGACTGTCGTGCAGCCTGGACCGGCTGCGCAGCTGCTTTTGCAGGTGGATAACGTTGGCGCGCATGCGACTGTTAAACCGGTTGGGGCCGATTTTGAATCGATGATGACGAATCTGCGAGACGTGTATAGGGATGTTATTCAGGTTTCCCTCGTCTCCAAGGGCACCAGCGCCGTCAGCTCGTCGCTAAACAAGCTGCTGTCGGCCGGCTGAGTAAGCTGATGACTGGCGATATGAAAAGGGGTAGCTGCGGCGGCGATCAATCGTGGCGGCGGCTTCGTATGTGTTTTGCTATGCCCCTTCTCCTCTCGCTGATCGGTTGTAAGGCTGATCTCTACACCAAAATTCAGGAGCGCGAGGCTAATGAGATGCTCGCGCTTCTCCTTGGCAAGGGCGTTGATGCTGTCCGTGTTGTCGCCAAGGACGGAACCAGTACAATCCAGGTGGAGGAAAAGCAGCTCGCTTATTCGATTGACCTGCTCAATGTTGAGGGGCTGCCGCGCCAATCCTTCAAAAATCTTGGCGAGGTTTTCAAGGGATCGGGCCTCGTTGCCTCGCCGATCGAGGAGCGGGCACGTTACGTTTATGCTCTAAGCGAAGAATTGTCGCGCACGATTAGCGATATAGATGGCGTCCTTTCAGCACGCGTCCACGTGGTTCTGCCGAAGAACGACTTGTTGCGGCAAGATGCGACCCCGTCTTCAGCCTCGGTCTTCATTCGCCACGGCTCCAGCGCGAAGCTCTCGGCACTGTTGCCGCAGATCAAGATGCTCGTCGCAAACAGCATTGAAGGGCTGTCCTACGACAAGGTTGCGGTCGTCTTCGTGCCGGTCGAGCGCGCTCCAATCGAGCAGCCTGCCGCGCCGGTAGTCCCTACGGCTCAATCAGCAAGAGCCGGCTCAGCGCCGTTACTTGCGCTAGCTGTTGGAGGCGCCGGAGCGGTATTGGGCATCGTATCTTGCGTATTGCTGGGCCCGCGCATGCGTCAGTTTGGACAATCATCACGTAAGTTGAGCATATTCGGTCGGCGCTCGCGTGTGCCTGCTGACCAAGCGGCGGGCAAAAAGATGATTGCTGATGCGTCATAGTCTGAACGCTCATGTCGGCATCAATGTCAACCACAACCACAAGACCCAATCCTTCGTTCACGGTTGCAGCCGATCGGCTGCGCGAGCTTGCTGCCTCGGTCGATCCCGGTCGTTTTGCTGCGCTTCTTGACCCGCTGCTTTCGCCCTCCACGTTGGCTCGGCTACAGCAGAGTGCCAGGCTGCAGCCAAGGCTCGCCGAACTGCTGCTGGGCAGCAAAGTGGAGGCTAGCTGCGCCGACTGGGACGAAGATGCTCTGTTCGGGCATGATCCGCGGCGGGCTGCGCTGCTCGCGGGCAGCATCTGGCATGCACGCTCCATCCTCAAGCTGGTTTCCAGGCACGATCTGCCCATATTGGTAGAGTTGATCGGTGCCGAAGCGCACGTTTTCGCTGTCCGGCATTTATCAAGTGCCGTCGCAACGATCCCGATCCTCGATCCAGAGCAATTGTCGCGACAGATCGAACATGACGGGCATGCTTGTCTCGGCGCTTGGCTCGAACAGACTTCGCCCCTTGCTCGTATCCGCGTGCTTCTACGCTTGCCCGTGGGGACGGCCGCCGAGAGTCCAACTGCTGAGCACCGTAGCGCAGCAGGCCCTCTGCTTTCCCTCGTCTTGGCTCATTTGCGTACAGAGGATGCCGGAGCATGACGGCCGATGCCCTAGGATCACCCGCGTCCCCGCAGATTCGGCCTCTTGGGCCCCTGATAAAAGCTGCGCAGCTTGAGATCTGGCACGATGCCGTACGGGCGCGGGCCGCTGCCGAGCGGCATCTGCAGCGGGTGCGCGGGTGGGCACGCCAGGCTTATGAGCGGGAACGGGCGCGGGGCCGCGCCGAGGGTGCAAAGGCCGGCGCAGAGGAAATGGCTCGGCTTATTGCGCAGGCAACTTGTGAACTGGCCCAGCGCAAGGCGGTTCTGGAGCGGGAATTGCCGCAAGTGGTCTTTGAGATCGTTCGCGATCTGCTTGGCGCGTTTGATCCGGGCGAGATGCTGGTCCAGTGCGTTCGTCATGCCATCGAGCAAAGATATAAGAACACGGAGGTTTGCCTTCACGTATCCCCACTGAAAGCCGACGTGCTAGCCAGTGAGTTCAAGGACTATGACGGAATTGAGGGCCGTCCGAAGGTCAGGATTGAGGCGGATCCGGCGCTGAGCGCGGATCAATGTGTCTTGTGGAGCGAGTTTGGCAATGTCGATCTTGGACTTGCGGCGCAGCTGCGCGCGCTGCGTCTCGGCTTTGGCTTGTCAGAGGAAGCTGAATCGTGACCGTGCAACGATCGACCCATCATGCCGCGGCCGCAGAAGGAACCGTAAAGGCCGCACTCTCGTCCCTGAGATCTTCCGCCAAGAACATCGATACACGCGCTGTCCGCGGCCGGATTACGCGGGCCGTGGGCACGCTGCTGCACGCCGTCTTGCCGGAGGCCCGGGTCGGGGAACTATGCTTGTTGCAGGATCCTCGCAGCGGATGGTCGCTCGAGGCCGAGGTGATCGGTCTGTTGCCGGACGGGGTGTTACTCACGCCCATCGGGGACATGGTGGGGCTGTCCAATCGCGCGGAGGTGGTGACGACTGGGCGAATGCAGGAAGTGGCTGTGGGTCCCGATTTGCTCGGCCGAGTGATCGACAGTTTTGGCCGACCGCTCGATGGCAAGGGCCCGATAAAAGTCGCCGAAGCCAGACCGCTGCGCGGCAGGGCGCCCAATCCGATGAAACGGCGCGGGATCGAACAGCCGTTCCCGCTCGGCGTCCGTGTCCTGGACGGTCTTTTGACATGCGGAGAAGGTCAGCGGATCGGAATCTATGGTGATGCCGGTTGCGGCAAGTCGACGCTGATGTCGCAAATCGTAAGAGGCGCGGCGGCCGACGTCACTATCGTCGCGCTGATCGGCGAACGCGGTCGAGAGGTGCGCGAATTCATTGAACGTCATCTTGGCGAAGCCCTTCACCGTTCCGTCGTTGTGGTGGAGACCTCCGACCGTTCGGCGATGGAGCGGGCCCAATGCGCCCACATGGCGACAGCGCTGGCCGAATATTTTCGTGATCAGGGCCTCCGCGTCGTTCTGATGATGGATTCTCTGACGCGCTTTAGCCGCGCTATGCGTGAAATCGGCCTTGCCGCAGGAGAGCCGCCGACGCGGCGCGGATTTCCGCCATCCGTTTTTGCGCTGTTGCCGGGCTTGTTGGAGCGCGCCGGCATGGGCGAGCAAGGCTCCATTACGGCCTTCTATACCGTGCTTGTCGAAGGTGACGGCACGGGTGATCCAATAGCGGAAGAATCACGCGGCATTCTTGATGGCCACATCATTCTCTCACGCGCGCTGGCCTCTCGGGAGCATTTTCCGGCTATCGATGTGCTGTCGAGCCGCAGCCGCGTCATGGATGCGATCGTGTCGGTGCCGCATCGCAAGGCGGCATCCTTCTTCCGTGATCTGCTCTCACGCTACGCTGAGGCCGAGTTCTTGATCAAGGTGGGTGAATACAAGCAAGGCTCTGATCCGCTGACCGATCGGGCGATCGCCTCGATCGAGCAGCTGCGGGCCTTTCTGCGCCAGGGGCAGGGTGAGGCGTGCAGCTTTGAGGAGACGATCGCATGGATATCGCGTTTGACCGCCTAAGTCCCGCTCATGCCTCAAAGCTGCGGCTCGTAAAGGACATGCGGGAGCGAAGCGCCGTTCGTGAATTGTCTGACGTGGAAGCCAAGCGCCACCTCGCGACTCAAGCTGTCCAACAAGCTTGCGAGCACCTTGCACTTGCCGAAGAGCGCCGCGCAAAGGTCGAGGCGGAGCTCTATCGGGAGATCCTCGCAGCCGATGCGATATCTGTGTGCGAACTGCAGCGGCGCTATCATCTCATCATCGGGCGACTCACAGACGAGATCACAGCGGCACAGCGCGTTCTTGACAAGGCCCGTGCTGCTCAAGAGCAAGCTGAGGCTGCGGTTATCGAGGCCAGGGCCGTTTGGACCAAGCGTTCAGCGGCGAGCCAGAAATGGCGTGAGATCGATCAGGACGTTCGGCGCATCACGAATGCTCATTTCGAAGCCGCCACCGAAATCGAATCCGATGATGAAGTCTTGCTCCGCTACCGGCGAGGCCCATCAGGTCAGACGGGAGGTGAGCCAGCATGATTGCAGATCCTCTCCCGCGCGAGCTAGGGGCCTGCGGCGCGGAAGCCGCACCGGCATCGTATCGGCCGGCTGAGCCCGCAGCCTTCATGCCGGCGCTGATTCTCTCGCACGCCGTAGCCTCGTGGCTTAACGAGATCGCAGCGTTGCGTGCGCCCGTGCAAGGCCTCCTCGGCGAGAAGCCGCTCTCTGTGCGCGTGAGCCGAACCGTCTGGCAGGCGGAGCCGGCTGCGGCGTCGATGCTTGACTGCGTCTTCGAAGTAGATGGTGAAACATTGATCCTGTCCTTGCCAGGTAAGCTTGCGGAAGCGCTGGTTGGGACCGTGCAGGATGGGCTTACCTTGCCGTCTGAGCCGACGCGTTCGCTGGTCCTGGAACTTGCGCTTGAACCCTTGCTTGCCCTGCTGGAAAGAATGACGCAGCGGAATCTGCAGCTTGTCCGCACCGAGGAAGCGCGGAGTACGAGGCCCTATCTTGAACTTGACATCGCCTATGGTGAGCTCGCCAGCAAGGCTCGGCTGCTTCTATTCTCGCCACTCGACGGTCCCGTTCCGCCAGCTTTCACCGTCCTCGGCGGCCTGCTCGGCCGATTACCGCGACAGACGGCCAGGCTGCTTTCCGAATTCCCGGTCATCGTTGCAGGCCATATCGGTTCGCTCCGCGTCGCGATCAGCGTTCTTCGCCAAGCAGAGCAAGGCGATGCGCTGCTCCCGGACGCAATTCCACTCGCGCGAGGCCAGGTCATTCTCGCTGCAGACCGATTGTGGGCCCCTGCAGAGATCGGCGGCGACAGGCTGGTGCTGCGAGGCCCATTCCGCTTGCGATCCCACCCCCTAAAAAGTGAAGATGTGATGCCCGAAAGCCAGTTGCAACAGCAGCCCCCGTCAGAGGCGGATATCGACAGCATCGAGATCACACTCGTATTCGAATGTGGCCGCTGGCCGATGCCGTTGGGAACCTTGCGAACCATCACCGAAGGCCACGTGTTCGAACTTGGCCGGCCTCTTGATGGGCCGGTCGATATCGTTGCCAACGGCCAACGTATCGGCCGGGGCGACATCGTGCGGATCGGCGACGAGCTGGCTGTCAGGTTGCGCGGCAGGTTGGCGCTTAATGACTGAGATTCAACCCAGCATCCTTGCGCTTCTTGCGATAACCGTCGGCCTTGGCCTCCTGGCCTTCGCTGTTGTCACAACCACCGCCTTTATCAAGGTCTCGGTTGTTCTCTTCCTCGTGCGCAATGCGCTGGGGACCCAATCGATCCCGCCGAACATCGTCCTTTACGGGGCGGCACTGATCCTGACCGTCTTCATCAGCGCTCCGGTCTTCGAGCAGACCTATAACCGCCTTACCGATCCGCAACTTCGCTACCAGAGTTTCGATGACTGGCTGACGGCCGCCAAGGAGGGACAGGAGCCGCTGCGTGCTCATCTGAAGAAATTCACCAATGAAGAGCAGCGCCGCTTCTTCCTGTCGTCCACCGAACATGTCTGGTCGGAGGAGATGCGCGGCAGCGTAACGGCAGATGATTTCTCAATTCTCGTGCCGTCGTTTTTAATTTCCGAACTCAAGCGTGGGTTCGAAATCGGCTTTCTTCTCTATCTTCCCTTCATCACGATCGATCTGATTGTCACGACGATTTTGATGGCCATGGGTATGTCGATGGTATCCCCCACGGTGATATCTGTCCCCTTCAAGCTCTTTTTGTTCGTCACTATCGACGGCTGGTCACGTCTCATGCACGGGCTGGTACTAAGCTACACGACGCCAGGAGGTTGACCATGAACGAAGCCAGCATTCTTACGCACCTTAGTCAATCGCTCGTGCTCTTCTTGATCTGGGTTCTGCCGCCGCTGCTTGCAGCTCTCATCTCCGGACTGATCATTGGCCTCATCCAGGCGGCAACTCAGCTCCAGGATCAAACCCTGCCGCTGACAGTCAAGCTTCTGGTCGTCGTCGCCGTGCTAGCCGGGTTCTCTCCCGTACTCAGCGCTCCACTAATCGACCAGGCCGAGCACATCTTCAGCGAGTTTCCAGCACTCACCGCAAGATACTAGCAGAGCTTGAATGGCTGGCCCGTCACCCGCAGAGGCGCAAGCCCTCGTTCAGGGCACGATCGAATTCGTCGCCGCAACTGGGCTGAGTACGGCCCGCGCCCTAGGCATCATGCTGGTGCTTCCCGTCTTCACCCGGCCGCGTATCAGCGGCCTCGTTCGGGGAAGCCTGACGATTGCGATCGGACTGCCGTGCCTCGCTCAGATCAAGCTCGGTCTGCAGGCTCTGGACCCGAACACGCGCCTGGTCAGCGTTACCATGCTTGGCCTGAAGGAGGTGTTCGTCGGTCTTATGCTCGGCATCCTGCTCAGTATCCCAATGTGGAGTATACAGGCAGTCGGCGACATCATCGATACTCAACGAGGAATTTCAAGCCAAGTTGCGGGGGAGGATCCCGCGACGCACAGCCAAGCGTCCGGAACCGGGCTTTTTCTCGGTGTCACGGCGGTTACGATCTTCGTTCTGGTCGGCGGGCTGCAGACCATGGTGAGCGGCCTTTATGGCAGCTACCTAGTGTGGCCTGTCTATCAGTTTCTGCCTGCCATGACAGCGCAAGGGGCAATGGAATGTCTGGCCCTTCTCGATCGTATCATGATGACAACCTTATTGGTCGCCGGGCCGGTGCTGGGCCTGCTGCTGCTGGTTGATATCGCGGTCATGATGCTCGGCCGTTTTGCATCTCAGCTCAAGATGAACGATCTCTCCCCGATGATCAAGAATGTTGCGTTCGGGGTCATCATGGTCAGCTACACCGTCTATCTGCTTGAATACACCGGCGCCGAAATCCTGACCTCGAACAACATGCTAGAGTATCTGAAGAAGCTGTTGAGATGAGCTCTACGAGTGAGGAGAAAAAACTTCCTCCGACGCCCAAGAAGCTGCGCGATGCACGCAAGAAGGGGCAGAGCGCGCGCAGCTCGGATCTGGTGAGCGGCGTCAGCGCTTGTGCCGGTTTCGGCTGCCTGTGGTGGCGAGCGGGTGCGATCGAGGACAAGTGGCAGGAGACGGTCCGGCTCGTCGATAAACTGCAGGAGCAGCCGTTCACAAGCGCGGTGCCACAAGCGCTCAGCGGCTTGCTAGAACTTTCGATTGCGACTGTCGCTCCGTTGCTCGCCGCCGCCGTGACAGCAGCTCTTCTGGCCAATGTCCTGGCTAATGGCGGCTTTATGTTTGCTTCGGAGCCGCTCAAGCCGAAGCTCGAGAAACTGGATCCCATCAAAGGCTTGAAACGCATCGCCTCGAAACGTTCGGCCATCGAGCTTGGCAAGACCCTGGCTAAGGTGGTTTTGCTTGGTGCGACCTTCTTTCTCACCGTGATCGCGAGCTGGAAAGCGCTGGTGTACCTGCCAGTCTGCGGCATGGGCTGTTTTGGCTTCGTCTTCACCGAGGTTAAGCTGCTGATTGGGATTGCCGCCGGAGCTTTTCTGGTCGGCGGATTGGCTGACCTTCTAATCCAGCGCTATTTGTTTATGCAGGACATGCGCATGACGGAAACGGAGGCCAAGCGGGAGAACAAGGAACAGCAAGGCAACCCGCAGGTGAAGCGTGAGCACCGGCGTCTTCGGCAAGAGTCGGCCAACGAGGCTCCGATCGGCATCAGTCGAGCCACGTTGATATTGCGGGGATCGGCAACGCTGATTGGGCTGCGCTATGTCCGAGGCGAGACCGGCGTTCCGGTCTTGGTCTGCCGCGGCGAGGGCGAAGCTGCTTCGCAGCTGCTTGGTGAGGCGCGCGCGCTGCACCTTACCATTGTGGATGACGATGTCCTGGCGCGTCAGCTGCTCGGCAAAGCAAGGCTCGGCAACCCGGTTCCCTCGCAATATTTCGAGTCGGTCGCAAAAGCACTCTATGCTGCGGGGCTAGTCTAGGTCATCCTGTTCTGACGCTCCGATCTGCAGCCTGGCGCTCGATGAAGGCTCGGATGTTCGGCGAGGCGACGATGGAAAGCCTCTGGGCCGCGGCCTCGCCGACCGGATCACCGGATCAGCTGCGGCGCCAAGCGCAACAACTTGTCGGCCATTTCGAGAGCTGCGGCGCCTACACCCTCGAGGACGCCCACTTGTACCACCTTGGCTAGAGGGGCCCTGCCATTCGGTTGACAAGCCGGTAGCGCTGATCGTCAACTAGGACGGCCGCCATCTGTAGCATGCTCTCTGGTCGCCTATCTTGAGCCGCGCTGCTACAGGTTCATACGATCACAGCGTTTATACGTCTCAAGATCGGCCTGAGTGCCACATTGCGCCGCACACGTTCGAGAGCCGCAGGGCATAAGCCTGCGTGCGGGGGGAAAAGCAAGCCTCCAGCTAAACTCGGGACGCAGGAGTATTGCCACCATTGTCCATCAACGCCGTCTTCCCGCGCAGGGTGCCTGCAGCGTCTATTGCTTCACCTAACCCAACCCGCTAGCTGACACCGGACAAGCTTCGCCGAACATTGAAGGTTTGCGCCGGGAGTTAGCTCGAGGCATGGATTTCGCATTCGGTCGGCAAGAACCTCTGGATGATCCCGTATAGTGGTGCCGCGGCGGTCAAGTGCCTGGCGGTCGCCTGGTTGCGCGAGTCGCCGAGATGGTTCTAATGGATCATGTACGCAGCCGGCGTATCTGCTTCCGGCCGTCGAGGGCATCCACTGCGATCAAAGTCCCTTTCAGGTGGCCCGTCCAGGAGCGCTCGTTGGCTCACAGGGCAGGGCCGTCAACAGGCCGAGCAGGCTGCCAGTGAAGCCTTCGAAGCAGGGTGGAAGCGATCACCCGTTCCAGCGGCTTGGAGACCTCGTAGACAATTATTGAATGTTGATTGCTGCTCCATGTACGTGCGCTCACGGACTTTGTCTCCGCCATCCATCTACGCGCAGCCGCCACCATCCTCCATCCGATCGCCCCAGTTCTCAGCCTCTGGGCGGGCGCCGATGAGCATAGCGACAGCACACGGACGCGAGCTTTACAGCCTGGGCTCTCGCCGTATCGCGTTCACTCCCTCCTTTGCTGGCACGTTACCAAATGAGGTAGGTATCGCGTGTTGGCAATTGTGGTACCTTGTAGGGGATGGTCGAAATGAGCCGCGAACAACTTGGTACGTTATAAGCCCTTCAAGCCAGGAGATCTCGAATGGCACCGAATGCAAGCGAAGACGAGAAACGCGAGCGGCGGCCACATGTCGGGCACGACCCGGCTTTGGTATCTGGCGCTTCCGCCGATGGCGCTGGAAAATCTACGACGGCTGCATCGCCGATTCCATTTACCTTTCGGGAATGGCAGAGCTCGATTGAAGCGACAAGCAACCTGTTCGCTACGGCCCTGAAGGACGGACTAGGTTTGACTGCTTCCATTGTGCATGACCAGGCCACCTTTCTGAAGAATATTGCGGACTCCAAAACTTCCTCGGAGCTGTTGAGGTGTCACCTGGATTTCCTGGAGAAATTCTGGTCGAGGTCGTTCAGCGCCGGCTCGAAAATATTGGATCATCTCAAGCCACAGCCATCACCTGCGGGAAGGCAGGCGATTCACTGAGCCTGCAATAAGAGCCCAATCGCAGCTACTTCCTCCAGAGCCGAGAGCATATGTCGCCCACGGATGAAGGTGTGGAGCGCTGCACGTGGGTTCAGCTGACCTGCCAAGTACTCCTACGATTGCTCTGAACTCACGATGCCGCGAGGTAATCTACGATTCGTATTGCCGTAGATACCTCTCTTTTTGTCGGCTAGAGCTTTTGTTGGGCGGAGGCAGGCAGCCGCTGCGCGCTCAAGGTGGCGCAGATCCGGTTGGGCGGCCGATGCCGGGATGAGTGATGACATGATCGCCACAAGCCGGGGCGTCGGCCACTTGGCGGCCACTTGGCGGTCTGCCACCCTTCGACGTTTTTGTCGAAGGCAACCTGGCGGAGAACCAAAGCGAAGAGCCGCCTACCGGGCAGAGCGCGAGCTCAACGACAAGTAAGAGGCCCTTCTGGTGGCCGCCGCCTGCAGTCCTCCGACAGGCCGGGTGCTGGACACTGCTGGCTGTCGAGATGCTCAGGCTGACGTGGTACCAGAGCCTGTCGCCGGAACGTCGTTCTCACTCTCGACCGCAACTGGCCCACACGGGCCGCTTTCGTTTTGGGAATTGCCGGGTCTCGTCAGCTTTCAGTAAGCCAGCCCGGATATAGAGCCGTTGTGGTTAACGGGGCGTGGCAGGGACAGCGCTATCTATCCAGAACGGTCAGCGCCGAGTCACGCTTTCCGCTAAACTCAACGGCAGCGCGGGGCGGCAGGATAGTGCCTTTTTCCAGCCCCCCAGGTCGGTAGGCGCCAGGCCGCGCCCGCGCTGCTACCTGTCGCCGACCATCTGTGGTCAGCTTTAGTGGTTTTAAGCGTTCCGGGGGTGGACATGGACGGCTTCAACTCAACATCTTCGCCTTATGCGCCGCAAGTGCGGCGCAACCAGCTGTTGCCAAGTTTGTCTCTTTATGTGCCCCCGAGCTGGCAGCACGGAGATCAGTGGGCGCCGGAAGAACTCAAGTTGCGAATGGATTTGCACAAGCTTCTGCCATCCGTGTCTGAGCCAAAGAAAAGTCTCACTCTCGGGGGCGTGAACTACACGGCCAGTATCGGGCCGCCAGGCTCTGAACACGAGATTTTTCTCCGCAGAAACTGAACTGGCTTCCGATTGAAGTCAGAAGGCGGAGAGTCGCGCCCGCGCTGCCTGCGATCCGAAGCTGATCGCCGAGCCACGTGAGGCAACTACAAGCCCTGCGGCGAGAGCTTCGTCGCCCTGGCCGAGGGTCTGCAGAACGCGCCGTGGTCGCTCGGCGGGCCAGCATGTGAGCATCGCGCCGGGCAAAGGCTGCTCAGTGACAATGGTTTGAGTTATATGGCGGACGATCTGGCCGAGTGACTCGACCAGAAGTGCATGCAGCACGTGCGCGGCGCTCCGTACGACAAAAGACAAGAAAGAAGATTCGTCGTTCTCTGACTGGCCTCACTTTTGCTTGCTGCTCGTTCGCTGGAGGGCAGATCTGAGGTGGAGATTAGAATGTCTGCGTTGTCGACGCTGAACGTACTTGCGCTACCTTTTGCGACAATGATTGCGCTATTCCCAGCATCCGCAAAAGCGCCGATCTGGAGTTCGAGCGATCAGTACGGTACCTTCTCCCGTGAGGGCTATTCCTGGAACAACGACGTATATGGTCAAGGTGCTGGGCATCAGACGATCTCGGTGTATTCGATCAATCAATGGAGCGTGTGGTCGAACCAACCTGATACTGGTGGCATCAAGAGCTATCCCCACGGAGCTTTCAATATCGGGAAACCGCTGAGCGCGATCAACGACCTCAGGTCAAGCTTTAATCAGAGCGTCCCGACTGGCGGCCATTGGAACTTCGCCTACGATATCTGGGACAGCTCAAATTCCTATGAGATAATGCTTTGGACCAACTACACCGGAAATGCCGACGGCAGCGGTGATGTTAAGCCCATTTCTTACAAGTATAACTCTTCAGGGACCGCTGCGATTCCAGTCTACACAGGCGTGAATGTGGGGGGAGCCACTTGGAACGTGTTTGAAGGCTGGAACAAACACAAGGTTATTTCGTTTCTGCGCAGCTCCAAAACCAACAGCGGGACTGTGGACATCAAGAGTATCCTGCAATGGATAAAGTCGAAAGGATACTTCGGCGACATAATCGTCGGCAGCGTCCAATACGGCGTTGAGATAACCTCGTCCCCAGGCGGGCAAAACTTCGACGTCAATCATTGGGCTGTAATCTCGAAGTGACTACCTTGGGACCTACGATGAGGTGATCGTCCGCCCACGGTATGGCGCACGCTGTACGATGCACTTCGTACCGGACCGCGCCAGGCGCTCGTTGTGGGGCCGACGAAGATCGGCCGGGGTTCATGATGGGGGCCGGGCCCTGGCGCCGCACGCCTCGTGCCGAACTGAATTCGCAGGTTCTCGCATTCATTAATCGGAAGAGCCGCAATCTCCGCCGAATCAGGCCATCTGTTTGCACGATCTCGAGATTCTGTTTCTGCTCAACTCCACTAGGCGATCTTCGCGATTGTCATTCTGACTGCAATATTGGCCCTGACGCAATTTTGGGTGCAGCTCCGATTGCTCCGCGCCGATTGCTCGCGGTGGACGAAAATCGATTTTGCTTGCCGCCGTACTTTGGCGCCTGATGACTTGAGGAGCGTCATCTGCCCCCACGGTCTGTTCATTGGGCCAGGGCAAGGTGATCGCCGCCCGAACCGCCGGCAACAAGACTGGCACGAGCACGCTCGATCCAGGATGACAATTCATCCCGGCGAAGGGACGTCAGCCTCTCGGCCCGCAGTCTATGCGTTACCCATTCTCCAACGACACGAACAGAGGCCCGAAGCCGCGCGCCTGCAAGCGGCGCCAAAGTGCAGCGCCGTTTCGGTAACCGGCTGCCCCTTCATCGTCGAGCCGTGGCACGTAATGATCGAGCGAACTCTGTGTCAGAAAGACATCATGGCGTTCACCATGGATCACCTGCCGATCAGCTTTTTGCTATGGCCGGTCTGGCGCACGACCTGCTTGATCGGCGTTCCGCTTTTGGACAGGGCCAAGATCGCCGCGGCGAAGTATCCTTCGTACTTCAGGCGCTCAGCCGAGGTGAGCAGTTTGATGTCGATCTCCACATTCGGCCAAACGCTCGATACCTCTTCCGCCTATTCTTCTGCAAGCTTTTAGGCCGCCTGCCTTTTGTGAGTTCGAGTTCCTTTTGAGCGTCTCACCTCGTCTTGTGGGCGAGTTGTTTCAGCAGCTTTTCGTTGCTCAATTTCTGCTACAGTCCTGCGTGAGTTGCCGTAGGAACAGACAGAACGTAAGATCAAACTCCTGCCAATCAGAAGTGGTAGTTCACGCCAACCCGCATCGTATGAAGCTGTTGCTTGAAGGAGACGGGCGTCGTGACTCCAATAGCGATGGCAGCAGGCGCAATGTCGCCCGTCTGCACACGGCTCGCGACGGAAATCGGCAGCGTTACGTCTTGCCTGCCGAAATCGAAGTAGTCATACTCAACTTTGGCTGACCAGCCGGGCAGGAAGGCATACTCCACGCCGGCCCCCAGTGTGCCGCCAAATATCTTCTTGGTCGCTCGGCCATCGGCAGTACCGTTAGCAGCAAAGCCAGTTCCCAAGTTCGACGTAACGGCAAAGGACTGATTGATGCCGATGCTTGAATCGGCCCAAGCTGCGCCGCCCTTGATGTAGACCAGGCCGCGGTCGCCCACCGTGAGGCCGACCCGTCCGGTGATATCGGCAATCCATTTGGTGTCGTTCGTACAATTCAAGACCACAAAGCAGCCATTGCGCCCCTTGACACCACTCCACAAAAAATCGCCTTCCACGCCGTAGACCATCACACCGGACTGGAAATTGTAACCGGCTTGTACGCCACCGAGGAAGCCATTCATCTGCACCTGCGGCAATGGCACAGTAAAATCGGCAGTGCCGCCGATAAGCTGGTTTACCGTCTGGTTGACTGGGGCGCCAATGAATGTGTTGCCCACAGCGAGGGCGGTCTGGCTGGTACCCCAACCCGAGCCCACACTGCCGCCGATGTAACCTCCAGTCCAGCTGAAGAGAGGATAAACGGGAGCTGGCGCTTTGACGATAGGTGCCGCAGGCAAATCGGCAGCTAAACTTCCGCTCACAAAAGCGATCGTCCCGAACGCAATGATGCCCGCGAGCGACAATTGCTTGTTGCACTTCATCCTAGAGTCCTCCTGCTGGGCACGGAAAATATTGCTGGCTTGGTGCCAAGTTGTGGTTAGCTCGATAGTTGGTGCTGGCAGCCAGATCACCTCTGCAATCTGGTAGGCAGCAGCTTCTTGCTGCGACCGCGACAGCCGCTTCTAGCCGTGTCCGTTCCAGAAAGGCGAGCAGGCTCTGCATTCGAGCCTGTACGTCGGTGCTCAGCAATCCTTGCGCGAAGATCCCTGACACCGCCGAGTATTTCGGAGAGCAATGGCTGTTTTACAAAGCGGACGCGGTGGTGATTCTCGCGGCTCCCAACTGGACCGGCTGACGTTGGCCGACGTATAGCGCGGTATATCTTAGTGGCTGTGCGTTGGTCTGGTTGTGAGTCCACGCCCGCTCTTGATGGGACTCACGATGGGGAGTGGGAGGCTCGATATTTTGGACGACTCGTGCGCTGCATCTCGTTGTCGTCGGACTAGTAGGAGATGTCCTCGCTCTGGCTCACCCAAAAAGGCACAAGCTGCAAGCGCACGCTGGCGGTCCGAATTTCGGTCGCGGCATTGGGGGGAACGGGCAGCGTCGCAATTGTCGAGGCTGATCCACGAGCCGCGGTTTCAAAATGGAAAGAGCGGCGCCGCCGTGCGGTTCATTCGCTTCGCCGATTTGGCCGAAATAGAAGGAGCGCGCGTCCCCCTTGAAGCCGAGAAATCTGGCCTACGGTTATCGATACCCTGACGAACAAAGCGCTGGCCATGCGCGCCATCGCCAGGGGCGCTGCCTGATCTTGTTGCGGCCGAGTCGGGCCGACATCGAAGCTGCCATACAGACGTTGATTGCTATTCGTAGGCTCAACCGCCGGTTTGCGTTCGTCCTCACTCGACGCCACGGCGGGGCTGCCGCGTAAGTGAAGCCGCAACGTCGCTCAATTCGCTCGGGGTGCTCGCGCTTACCTATGTGACAGCGTAATGAACATCAACACGCGCTTGGGGCAGGATTAGGCGTGACCGAGTGTGCGCAAGAGGGAAGAGCCTCGGAGGAAGTTCGTGAGCTGTGGCGCGATAGATCGTTGAAGCGTACTTCTAAGATTTCCGGAAGGAGGATCAGACGTGGATTCAGGTCCGCCTGAGCAGCTGTCCGAGGTGCCGACGAGCCCTCATTCAGCCAAATTGTGGCTGATGGAAGAGAAGAACGCGGCCTCCCGGTAGGCTTTCTGCCGTGTAGAGCTGACCGTGGATAAAAAAGGCGGTCATTGGGACGTCCCGGCGCGGCAGAAGGCCTAGGCTCTGCAATATGTCGATCACGGCAGGCGAAGCCTCTTGGGAGGCGTGCGTCCAGCCGTCGCCCAAGAACTCTCCCAGTTCAGGCACTTGCGGGACTGGCTGATGGCTTGATGCAGGTGCGGCAGACGGCAGAGGAAGGTTCGGCGCTAGCGCCGAGGGAGCGCTCCCACTCCATTCGAACGGTGCCGCCGAATCAAGGTTAGGTGCAAGACCGCCGTAGATATCTGAGGAAGTGCTCAGTGCCGCAGGCGTAGCTTCGCCCGGCAAAGCGGGCCGAGGGTGATGAATGAGCTGAACGTCCTTGGGCCCTGCCGGTCCCAATATCGCCGTGTACCGTTCGCCACCGATCTCAAAGTTCATGATTGGATGTTCCGCAACAGGCAAGAAGTCCCAGTGGCCCAAGGTGGTCAGCATCATGTCTGGGGCCAGCTGGGTGCGATGGGAAAAATTCTTGGGAACGGCGAACGAAACATCGAACGTATCGCCGACAGCGGGCGACCGCAGATGGACGAGCTGAACATCATTGAGCCCTCCTGGTCCCAAGACGGCCATATAGCGTTCACCTCGAATATCGTAGACCTTTACCCGCTGTGCTGCATCCGGCAAGAGGCCCCAGCGGCGAAGCCTGTGCATCATATTCGGCGCGGCCTGAGTCCCGTGGGAGAAATCTTCGGGGACGCTCAAAGACGCATCAAAGGCGTCGCCGGCCGTCACGAACGTCTGCTCAAGCACGGTCTGAGCCCCAGCGCCTTCGTTCATCATCCGCCCAGAGTGGTCTTCAGAGGTGGAATTCGGCTCCCGCGAGCTCGGCTGCCAAGTCGCGGCATCGAAAAGCTCTTCCTGAGCAACACTTTGCACCGGCGAGGGGATGTTTGAACTCATCATTGGCCAAGGCAGCAGTGCATCGAAGGTCGGCGCCGGCATGAGGTTCTCGCGATCCGCGGCATCGAAAAGCGCGTGCTGAGGGACACTTTGCACCGGCGAGTGAATGGTTGAACTCATCGTTGGCCAAGACACCGGTGCATCGGAGGTCGCCCCCGACAAGAAGTTCTCGTGGTCCGCGGCATCGAAAAGCCCTTCCTGAGCGACACTTTGCACCGGCGAGTGGGGCATTGAACTAACCGTTGGCCCAAGCATTGTTGCGGGCAAGAGGTTCTCGCCATCAGCGGCATCGAAAAGCACGTCCTGGGCGACACTTTCTATAGGAGAATGGGCGGCTAACCCCACTGCATGCCAGAGCTGCGGAGTATTGAACCCCGGGGGCAATGAGCCGCGCCCATCCGCAACTTTCCCCATCGGCTGCTCATCGGCCGGCATGGGCAAGGGGGTGGACGGCTGAATGGCGTGGTTCGAACTGCCTCCTTCTCCGCCTAAATTGTTCTGCAGGGTAATCGCGCGATAATCGCGGAGGCCGTTCAAGGCGACGATGAGCACGTTGTCCTTCGGAAACAATCTGTCTGCGTGGCCAAGCAATGCATCATCACTAAGCTTGGCAATCGACAAGGGTCGAAGCGCTACCGCCAACTTCCGCAGAGCGCTCGCATAGCCCTCGGCCGTTCCCTTGCGTATCTGTCGACTAAAACCTGCCTCAGCGGCCTCCCTGATGAGACCCTCATCTTCCCTGGTAGGGCGATAATGTGTTGAGACGGGGCGAGCGTTGGCGTCGGGCTCGCGATACCGACTGACCATTGACAATGCTGGGGCGATGACCTTGTCGTTTGGCAGCAGCTTCTTGCCGTAAGCGAGTAACGTATCGTCATCGAGCCCAGCAATTGATTGGCCGTACTGCTTCAGCTCCCCGGCTAGTTTGCGAAGCCGACGATCGTAAATTTCGACGGTTTTCTCACTCTGCGGTTGCCCGCGATCGAGAGCAGCGCGGGACGCCGCCTGGATGAGGCGATCGTCTTCCTCAGTGACATCATATAGCTCCGCGTGTTTGTATACGGGGCCCGCTTCTCGCACGCCTGCCAAGTGCTGCTCAAACGCCGCATTCGGCTGCTCCGGCTGTTCCACGGTCGCATCTGATGCACTGAACTCCTTGCTTGTGTTCAATCGGTCCATGGTCAGTCCGCTGGCATCCTTCTCTCGTTAGTTCGCTACTCACGTTAGCTTTCCAAAACCTGACGTGGCCAGGCGGAAAGCTAGAATGAAAGGGGAATGACGGCCGCCAATTGCCTTCTCTGCGCGCTGCAGCATCGCTCGCCCGCCCAAAGAAGGCGCCCCATGAAAATGAGGGTCTTCAACTGAGTGGCGGCACATTACATCCACATCGCAGCCGACTAGCTGAGCAGGTACGAAACCAAGTGGATCGCTGACATTATCGGGCGGCTCGGCGTCGCTCTGGGCGATCGTGTTTTACGCTATAGCAAGGTCGGCGCAGCGTGGGCTCATTCCAGCATCGGTATCGATCAATATTGCATCGGCTTTGAAGGCAGGCCTGCTGCGAATGGTGCATGAATGGCAGAACGACAAAAAGGTCTTCGGCGGCACATTACGTGCAGGGCGTCCAATATCCTTTCCTACCCGGCTGGCCAGCCAAGCTTGAATACGACTACTTCGATTTCACTAGGCAAGACGTTACTCTTCGTGTGTCGGTAAACGGGGCAAGTGCAGACTGCTGGCGACGGCCCGACAGGTGTCTTGGACGTTGAAGTCGCATCGCTCACCACCTTCAAACAGCAGTTTTCAAACAATCAGGCTTGGCGTGAATTTCCATTTCTGATTTGAATGAAACTGGACGGCTTAGCGCTGAGGCGCCCGGCATCCCCAGTATGATCCTGACACACAGCGCCGCGCCGCGTTAGGGGCGTGGTGTGACGGCGCTTGAGCGCAAGGTATTGCACAGTGAGTTCGGATATGCGCCTAAAACCGCCTATCGGAGCGGCTGCACATTCTGTGTTGTCGTTCCCGCCGCGTCCGACTCTGCCGTGCCTGCTCCATCTTCTCCGTTGCTCTTGTTGCGCTGGGCGACAGTAGGGTGGCTGGCAAGAGGAGCGGCGGCGCGATCGCCATTAACCGTGACGACAGACCGATTATCCACCAAGTCGAGCGGATCGTTGACCATAACTGCCAGATTGTTTTTGGTCGAGCAACCAAGCGTCGGTTCGAACGAATTGTCGTTCACTGCTGGTCCGACGATCAGAAGCGACGGACAGTTCGGAAGATGCGCTTCGAACGTGATCGCCTCGATCCTGACGCCGGAACGGCCGGCTAAATTTTGGGGAGAAGCGGAGAGGCGGATGTTATAGGGAGCCACGCCCATGGCCCGGGCCTCGTGCGCCACCTGCGCAATGAGCTTAGGGGAGCCGCTCACATCCACATGGAGCGCATCCCGCCGGCCGCCACTTACATTGGCGATAAAACTACGCAGCTGAAGCCTCTCGGGCGCACGGAGGCTCTGCAGGAACAAGACACGTTGTCTTTGTTCGACCTGGACTCCTTGTTCAGCAGGCTTGGGATGGATCGAGGTACTATTTGCGCAGCCCGCCAATGTTGCGGCAATGACAATCAAATTTGACAAATATCGCAGGGTCATTTGTCGATCCTCATTCGATGATAAAGCCGGCGTTGCCCGTCAATCCTGGTGCGCTCGCGCGCGGCGCATCGCGGCCTTGAGGCGGCCGTGCCAGCGTGTTCGTCAAAATGCGGCCTGGATCCGATGGCGGTGCGATCCGGTCGGTGGGCGCGCTTATCCGACCTGGATTTGATCCCGGCCGCACGATGTAAGGTGTGACAACGATAACCAGCTCGGTTTCGCGTTTTTGAAACGATGAAGAGCGAAAAAGCGCGCCCAGGATCGGTACATCGCCGAGCCAGGGAAACTCGCTGATATCAGTGTTGAAGTTGCGCCTGATGAGGCCGCCGATTGCAAAGCTCTGGCCGCTGGCGAGCTCGACCACGGTGCTCGCTCGTCGAGTCGAAAGGGCAGGGACCGCCGTACCGTTGATCTTGACCTCGCCTTCGCTCGACAGTTCGCTGACTTCAGGCTTCACACGGACATTGATCTGGTTGTTGCTGAGCACCGTCGGGACAAATTCCAAGCTCACACCGAACTGCCGAAATTGGACCGAAACCTGCCGGTTATCCTGCATGACCGGGATCGGAAATTCGCCGCCGGCTAGGAAGCTTGCGGCTTCCCCGGACATCGCCGTCAGATTCGGCTCAGCCAGGATTGAGGCGAGGTGCTCACTCGCGAGAGCGTCGAGAACAGCGCTCAGGTTGATATTGCCGGCGCTAAACCCGACCCCGATCGTGCCGCCGCCGGCCGCGCCGGACCCGCCCGGTTTGCCGGTGACAAGGGAAGCGCCATTTGGACCGGAGGCGGTGAAGTTGATATTAAGATCCTTGACGGCGCTGCGGGAGACTTCTGCCACCCGCACGCTGAGATTCACCTGCAGTGAGCCGGCGACCTGGATCTTGTTGACAACCGGTGCGCCCGCGCCAACAAATTGCTCGGTGACCTTCCTCGCCGTCTCAACGACATCGGCATTGGGTGCCGTACCGCTAAGGATCGCGCCCCGCGGGGTATAGCTGACCTGAATCGGATAGTCGCCGACCTCGGCCTTGAGCGCGGCCCGCAGATCCTCGATCGGTTGGGTGACGACAACACGCAGCTCGGCAAGAGCCTCTCCGTTTTCGTTGAGGGCAAACAGGCTCGTCCGCCCGGACTTTTTGCCAAACACGAAAATTGTACTGCTCGAGGGAGCCTGGTAATCGGCAATCGCCGGGTCAGCAACAAAGATGGTCGCCGCCGGCGCGCTCAGATGAACTGTCTTTCCCTGCGACGAGGTAAGGTTGAGCGTGCCCGTGGTGCTGCCAGGTGCCGCACGTGGCATCTCTCTTTTGCCGTCCCGCTTTGTCTCGGCTGAGGCGGCAAGCGGAAACAGCAAAGCAAGCCCGCATAGGAGGTAGCAGAGACGCGGCAGAGTGGCAGAGCGATGCGGGTTGGTGATCGCAGGCGGCTGAAGAGCGCCGGCGGCATGGTTAAGGACCTTCAAGCGATTTGTTGCCTTCAAGTGAGACTGCTAGGCAGCCGATGCTGTGCCAACGAGTTCTAGAGTGTAACCGACGCCGCGCGCGGTCTTGATCCTGAGCGTCGCACCGGCCTGGTTCAAATGCGCGCGTAAGCGATAAATCCCGACTTCCAGCGCATTGGTCGAGACCTCATCGTCAAACGCGTACAAGCTATCCTCCAACGATGTGCGCGGCACAGTGCGGCCGGCGCGATTGAGCAGATGTTCGAGAATGCACACCTCACGCCGGGCAATCCTCAGAATCCGACCACCGACCGAGACTTGTCTGGCGATCGGATCGAAATGCAGATTCCCGAATGTCACGACCGGCGCCGTCATTTGCGTTGACCGTCGCAAAATGGCCCGCATGCGAGCGATGAGTTCGTCGATCGACACAGGCTTGGGCAGGAAATCATCCGCTCCGGCATTGAAGGTCGCAATTCTCCGGTTGAGATCATTGAGACTGCTCATCATCATTGCCGGCATTGATCGTCCTTCGCGCCGCAACTGCTTCAACCAGTCCAAACTATCTCCGTCCGGCAAGACGGATTCGAGCAGTAAGATGTGGTAGTTCGCGCAATCCAGCGCGGCTGACGCCTCATCCAGCGTGGGCGTCACGTCGACCGCGAACCCGCAATTCACGAGCGTTGCCTTCACAGCGCGGCCAAAGTCCGCATGATGATCAACCAGGAGAATTCGCATTCATCGCCTCTCGTCCGTCCTCGGCAGGACTTGAGCGTGTTAGGTTTGAGCATGAGAATCGGCGGAACCCAGATCCTGACGGTTTGGCGTGAATTCGAAGATCCGTAAACGATATGCAAGAGCTTGGTGGCAGGCGATCGATGCATGCGCGTCCATCGTCACCGGATAGATGGCGGCTTGCGGCGGGTGGCCTGGGCGGGCGGCGCGACTCAACATATCCGTTACGCTAGCAAGAGCTTTGCGATGCCTTACGGGCTGAAAGTCCTGGCGGCGTGCTGATGCACTCTGTGAGCCGAGCATAGCCGTGCCTGCATGCGCTACGCTAACGCCTGTAGTAGCAATCGCACCAAGCCGCCCGAGCGAAAGGAAGGCCGGTGCGAGAGTAGCTGTATTTGCCGCCGGACAGGCTTGCGAAACCGACATTTGAAACTCCCCAATTCGTCTTGATCCGCGGTCAGTCGTGCTTGGCTGTTGAGCCCGGAGTGCCGTCAAGCCATGACATTGCAAGTTTTCCGCGTTAAAGACACTTCACGCGCTATGTGTCGGCCAATGGGCCGTGAAAGGCCGACAGACGTTCTCTCGCTTGCCGGTGTTAGCCAAGCAAGATGTCAACTTTCCCGAGGCTCGGTCGCTTCCGAGATGCTCTCTGCCCCCAGCCGAGCGGATGCTGCCAATGAGGACAAGTTAGGCAGGGCGTTGCTGTCGCGCATTGTCTGAGGCGGTGACGCCGGCTCCATTTCGTCAGACCTGGTGAACGGCGCAAGAACTGGGCCTTTCGTCGGCATAGACGAAGTAACGATTGCCCGCGTTGTTCTGGCGCGCTGGATCTCGGTCTGGCAGCGAAGAGAGTGCTTCGTCTTGCGCTCGCAGAACAGATACACGATGCAAGCTCTGACGAGCAGCAGTCGAGTGGTGTGACCAACCGGATCGGCTGAGCATTGAAGTTTTGAGACCTTCGCAATTTTGCTACCTGTCAGGAAGAGTTCACGCGAGCGGATTGTGTGTCGCAAGACTGTCGGAAATCCTACAATCTGACGCGAGGTGAGATTCAAGTGCATTTGAATGCTCTTTGTAGCGGTGCCCTCAATTGTGAATCGTTGTGAGGTAACGGCGACACAGTTCGGTCATGTCGTCGAGCTGCGCGCGACGTCCGTCTCGCTCTGTGCAAGGTCGTGAGCATTTGTCCGTCCAACTAAGCGTAGAGCGGAACCGATTTGAAATGCACGAAGAGGCAGGCGTTCTCAGCAAGCCTTGCGTAAGCCATGACGCCAGGATTGCGGCGATCCGATCCGCCTCGTACGTGTCAATTTAGCGGAAAGACCGTGGCGAGGGTCGGACGTCCACTTGATGCAGAGGAAGTAACGTTCAAGATGCAGACTGCCGATCGCTCGAGCCATTGTTCGGCAAGGGATTGAGAAGAGAATCGATTGCCAGACGTCATCTTGAATGCGGCCTCCTCATCTTGCGATCGACTATGAGGCTTTCAGGCGTCCTCTGCAAAATCGATTGTTTTGATGGAACGCATCCAGGTGGCGGATCGGCTGTCCTGTGGCAGCGCGGATTGCTGCGGACCAGTGAATACCCGATGCGATCGCGGCCGAAACACCAAGTGGTGGACCGCGCGGTCAATTTCAGGTCGAGTTAACTAGAGGAGGATGCTGCGCGTTCGGCGGCTTACCTTCACCAAAGCCATCAGCCAGCCGTGAGCTCGGCCGACAAATTCATGTCTTTGGAGCGCACAATGTATCAAGATAATAGAACGACCGGGCACGGGAGAGAGGGTGGTCCGGCGTTCTCCCGACCGTCGGAGGTGCGTCTTGCGCCGGAGCCCTCAGCCGCTGTTACGCTTGATGGCGAGTTGATCGGGCGGTCGGCCGCCCCACTATGCCTTGAGTGTGGTGCGTGACTCGGAGTTGGTGGGCCGCTTCCGGTTCTTCCTTGCGGGTATTATGGTGCTTGAACGCCGACGAACCCGCGAAATGGTGCGGCCGAGACCATCTACTCATTGCCCTCCCGCTTGAAGGGATTTGCTTCGCTACCGGTTTGGTAGCTTTCCAAGTTTCCGCCCAGAAAGAGGCGCTCGGTTTCTCGAGTTGGCGTTCTGCCGAGTGAGCACATCAGATCGACGTCGGCATCGATGTTGTCGTAATCTTCGGCATTCATTCTAAGCGCAATGCTACTCAGCACGTCGTCGGGCGTCCAGACAGTGAGCTTTGGGTACGGTGTAGGTATGGATCGCGTTCGCATTGTTGGCGATCGCTCTCGCCCAATGATCGCGAGAAGCGGCGAGTTTCGCCGGATCTTCGACCAATGACACGAAGGGTGATGTTGTTGTCTTGCCCCGCATATGCCAGCCAGCTTAGCGCGCCCGGTCAATAGGATACCGCTCCGGATGATCTCCAACGGAAGAATGATCCCGAGCCGTGTTGCGAACATGCAATATGGCGCTCGTGTTGTCTTCCGTATGCGGCTTGCAATCACTATCCTGATTCTGAAAACGCCGCAGTGTGACATAAGACGACCTCACCACGTCGTCGAATACGTGGTCTTGGTCAACGGCAGGTGCGCTCGCCGGTGACCAGCGCGCCGCTTGCTGCCCGGCAAGGTCGATCTTGTTCCTGAGCGCTTCAAGATTGGCCCCAGTCAGTGTTGCGGCAAGCTGAGCGCGGGCACTGACAAAAGATGGCGCTGGATAGCTACTGGTTTCCGAGGCCGCCTCGCTTGGCGCGGACGAAGAAGTGGCAGCGACAGAATTTGTCGCTGAGCGGACCGAAGTCGACGTTGTATAGACCGAATCTAAGTCGTCTAGATGCAAGTCATTCAGCTGCTGCTCGAAGCTTGCTTGATCCTCTGAAGTGTGTGCTGGTGCGCTGGTCTGACCGCCAAGCTCATCCTGTTGCCGCCCGAAGCGGCCCGGCGGCTCTAACACGTTGTGAGCCTCGAAGGGAGTGTCTGCTGCGTTTGAATCAACATTCATCTCTCTCCCTCTCTCTCCCTTGTGCCGGATGCCGGTGTAGAGTGTTGCGTGTGCAGCTTTCGAGAAGCTGACAGACCAGGAAGGGCCCATTTAGCTTCTGCTTTTTTGAGGGAGTCGAATGGAGTCAGTCAGCGAGGCGAATAATCAGCTGGACGGAAGCCGCGCAAAGCATCGAATCAAATCGGTGCTGCCTTGTGCCTTCCGACATTGGTGCTCGATTAGGCCGAGATCGGGTGCCCTGACTGAGTTTGTTCGGACCGGCGCGTCAGACTCGTTCTATCACTTCATCGCGGACGCGTCCGAGGAAGACAGCGCTTGCACAGCAAGATGGACAAGCTGGTGCTTGAGGCGAGGGAAGGGTTCTTTCGTAGATCGTCTGCTTATGCAGAAGTGAGAATTGCATTCTGTCGCTCTAGAAGCCTGGGATGGACCAGCGCAACCCGGTTCCGTTTGCTGTTTCCAAGCGAACGACTGCATCAAGTCGTTCTCGTCGACGCGTGGGAAGTTAAGCGACTTCCGCAAACCTGACCTACGAGGTTGTGATGTCGGATTAGCCATCACAACGACTTGCGCCGCGTTGCGATAGGCTGCTTTTGTACGAGCGCGAGCGCGCTTGTTGTCTGGAATCAGCCAAACGCCTCTGGAGCATGACGTCTTGGAAGCCGCGATCGGCGGCACTCATCGAGGGAGAAGAGCATATGAAGGTTACTGGCCGAGGACTAACGATCCTGTTGTCCTTGCTTTCGGCCGCGAGCGTGAGCGTGCCGGCGAGAGCCGACGAGCCTTCGCCGAAATATACCGAGGTGCTCAGTGCCCTCCAGGCGGGGAAGAACGTGAAGCTCATACTGGACATGAGCCGCTGTACCTCCGCGGAGGGCGGCAAGCCAGCGTCGGCGACGCAGGCCGGTCTGGTCATCAATGCCTTCCGGGTGACCGGCCAGAACGGCATCAGCTTTGCCAATGCTCATCAAACGGTCGACAGCTCCGGACATGCCGTGACCGAGTACATCCGCCATAGCCTTAGCCGCGAAGGCAAGCTGACGGTGCGAGCCTCGAAACTTGTCGTCGGGACCACCGAACTCGTGAACCAAGGGGAATTCATCTGCGAAATACCGGATGGCGCAAAGTTCGTCTGGTAACAAAGAACGCAGGGCGTGGGCGGCGCTTCGAAGACTTGATCCTTTAATGATATCGACACCTGCGCAGGGCATCGATCGTCAGTACGGTCAGAGTGTTTCTGGCCGTGCTTTCGTCGGGGAAGGATCAAGTTGCCTGAACTTGCTGCTCAGGTAGCTCATGAGGGCCGCCGATTTCCATTCGATCTCAGGCGTTGGAAGATCGACGGCTCAGGCAATCGTCGTATGGGTTGGAGCCAGGCCTCTCGGTTGAACGCTCCAGATGATCTCGCTACGTCCGCACGCTGTCCGCGGTCCTTGTGAGAACATCATCTGATCCGGCCGCGGGCCCGCGTTGATGACGCTCAGTTCCCCACGCTGCCGCCGGATCGGAGTGTTATAGCGCGAAGGCTGCTTTCGACCGCCCCGAGCATCGGAAAAAGCAAATCACTCTTTCCGAGCCTGTGCCATTAGACTCTTCCTCCCGACTTTCTGTATGGATTCGGTGCGCTAGCCACCCGATAGTCATCCAGATTCCCGCCCAGAAACAGTACCTCACGTTCCTCAGTGGGGGTATCACTCACCCATGCGAGATCGGGTTCATCATTCTCAGTCCCGTCCTCGAGAATACTGACAATCTCTTCGGCCGTCCAAGTTGCGACCCTCGGCACAGTGTAGGTGTGCAACTCATTCGCGGTTTCCGCGATGACTTTGGCGCCAAACTGGTTGTCATCGTCCGGCGAAAGGAGAAGTTGTGAGGCCTCCTCGGACAGTGCACAAAGGGCGAAGAACTGGTATCACCCCTCATGTGCTCTGCCGCTGCGCGCCCCAGATCAAGCCGTTGGCCTCCCCAGATATTCCAGGGGGCCTCGTCATAACGCAAAGCCGCCATGGAACGCAAATGGGCCATCGCGCTTTGACGGTCCAACGCATGTGGCTTGCAGTGGCTGGCGTGGTTTTGAAAGCGCTCGAGCTCCAGGTATGACGATGCCACTACGTCGTCGTAAACGCGGCTACTATCGACGCGATAGCCTGACGATCCAATCGCTCTTGACCATTGTGCTGATCTTTGCGCAGCGAGTTCGATTTCTCTTCTTAGTTCCGCAATGTTCGCGCAAGTCAGCGTTGCGGCAAGCTGAGCGCGCGCTCTCACAAAGGGTGCAGCCGCGCACCGTTCATTCTCCGGGATAGCTTGCGCTCTCTTATTGCCATCCGTTACCGTCCGGCTCGATCCGGGCCCTGGTGAAGCTGATGCTGCGAGGATTGGCTGAGACGCTCTAAGCTGATGCTCAAAGTCTGCTTGCGCTGCCTCCTCCTGTTGCGGCTCGAGGTAATGCATCCCAGCCCCGGATGGGTTAACGTTGTCAAATGGGTCCACTCCGTTCTCCCGTTTTTGGCCTTCAATATCATCGTACAAAGTTGATCAGATCAGGATCAGGAACCAAGACGCGCGCAGTGTCTATAAAACGTACCAGGTCGGTCTGGTTCTCGAATCGGTCGTGTGTTGAGGCGTACGGGTGGGACTTACCGGCAATCCCGGTCATTCTTCTCTTCCAGATTTTGAGCCATCGCGGCGGCCTCCTGTCCGGATAGAGATGTTGCTATGCTAGGAGGCTTAGCTGTCAAACAGCTGACCAGACTCATTGCTTGAAGAAAACTCGTGGCCATTGCGACTGTGCCGGCGAGCCTGTTGTTCATTGCAGAGCGGAGTTTGGCGGGATGGACCACCTCGCTGTCCGTTTCACGGCAGCACCGTATGAAAGGTCCTGGAGGAGCAGCCCGGCGGAAGCTTAGGTACCGGTGAGCTTGAGCTGCATGGGAGAAGCCTGCCAGGGCCGGCTTTCATCGGTTCGCAATGAATGTCTTTGAAAGGCTATTCAAGATGCTGCTGTGATCCTCACAGCCGGGTCAGGCGGCGGCCATCGCGCTCTAACCGGGCCGGGGTGGCGTGAAGCTCATTGTAGGGTTCCCGTCGGCGCGCCGGGTGTTAGTCGGAAAACAAGCCCGGGGCGTGCGACTTCGATCGAGGCAGCACGGGCTCCCATAGATGGACCAGCCGGCGTGCGGAGGAGGCCTCGCCGAGCGCGAGCTTTGGCTAACCATGAGGCCGGCGATCCGCACGTGTCGAATTGCACGTCATCGATTGCGTGCAGGTGAAGACTGCGGCTTTTGCCCTCCTGCAAACGAACTTGGAGTGTTTGCTTTCGCGATGCCCTAGCGATCATAATGCGAGTCCTGACGGCGAGACCGTGTTTGTCAGATTCAGAACATTCTGCGTCAACTTCGATATTATGCTGCCTATTTGGCTCAACAATTCCGACTGATGCGGCTGGCACGGTTGTTGCTGCCGATGAGGTAAGGCTAGGTCGAGTGCAGCCCTAGATGCAGGAGCACCTTTCCGCCCGCAAGCCGCGGCTCCATTCCGAAAAGACCTAGAATTTCGCACATTCGGGTGGATGGAGACTGATGTGGAGTTCCCAAGAGCTGACGAATTAAATCGCACTTCCGGGCACTCGGCGCTGTCAAACGACCGTGCGTGATCAGGGTTGGCGGGTTTGGTGGACAATTGCATCGAGTGGCCGTGGGGACGCATGACAAGAATTCGGCTGAAATGGTCAAGCATCGGCCGCGAGAGACACCGACATATAGGAGTCTCGTCGACGCGTCCTGTCACCAATTGGCAGGCGAGTTCGCCACAAAGCGCACAGGCTGCGTCCAGGCCAAGCACAAAGAAGGTCAATAGCAGGCCCCTCGTAATCCTGGCAGTACGGAACTCTCGACATGTCGCAAAGGATCGGCGCTGATAGCGGGTGCACCGTGAACGTAGGTGCAGAGCACTGCTCAGATCCGACAAACAAGCTTTCTTCAGATGGCGAGTTCGTTCGGTACTGGAGCCGAGCTGCCGACCGGCTGCTGGCCGTTGCTGCTGTTGGGAGGCGAACCGAGGAGGCGATCAGAAGGACCGGAATTGGTTTGCAGCTATCCTCCGAGAACTTTAGCGGTCACGACCTGTCAGATTTCCCGTTGCGACGCTGTACCCTCAATCGTGCGCAGCTCTACGGAACAAAGTTGGATCGAGCAGATCTTTCTGGGGCGAACCTTATCTGTCCCGGGCTCGAGCGCGCAAGTTTCCTCGGGGCCAAGCTCGATTTTGCCTATATGCATGCGATAGCAGCGCAAGTCTGCAACTTCGATGACGCCAGTCTGCGCAATGTAATTGATGCAACCGGCAGCCTGTTTCACGGTTGCAGCATGAAAAGAACACGCTTTGACAGCGCGATGCTCAGCGGGCTCCTCCTTTACCAGTGCGACGCGAGTGATGCTGTCTTTGATGGCGCGGAATTGCAGGGGTCAACCATCAATGAATGCTTCCTTCCTTCCGCTTCCTTCCGCCTTGCCAAGCTAAACCAAGTCACCATCACGAAGGCGCATCTGGCGAATTGCTCGTTTTTCCAGTCAAAGGGGGACTGTTTATCGATCGTGCGTTCCACCTCCGTCGATGGTCTTATCTTGGAAGGCGCTCATCTTCCTTATCTGAGACTCTCAAAGGTGAGCGGGCGGATTCGGGCGAGAGCGCTGAGCGCCCCATTCGCTGATCTTCACCTGTCAAATCTTGCCAGGGCTGAGCTGGAGCAGGCGGACTTGACCGAGGCGCGGCTTCTGTCCGTAGGCCTTTCCGACGCGAACCTCGCCGGTGCTGTGTTGAACGGTGCATCTATTCGTTCCTGCCAGCTGGACGGAGCGGACCTATCTCAGGCATCAGGCGAAAGCATTTCGATAACAGAGAGCACAATGCGAGCCGCCAAATTCACCGGTTTTCGTGGCCGCTGCGCCTTTGTGCGCGACTGCGATCTCGAATATGCGGACTTATCCCAGGCATACCTCTACAGGTCGATGATCACCGGTGATCCGCCGCAATCAATGGCATTAAGTCGCGCAAATCTTGAGGGATCAAATCTCGTTCAGGCATATCTCGCCGCGGATATGACCGACAGCAACCTGGAGGCAACGCGGGCCGCATACGTTCGCATGAACCAATCGTCCCTGCGCGATGCGAACCTGAGTGGGATATCGCCGTTCCAGGCCAGCTTCGTAAAGGTCGACTTTTCGGGCGCTAAGATAACCACTTTCGAGCCACCTTTTTTTGTCGACCGTTGTCGGGGACTGCCCGCAGCTCTAGAGGGGGATCAGCCGCGCGAGCCATCAACCTATCTGGCTGAATTCTCATCGTTGATCAAACGTGGGCGAGAAGGGTCAACCTGACTGCTCCGAAAGCCGCAAAATAGAGGTGACTACAGTGCCTGTGAGCTTAGAACAGGTTCGTGCCGTGGTCGACGTTGAAGCTCTTTCGAGCTCGTTGGCACGCGCGGCCCCGCGACACGCCCGGCGGCGCACCTTCGGCGATCCGAGCGCTCAACTCTTGTTGGCGTTCAAAAAAACTGGAGTAAGAAAATGCATCTGGCTGGTCTTTCCGCAGGCAAGGCGTTCATCCGGGAGGTCGCAAGAACAGGTCAGACTATTGGGACGGTGCACACGCTCGGCGCCCTGCATCTTGGGCATGCAGAACTGATCAGAAGAGCGGCATTAGAGAATGATGTCGCGATTGTCACAGTCTACCCGAACAAGATCCAGCTTAGACCAGGTGGGAGATACGATTTCAATTTGGACGATGATATTGGACTTGCTCTACGTTCAGGAGCAACTGCCGTGATTTCCTCGAACGACAACGAAATGTTCCCGACTGGCTATCGAACGTTTGTATCGCAAGGTGACTGTCATTTGCGTCTAGGGGGGCCCGAGGCGTATTTGAAGGAAGCCGTTACTGGGGCAATCCGCTGGATCTGCTATGCGCGGCCAACTCGCAGCTACTTCGGCCTGAAAGATATCGGTCAGGCGATCCTGGTCAAGCGCGCTGCGGCAGACCTCCTTCTCGATTGCGAGATAAGGTTTGTGCCGACCGTTAGATACAAGAACGGAGTTCCCGTTTCGTCGCGCTTGAGGCGATTTAGCCGCTCGGAGCTTGATGAGCTGTCGTGTCTCTCCACGTCACTCAACTATTCAAGAGAAGAGATCGCCCGAGGAGCGACTAGCGTGAAGGATCTGGTAGCGTCGGCTACATCTCGGGTCAAGTTCCGACGGTTTAAACTCGATTTTATTCGAATTGTCGGCGCTGATAACTTCGAAGATTTAGAGCAGATCAAGCTCCCTTTCATAATTTTCGGAGGGGTAATGGCTCATGGCCTCAGGATTTTCGATAATATCTACGTTCCAGATCAGGATACACTCCAAAACGGTGCTCCGGATCTTTGGATCGATCTGCCTGAGCGGCGCTAGCCAGACCGCTATTGATAGCATGATCTTCATAAAAAGGAGTGCGCTATCCAACCAGTGCTGGCAGCTCTCAATGTTCCATTGAGTAGTGAGTCCGATAGTCAATACGATTTTTACTGCCCGACATGGTAGGGCCAGGCCAGCTGACTGTGAGGTAGTCTGGTCGAGAAGCCCGTCGCAGCCAAGCGCCGCGGCAGCTCGAAGCGATGAGGCGCCCCTAGGCCGTACGCTCTCGAGAGCGGAATCTGCAGAGATGATCATGACCAGGCGATTGGAAGATTATAGGGCCGACGATACGTGTGTTATCCCGCTCAGCAATCTGGATGTAAGTGAGAGCAAGCGCTTTCAGGACGACAGCATATGGGCTTGCTTCGAGCGGTTGCGAAGGGAAGATCCCGTTCACTACTGTCAAAACAGCACTCATGGTCCATATTGGTCCGTAACGAAATACCGGGATATAGTAGCGGTAGACACAAACCACCACGCGTTCTCGTCAGAGCAAGGTGTCACTATTGTCGACGTGCCTGGTGAGCACTGGACCCAGAGTTTCATCAAGATGGGGCCTCCCAAGCACGCCGAGCAGCGCAATACCGTGAGCCCGATCGTCGGACCGGAAAGCCTGACGAAACTCGAAACCCTGATCCGCTCTCGTGTTAGGTCAATTCTCGATGGCCTGCCTCGTAATGAAGACTTTAATTGGGTGAACAAGGTCTCCATAGAGTTGACGACGCAAACGCTCGCCACCCTGTTCGACTTCCCATTCGAGGATCGGCGACTCCTGACCTATTGGTCAGACGTAGCTGTTACCGCTCCTAAAGCAGGCCATGCGATCGACAGCTGGGACAAGCGAACCACCATCTTGTCCGAGTGCCTGGACTATTTCACGGGGCTTTGGAACGAGCGCATCAATGCCGAGCCGCGCCTCGACCTGATCTCCTTGATGGCGCATTCGCCCGCCACACGTCATATGGAGCCAAGTGAGTTTCTCGGCAACCTAATTTTGCTAATCGTTGGAGGCAACGATACCACGCGCAACTCGATTACCGGCGGCCTCCTGTTCATAAACCAGTACCCCTCCGAACTGCGAAAGCTGACTGACAATCCCAAGCTGGTCTCGAGCGCTGTGTCCGAGATCATTCGATACCAGACGCCGATCGCACATATGCGCCGCACTGCCGCGGTCGACAGTGTCGTAGGGGGGAAGCAGATCAGGAAAGGCGACAAGGTCGTCATGTGGTACATCTCCGGCAATAGAGACGAAGAGATCATTGAGAACGCCAACAGTTTCGTGATCGACCGCAAGAATGTGCGGCAGCACCTCTCGTTCGGATTCGGAATCCATCGCTGTCTTGGTCGACACCTTGCGGAACTGCAGTTGAGAGTCCTCTGGGAAGAGATTTTGCAGGCGGGATTGGAGATCCAGGTTGTCGGCGAACCAGAGCGAATTGCATCTAACTTCGTGCACGGCTATTCCGCTCTGCCCGTGCGGATTGAAGCCTAAACCCTGATCGTGCCAGTCTCGGCGCTGGCGCGCGGCGGGTGGATTGAACTATCTCGGCTTCTGCAAGCTGCGCAGATGGCTCGATCGACGCCAAACAAATGCTGCACGTCGGCGGCTACTCATCAACCGGGCAGACGTTTGAAGTGCCTGTGACAAGCGATACGTCAGGCGAGCGTCTCGACCTGCAAACGCCTGAGATGCCGAAAAGGGCTCCGATGCCGCATCACCGCATGGTGGGACGCGTGTTGCGAGCGCTCTCTGCCGATCAACATATGCTGGCCATTTCTGCTTGGCCAAAAAAATCGCCGTTAAGGAGGCGGGCGCTCGCCTGGCTGCTCTCTAGCGTTTGGGATGACTTGGCCCAGTTCGCGTGCACAGAGCCACGGCATTGGGCCGGACTATCTCGCGGGCAGGCACGTCGGGCCCCGGTCTCGTCTTAGCGGATCACACCGGGGCAGTGATGCGGTCAGCAACACGGGAGCTGCGATGGAGCTGGAACACAAGGCCACATCTTCTTTCTTGCGCATGCGGATGAATGCTCTTGGTCAGCTAGTCGTCAGCGAGGCGGTCTATCCAGACGGGCTGCACTTTCGATTATTCGGAGATGATGTATGGCAGGCGTTGGCCGAGCTGATCGATCACAGGTTGAGCCCGCCGAGGTCGACAGGACTGGGGAATTGGGCCGTTCGAGCCCGGAACCTGGTCTCTTCCCTCGGGAACGTGGTCAATCCTTCGATGCTATCCTGGAGCGGATGCGCTCTGCGGCGCTTGCGAGCCCGCCACCCACTTCGGATGTAGCGGCGCCAACGCGGCACGACTTCGAGGCAGCAGAGCGAAAATTGAGCAGCCTGGTTGGGGAGCTTGAAGCTTGCCGTCGAGCGGCCACGCACGCCCGAAACTTGCCTGAGAGGCAAGATCTGATGGATCAGGTCATCAAAGCAGGCTCAACAGTTCTGGAATACTACGCGAATCTGCCTCCCGATCTGGCGCGCGGCATTCTGCCAGACGATCAGGCTCGCCGGCTCCGCGATGACACTCTGAGGGAGGCTGACGAATGTAATAAAGTGGCGACCTGGATTATCTACGAGCTGGAGGAGAGCAGAAAGAAAGCACAAGACGTGCTCGACGGGCTCAAAGGCGTCGCTTCGCCCGCCCAGCTGAGACGCTTGTTTGCAAGTGTTGCGAACCGCTATGTAGCCTGCATGGAGTGGTGGGGAAAGAAGGCGTTGCGCTTCGAGCGGACGCAGTCTGTCTGTGCCGCTACCGCCCACTTGCCAAGCAGCACGCCCGACATGCGCAACGCCGAAGATGCCGCACTGAGGCATCATACCGGCTGGGCGCTTAATATGAAGTGCATGCATCTGCAATCGCGGATCGCGCTCGCGGAGCTCTTGGTCAAATCGCAAGCGAGCACGTTGGAACCAGACGTGCGCGACGCCCTCATCGATGAGAGCGGGGGGGTGCGACTGCTTCGGACCTTCGTCAAAGATGTTTTCCCTGCATTCAATTCGACGTCCGGAGCCGTTCTGAACGGCAATGGAGCGGCGCTCGACGCGGAGCACCGCGCCGTCCTGGAAGGCGTCATGGAACGGCTTTCGGAATTTGCATCCCAACTGGGCGCCATGCTTGGAAACCTGAGGGAGGCCGGTGCGGAAGCTGACCTTCCGTTGCAGTTGCTGGACGAGATCGTGGAAGCTGCCTGGGTGACCGCGAACGAAGTCATGCGGCTGCTGGCATTGCAGCCAAAGACGGAAGCCACGATTGAACCGCCGGCCTGGGCTGCGATGCCAGAGAATACTATCCCGGTCGGCGAAGGCACTCCGGCGCGCAGAAAGGGCAAAGCAAAGCACGCAGCAGCCGCAGGGGAGGGGAGTTCGACGGCCAGCCCACCCGCGCCGCAACTCGCTAGGCCCGATGCAGCCGGGGCCCCAAGGGGCAAGGTCATTGTGCTCTCGGATCTCGGCACAAAGAGACTCGCCACGGCGGAGGAGGCACGCGCGTCATCCTCTGCGTTCGATCACCTCCAGATGTGGCGGGCTCCGCCCTCCAGGAAAGCACTGCCGGGCTTACTTGAACGATTGGACGAGCTGCTGCAGTTCGATCTGCCTGCTCAGCAAAGCGCCGCCTCGCAAGCCCGGCACATGAAGCCCGAGGACGCCGAACACGTCTTGGATGTCGTCATCAACCACTTGCAGACGCAGTCCTCCGAGATTGAGGCCTGTATTGCCGCGCTGGAGGAGCCTCGCCGACGCGGCCTGCTCACGGCTGCGCAATTGCCCGAAGTGCACGAAAAAATAGTCCGGCTCAAAAGGATGTTGTCCGAGGTTCAGGGACAGGCAAACTCATTGAACGCGCGAACGGCAGCAATCGCGAGCGATTGCATGAAGACCTATGCGTTTCCATCGCAAAAATACCTAGAACAGTTGCGGGACGCGGGGGAACTGGCGTCAGTGGATCCACCGCGCGCCTTGAAGGGAGAGCCAGGGACGCTGTTCGAAATCAAGCTGCAGCCCAAGGCGCTGCGCAATGGTGCGATGCCAAGGGCGATGTGGGTGCACATCCATACCAAGCACCCGGTACATGCCTGGCAACTGGCAACGCTCGGCAATCGCGAATTCGCAGCTTGCCATGTGAAGTCCGACGAACAGCGCGGCTACAATCAACACTGGCAGAGCGCTCGAGCCGCCGAGGGGCACGACAACGTCGTGATCCACCGGGGCAAGCTCACTCCTGCGTTCTGTAAGTCCTTGTTGAGCACCACCGCTGGCCAGCCCTGGCAACTCGTCTCGGATCCGGAGCATGTGTCGGCGCAGATGGCTCGCCTGGGAATCCAGTGAGCTGCTCGTCTTGCGGCGGTGAGCCGTTCGGTGAAAGCGTTGATGCATCCAGATCGGCTCGGCGGACTGCTTGATCAGCGCCTAGCCCCTTCGGGCGCCATCTTACAAAAGGATGGAGGAAGAGAATACCCGGGAGCGTTATCAGCCGGCGATTCCAAGGATTGTCGGTCGTCGCCAGGCAAGTAGCCGTTCCGGGGTCTGGTGAATATCGGCGCTAGGCCGGAGGAGGCCCCCGAGTGTTACAGGCGCAAAACATGTACCTGATGCGGGCGGCGATCCGGCCGGACGCCAGTGCTTTCGCCTGTCTGCCCGCGGCGAACTGGCGCGCAAGCCTCTCCGGAGCTTCAATGGACCGCGGAGGGTCGGGATGCTCGGGAGCTGAGCATCCTCACCGCTTTGACGAATCGAATCGGGCGGTGCACAACAACACTGCCTGTTTGCTACTCTTGCATAGGGCTACGACAGCCCCAGCATCGCGCCTCCATGGCCCCCGAACGATGCTGGGGCTTGTCTTTCTTGGTTGAGCGTCTCAAGCCGAGTGAGCTCAAAGCTGCTTCACTTCAACTGACAATGGCGCCGAGCGCCGCCGGGATAATTTCAGTACACGGACTATGGTCAGTCATTTCCCTTCTTTTTCAGTGGCCTACGAGCTTAGCAACGTTGGCATCGGCGGAAGAGCAGGCTCCGTCGCCCGATCAGCTTTGGGGACTTGAGTGATGGCACGAGCTCACGACCGCAATCCGTATGACGGATCTGACCGATCTCTTACAGCTCGATGCCGTGCGCCCTAAGCACCCGGTGCATCACCTCGCTCTTGATCTCGCGGGCGATCTCGTTGACGATTTGAGGTCCGAGCATCCGCTCGGCGTCGGCATCGCCCGCAAGTCCAGCTTCGGCGAGCCGTTGGTTCAGCCGAATTTGAAACTCCTCGCCCATCGCATCGATGAGCCGATCGTCCATTGCTGCGTGCTCTTCGGGGGCAATGCGCCTCAGCACCGTTTCCCAAGGTTGCCAGCGCGTCGCTAGATAGTCTGCAAAACCTACCGTTTCCTGCTGCCGCACCGTTGCCATCGCCCTCTCAACGTCGCCGCGGGTGACGCCAGAGACGGTCAAAAAGCGCATGTCGGGGGCGACGTGTCGCAGCTCCAGTGGATCGCGCAATTGGGTCTGGTAGGCGAGATGGACTTCGGTCTCGTCGACCGGTCTGGAGTGATGACGAAGGACATTGACCGTCTGGCGCGCTATTCCGTCCAGCGCCTCCAAGCGGAACATGACGCGGGCATGCTGGAGCAACTCGGCGAGCCGATCGTCGTACAGGCCGTCCTCGATGTCGGCGTTCAGACGTGCGGTCTGCATCCCGTTCCAGGCCAAAGTGATCCGATCCTGACAGCTCGCGCATGCATCGGAGGCCAACTGGAAAAACAACTCGCGCAGTCGAGGCCTCGCCGATGCCTGCCGCAGATCCTCGACCACGGCCTGCCGGAATTCGCTATTGCCGTAGTTCACGGTGCTGGCTGGAAGATCGGGCAGGCTGGTAAGCTGGTTGCTTGGCGCGACAAGATCCCGGAGCGTTGACGGAAGCGCGGGCAGACTGGCCAGTTGATTGTCACCGGCGTCCAGGTCCTGAAGCCCGGCTGGAAGGTCAGGCTGGTCAGCTGGTTGCTTTCAGCATGGAGCTCCTCAACCGTTGCTGGAAGAGCGGGCAGACTGGTCAATTGATTATTCTCGACCACTAGGCTCCGCAGCCCGGTTGGAAGGTCAGGCAAGCTGGTCAGGTGGTTGCTTCCAGCGTAGAGCTCTGATTATTCTCGACAACCAGGCTCCGCAGCCCGGCTGGAAGCGCAGGCAAGCTGGTCAGGTGGTTGCTGTAAGCGCTGAGTTCCCGAAGGGTTGCCGGAAGGGCGGGCAGACTTGTCAGTGAATTTTCGCCGATGATCAGGGACCGGAGCCGGGATGGCAGGTCGGCCGGCAGGCTGGTCAGCAGATTGCGCGCTGCATTGAGCACGCGGAGCCCGTCAGGAAGTACGGGCAAGCTCGCCAATTGATTGTCTCTCGCGTCAAAGACCTGAAGCTCGGGCGGGAGGGCGGCGGGCAATGAGGAGAGATTTAGCGCCGCACTACCATTCTCCGGCAAAGCGCTCGTTTGAGTAATGGCGGTTTGGCGGTTCTCGTCTTCGTCCTGCCCCTCATCAGCCGTCCGCGCATCCACAATGTGGTCCTGCGGCCCTGCCGCATTGGAAGCGGACGGCCGCGCGTCCGTCAAAGCCTCGTCCCAATGCGCCGCAACGGGAGTGCCGGGTTCTGAGGCCTCGGATTGGGACGCTTCGGAGCCGGAAACTGAGAAAAAGCCGTCGCCGTCAAGCTGCGTCCGATCTGTATTCATTGTTCACGCCTGCCATGGCAAAATGAAGCAAATGCGCTGGAGCGCCGCTTTCACAAAGCCGGTCTTTCATTGTGACGATATCCATCAAGAAGAAGCGGGCAATCATGGAGCGCGGCCCAACCCTTGGAGGGCCGAATATGCTGGCCGACCGGCGCACCAAAGACGGCGAGATGCCCGCACGAATCTAATTCTCGAAAGGCTCGCCATCTTGAGGGGGATCGGCTGCTTCTCCCTTTCCAGGTTGAGCTGATCAGGGTCGAGCCTCTTGTCTGGTTCGAGGTGTTCTCAACCTAGGACGCTGAGCTGTCGAGAAGCTGACTAGTCTCATCGCGACAGAAAGTCCGGGCCGTTGCAGCTGTGCTAAACGCCTATTGTCAATGCCTGAGAAGAGTTCAGCCGAGATGCCGTCATCGTCACTCTCGCGTCTTCGCTCCTCGGCTGACTAGTCTTACAGGATCGGGAAAGGGCTGCGCCAGAAAACCATATCGCGGCGCTGGCAAGTTGGTGGAATGTAGTCGCGTTAGACTGTAAGCATGCCGCCGTGACCGGCTGCATCGTAGCCTTGCCTGTGGCCTGCAGCGCAGCCGAACAAACGAATGAGTAAGCGGTTGTCGCGGTCCTCTCTTTCGGTGATGAAAATCGCGCGACCAATTGTGACGCAAGTGCGTTCGGGCGCATGTGTCGACACGATGTAACCGACTGTGGCTGGCTCCGGACGATACGAGTCAGATTCAACAACAGCCCTTGTCGGGTGCTCCGAGAAATGCAGCGACCGAGGCCGTCGAGCGTTCGACCATAAAATAGATTCTCAGGTTGCGGGTAGACAGAGCGATACTGTGATGCCCGAACTTATCCATTCGGTCGATAGATCTGATCAAGAAAATCAATTTTACCGCTTGCAGCCTCGTCTATAGACCGTCACGAGGGCTGGGCCAACTTAGGAAGGTTCAAATGAAAAAGTCTGTTTTGGTGACGGCGAGCGCCCTCGCGCTTGCAACCGCGGTGGTACCTCCTTTTGCTGCGGAAGTTGTCGCGCAACCGCTCACCGCCAGCGTGCAGGTAGCCGATACATCATATCCTGAGTGCGCGGATGACCCGTTGAATGGTATCTGCGATCTGTTTTTTTGTTTGACCGATCCCTCGTGCGTCCTGCACTGACGGGAAAACAATCAAGCAGAAAATGAGGATCGAGCCTCGTCGCGGCCGCTGCTCCTTCAGCGGCCGCATCCTTATGCCGTGCGGCTATGCTGGCGGACGGTGCAAGCCGCGTCTTCTTGTTCTCTAAGGATAATCAGGGTCATTGCTCACTTACAGCCGGCTGGCGACGACCGCCAAATCGCGCAACTGCCGCATCGGCCAACGTTCGGTAAGGGGGAAAAAGTGGTTTCAGAGCGCGACGCTGCCGTTCCGGCAGGAGCTCCTGCTCGATGTCAAACTGGTCCAATTTTCAGGATAGATTGCCTTTCGTGCTACGCCCCTTAGCGTCTTCCTGCTCGATGTTTCGCATTTCGGACGTCATAGATGTCATCCTACCCTGTTCGGCTACGCTTAGGGCAGCGGTCGTGGCGTTAGGACGTTCGTCTATGGCTGGGCACAAAATTGAGTGGCGCCGTCTCAGGCATCATCAGCATCGCAAAGAGCCCGGCCGCGCTAGCGGAAAGCATGTACCAAGCGGGCGCGAGTGCGCTCCCGGTAAGATAGATCAGCCAAGTGACGACCAGTTGAGCTGTGCCTCCGAAAATCGCAATCGCAAAAGCGTAGATCGTCGCGAAGGCGCCACCACGAATGTTCCTCGGCAAACTTTCGACCATGCTCACGTAGAAGGCGCTATACGGAATCGTCCCGATCAGGGTGAGCGCGCCGAGACCTCCTAGAAGTGCGAGGGCACTGCGGCTCTCCGCAATCCACAGGAATACTGGATAGGTCATCAGCAATGCAGCGGCCTGCGGCCATATCATGATGCGCCGACGGCCTGCGCGGTCTGCGAGCAGGCCGCCCAGCAGCGCTGCGGCAATGCCCGCCATGTTGCTGATGAGCGTGGCGCCGAAGGCGAGAGGTGCCGAAACGTGGAGGGTGGTCAACGCGTAGGTGGTCATATATCCGGTAACATAAGTAGTGATCGTGCAACTGGCCAAGATGACAAATCCCAAGCTCATGATGCGGCGTGCGGCAGGCGGTCGCCTTACGGGCTGGGTGACCAGAACCGGAGCCTCAGGGCGGTGCAACGTCTCGGGTAGGACGCTCCGCAACCATAGTCCGAACGGCAACGTAGCGGCGCCGAGCAATAGCGCGATCCGCCATCCGTATGCATTGAGCGCCTCACTTGTCATGGCGAGCGACAGAATTTCTCCAACCAACGCTCCAGCCGTCGCAGCAACCTGTTGGCTCGCGGGCTGAAACGAGACCGCCAGACCGCGGGCTCCCACAGGGGCCGCTTCCATCAAGTAGGCTGTCGTTGGACCGACTTCACCTCCGAGAGCAAAGCCCTGCAGCAAGCGTGCGAAGATGGCTAGCAACGGAGCGGCAAGTCCTATTGTCTCGTACGATGGCGTGATGGCCAATAACAGGACCGCGGCGCTCATCATGGCAAAGCTGGCGGTCATCGCGGGCCGGCGGCCAGCCCGATCCGAATACGAGCCGAGCACGATGGCCCCGATCGGCCTGGTCACAAAGCCCACGCCGAAGGTTCCGAGTGACAGCATGAGGCTGGCGAATTGGTCGGTTGCCGGGAAAAACGCCTGACCGATCTGTATTGCAAAGAAGCTATAGGTGCCGAAGTCGTAGAATTCGAGAATATTGCCCATGGTTGCGCCCAACACCGCGCGGCCCGTCAAGCGTTCGTCTGCCGGAGCGCGGACCGGCTCCAGCCTCTCTCGAGTAAATTGCCTCGCCATCTTCGACCCAATCTGGAGCGCGATCCCGGCCCGAACATTTCGACCAGACAGGTCGCGCAAAGTTGCTTTCCACTTGCCCGAACGCGCCCCTCACGGCCATTGCGTCTCTCCAAATGTAGGCTGGAGCGCGTCACGACGAACCTCACGGTAGCGTCTGCAATAAAAATGCCTGCCTTCCGCGGCCCATTTAACCCTTGATCTGATCGCTGGCCTTGCCGGCGCGACAAACATGAGAACCTGTTGCAGTTATCGGTCGCCGCAGACATTGCGCTGCTGCGGCGAGTTTGTGACAAAATTGGCTGGCGCCGAACACGATCGACGACAACTCAAGCCATCTCAGCGTCGCCTGGTTGCGTCCGCTCCTTACGGATCCAGTGGGCTACGTCTTCATCGCCCAGACGCTTGCCGACAATCAGCGCGCCTGCGGCGGTCTCGCGCGCGAGCAAGATCACGATTCATCGGTGCTCCACCCTTCCGTCGCGGCTGGCTCGCCAGCGAGCGGGCGAACCGCCCGCTCACGGGCCGCTCGCGTCTGGCGACCATCAAGACCCAGGTCGTCCGTCATAAGGTACGTTCGGCGCCGCCCGCCGTGCATCTTGGCTATTCCTGCGCGAGCGCGTCACCCGGGACGGGCAGAAGGCCCGGCTATTCGGCCCTGACACCGAGGATGCCGACCTCACGTCGTTAGGTGCGCGTCAATGTCAGGGTCGTACGTCTTGGTAACCACTTGGGAAGCTGTTAAGGCAAATCAGTGAGGCTACACGCAGGAGCCGCCGTTCGGGTGCCCGGACCGACAAGCAAAGAGGGTGGCCTACGTTTCTTCGCCAAGAGACGCTTAGAGAGAGCGGACATTTCGGCGGCGACTTCGGCACGCGCGAATTAGACGATTTTCCTTTAAGGACACGAGTGAATTCTCTTGCCAACGCGCTGACACGAGCGCCAACTCTCCTGACGGAGAGCGTCAATAACGGCTGGGACAAAGTTTGCCATTCGCGTTGCCTCACCTAAGGATGTAACGTTCCGCTTGATCGATGTAGCTCCGGCTATCAGCCGAGGGCACATCATGCGTCAGGATCGGAGGCAGGAGGGACGTTGCGGAGTGCCTATTAGACGCCGCGGCAAACGCATTCCCGGGATCACCGGCACCGCCGCACTTTTATCGATGCACGAGATGATCGTCTCGGCTGCTTTGCGTCTGAGCAATTTCGTTCTTCATCTAATCAGGTGAAGAGTTCGCTCGCGCTTGCCGGACTCTTCCGTAAGCGCACTCTCTCGCCGGCGCGGCTATCACGGTCATTCTGCTTAGCGGCTCGAGTGTCGGCTCGAACTGTAAGCCAGAACGACTGGTCGCCGGCAGAGATCGAAATGCACGTGTTCGGTACAAGACTGGGTCTGGCTGCGGTCCGCATCGCTTGGACCTCCGAACCGGCCCTACCGCCAGGTGAACGCGAGGCACGGCGCAGACCTGCGCGCCGACTGCGAGGTCAGGTGCAATGAGACTTGGCTCGGAGATGAGCGCATCAGACGTGGAAGATGCGGCCGCGGGTTTGTCTTTCTTCTTCGATCTTTGTCAGCTTCTCGAAAGCCAGCCTCTTTAACACTCGAACTTGGTCTCTCGATGACGAAGCCGCCCATGTCTGAGTTCGTGACGAACTTCAGCTCAATCCATGGGGGAGATCTTCAAGAGGCCTTTGTTCTCGTAACAGCAAGGAGAGCTTCATGGATCCGAACTCGATCGATAATGCCCGTTCACCAGAATCACCGACGGCGTACGTCTGGACACAGGAAGATCGTGATTTGTTCAGTCAGATCATGAATGAAGCTGGACCATCATCATCTGCCGCACGTGAGGAAGCGGTAGATGTCTCATTCGCCGCTCCCCAGACATTTTCGCACGGCTCGCAAATCGCCCCTGACCCGATGGTCGACAGGCTGTTCCACCGGGGTCTCTTGCCGGACTCGGACCAGCCGACGATGACCTATGAAATCCGAGGTCACCGCTACACGGCCGGTTTGGATGACTCCAACCGTGTTCTTCTTGTTCATAACCCAGCGGACGACCAGGTGGTTGGGGCCGGCCGGGCGGGCGTACCGGACTTCGGAGCCTTCTTCAGGGAAAACCGGCGCTACGGAACGCCGCTACCAGAGCAATGGGCCACAACTGCCCTCATGGACAAGCTACGCGAAGAAGGTTTCATGCCGGCCGCTGATAACCCAACAACAATCCTGCTTAACGAACGGGCCTACAAAGCCGAGCTAGTCGAAGGAGGGTTCGTTAAGCTTACGCGGGTATGAGACGCAACCCGACTGTGAACCGATCGGGCCGGACTGGAGCCCTGCGCTCGATTCGGTTGTCCTTATCTGGATAGAGAATTCACTGCTTAGCGGTGGATTGTTCGCGCCGCCAGTGGGTACGCATCATCGGACCCACTGGTAGCCCACTTGATGCGCCGTCATCCTGGCATTCGTCTGCCTGGTGCTGACCTATCATCTGGCCTGCAATATTTCCCCCCATTGCTTCACCAGAGGATGTTACTTTCGCTTGACCGATGTAGCTCCGGCTGTCCGCCAGTCCGACGTTGTGCCATCGCGCGCAGGATCGGAAGGACTGAGGCGACGTCGCCGAGTGCCCATTGCACCCCGCCGCGCCCCAGTCCCGGGATCACTGGCCGGCGCCGCACCTTAGCCGTGCGCGGATCATCATCTCGGCTGCTTTGCGTCTGAGGATCTTAACAAGCACTGCACGATGGTGCGCTGCGGGCCGAACTGTTCGGGGCGTTGCTCCGCGAGGTGACCCACATTGCCAGCGCGGTCGAACGGGGGCGGGCCGCCAGCCAGCGCGCGATGTCTGAGTTCGCGCAAATTTGGCAGCTAACCGGTGACCGTGGAGGGCTTAATCGGAAGCAGCGGAGGCCCTGCCGGTGAGCCTGATTGTCTTGGCGGACGCGGAGGTATTCTCAAGGAGTGGCAGCAAAGGTCATTAGCCGCAACGACCCTCGCAAGTGGGCCAGTTGCTTTGCGTAGCAGTGAAATCGTGTGAGCGTATTTATCCATGAGAATCCTGTCAAATGGCACTACCAGATCTGGGCGTTTTGCAAGCAGTAGCTCCGCCGTAGGATCAGAGCAAGATCGCGTGCACATAGGCGTGTGCGAGCAGCTTCGAAAAGTGGAAAAGACCGTTATGGCGAACATCAATCTCAGCTTCCGATCTATTGCAGGTGCACGCGTCGGACAGCGAGCCAGCGCCCCCGGAAACGTCATTGAATGGAGAGCGCGGGCCCCGAGACGGCGAGGTTTCCAGATGATACGCGGAATGAAGCCGACGGTGCGGATAGTCGCAGCAATAAGGCGGGCGCTAGCAATGTCCGATCTCGACCGGTGCTGCGCAATCTGGTGGCTTTATCGCCTCCATTTTGGTTTCACCGGCGACGTGATGTTGGGGCTCGCTGCGGTCACAGTTGCCCAGGAGAGGTCTCGGTGCGGAATTTAGAAACACAGGCATCGAGCACCTTCCATACAGGCTCGGCGCCCGAACGTGCCGCAGGTTACGCGTTTGGCTCGCGAGCAAAGAGTGGTCCAATCCTAATCGCCTCAAGTCTCGCCCAGCCAACAGGGCCGCATTCACACGTAGCATCGACGATCTGCGCGGGGGGCACCAATGGCGCCGGTAAATACGATTGGCAGAAACGCCCGAACTTGTGCTCGCACTTCACACCGTCAGCAAGCTGAAATTGATGGGGCCGATGATGCTGCTCATGGAGGGGCCCAGCCGCGTCAGGCGAACGGGCCATAGCGGCGAGCGCCGGAATCGGGAAGTCTAGGATTGCTTGGTAAAGTCTGGCGATTAGGAGCAAGGATGCGCGGCTCGCATTCCATCTGGTGATCTTCTGCGGTTATATGAAAGGAAATGCCCCACCTGAGTTCGCATGGCGATGAAGGCCGGGTCGAGCAGTTCCTCAAGCAATTCTGGCCGAGTGCCTTGCGCTGGATTGATCCTCGCGCAGAACCTCACCGCATCGCTGCATCCCCACGGCTTGAATTCCTCGGTCGGCGATTCGTCCCCTGCAGATGGCCAGCCGCTCAAGCGTCCGCCGCTGCTGCAACAAGCCGTCGGCGCGTATTGCCAGCGCTCTGTGCTCGCCTGTGGCCGCTGCGCGATGAGACAACGGGTGGGCTTCCCGCTCGTTTGGGGGCGCCCTCGAAAGGGGCGCGCGGAATGGCCCTTGGAGCGAATTCCGTCCGGGTCAACAGATCGAGGTGTTATCACTGGAACCGAGCTGTGGTTCGGAGGCGGAGTTGCGCGCCTTGTCGATGCGGGTGGTATGAAATCGAAGCAACTCGGTGTACAGGTGTGATCGCGACACTCCATTGGTTTGCAGACGGACAAACGAGCGTCGACAGTCGCTGCATGGCGGGGCGATCGTCGAAGGCACGCGCTCGTGCGCGAGTTTAGTGGTTTACATCGGGAGGCAGGAACCGGTTCAGCCTGGATGAACTCGTGATTTCAAGTGCAATCTTCTTGTCACTGCGCGAGCTGCCGTGATGGCACCAGCCGGCTCTTGCAAGTTTGGTTCGTGCTAGTTTTTGGGAGCGTGAGTGCGCGAGGAAGCTACGAGTCGTGCCCGGACCGCTTGAGGATCGACTCGCCCGTCGTCTTCCGGCTTCCGTTGCCTTCGCGCGGCGTCCTGGAGCGCGTAGGGATAGTTCATTGGCACGGAGGGCAAGATCGGATGGACCTCGGCGAAGAACTCGATCACTCAGTCGTCGCTGATCTCATAACCTAAAACGGGTCTCGATACGGGAGTACGTAGCGTCCGACTGGATGGGACGGATTCCCTCTCCATGCGCGAAAGTTAAATCGAGGCGCAAAGATCGGGCCGCTAGCGGCCCTCATCAAGAGCGTTTCTGAACAGCACATCTGTGACTCTGACATCAAGCGGCACAATCGGCGTATCCCACGGATAATATCAGGATATGTCGGGGCCATCTCAGCAGTGATTGGGATCGATCGAGGGTCATCAATTCTAAAGTAAGTGCGAGATCGGGCACATCCGCGGAGATCTTGCCTAGGGTAGGCAAGGCAACCGAAAAAAGCTGTTGTCCGTCGATAACCTCAACGAGTTGCGGAAACTCTCCCGGGTAAATTCGCCGACGAAGTCGAAGTGGTCTGAGCGCAAGCTCAATCCACTACCGCCTAGCCCGTTGGAGCCTCAACATTCGCCGTTGGTTCTTTATTCCACGATAAGTCACACTTAGGATCGAAAAACAAGTAATCGCAAGTCAGTTCTTCACCAGGTTGTACGTCACGCGCCGTCAGAATTCGGCAATGATCGTCTTGATATGTGTTTGGCTGACTGCTGTGGTTCATGAAGCGGGCGTTGTCAGCATTATACTCTACAACGCCATCGCTAGCCCTGTAGTCTCTTGGATAGGCATGCTTATCTAGTAGAGCTTGAAATGTTGGAGCTAGAGTTTCGTACTGCTCAGGCGTCACCGCGATGTCAACGATAGGATTATAAATCCAAATCAACGAATCTTTAGGCAAAAGAGTAGCTGAGAAAAGTCCAATGCCGCCAAACTGGTCTGGTTTCAAAATAGTGTCAACGATCAACATTGAAGAAATCTCCCAGGCACTATCACCGCAAGCTAAGTGACCTGAGTCCCGAAATCTCCTGCATAAATTGATAGGTCGTCTAATCGCGCCTCCATCACATTTGGATTTTCTCTGCATTTGTTGCCGGCTGCTGCGGATTGCCCTTCCGTCGTACCGGCATGCTGGCGGTGCTGGAAAGGGCCTGCGAGTAATGGAAGACCGAGCAAAGATCCGCGTCAAGGCGATGAGTTCATGTCGCGCGATCGCGACCTTTGAGCCTATCAGCGCGGCGACACGCGAGGCGTTTTCGCAGATCTGCAAGCCGCCGAGGCAACGCTCGGCAATCATGTTGTCGTGGCGCCTGTCTTTGCGGCTCGTTCGCAATTTTCGAGTGGTCCTCAAACAGTAGGCCGTGTACTCATTAAGCGGCTGGCCGCCTGGTGTCCGCTCCCTTCAATAGCGGTGGAAAAGCGGACGTCTGCCGAGGTCGCTGAAGGGCTAAAACCAGCCGTACTCGCTTCGGCGGCTTCCGCTTGAAGCAGCACGCAGCTAGGGTATCTGGGCCCGCATCAATCTGCTATCGTCGCGCGCATGATGGCTAAATTGACCGTTGCCCGCATCGGCTGCGGTACCCCATACATGCACGAGCGCCAGAGCCACTCGACAGGACCGAACCGATAGCGGCGGAGCCACCACGCGCTGAACACCACCTGCGCGACATACACGAAAATGCCGATCGTCAGTGTCGCGGCCACGCCGAGCCGGCCAAATTGGCCTAGACCATAGCCGTAGAAGATCCAGCCGCAGATCACAGATTGCGCCAGATAGTTGGTGAGCGCCATGCGGCCAAGCGGTGCGGCCCAGCCCAGCATCCTCCGCCCGCCCGCGAGGTTCACAGCCGCGATGACTGCGGCCGCATAACCGAGAGCCAACACGACCGCCCCCAGCTGTTCTACCGGAAAATGCGCGCGCCCGAGCGACGGCCAATCGAAGAGCCCTTGTCCTGCTGCCGCGAGACTCAATCCGCCGCCGAGAGGAATGCCAAAGGTTGCGACGACGAACAGCAGGCGCCGGTTCGCCGAAGCCCGACGCAAAACCCCGCTGCGCCACGCGAGGGCGCCAACGAGGAACAGCGCGACAGTGCGCGGAAAGACCATGACGTGCGCCGAAAAAATCGCCGGCACCTCGCGGATCCGGAACGCGAGCACATCGAAAAATCCGCCTGTGCCGTAGGCCCGCATCGCGTCCGCGGCAAGACCGGCCATCCCGGCTGCTTCCGGCAGCGGCACAATCGGCGGTAGCACCGGCGTGGTCACGTAGAGCCCCAGGAGCAGCAGGGCTGCACCCGCCATGAGCCACCGCGCGCCGCCGAGGAAGGGCAGCACCACGAAGCCCGCCAGCGCATATTCGACGAGAATGTCGCCGTTCCAGATCAAACAGAGATGCACCAGGCCAATCGCCAGCAACACCACTAGCCTGCGCACGAGCAAGATCATGCGCCGTGCATCGCCGGCAAGCCGTTCGAATTGGATGACGAGGCCGACGCCGAACAGCAGCGAGAACAGCGCAAGCGCCTTCCAGTCGACGGCGACCGTCAGCACAGCCGCTACCACCCGGTCGAGCGGCCCCGCCGGCTCCGCGTTCGGCAAGAACGGCGCGTAGAAGGAGACCCGAAATATGGTCACGATGTTCATGGCGAGCACGCCGAACAGGGCCAAGCCCCGCAGCACGTCAATCGCGTCGAACCGCTCCGACCGGCTCATAGGCTTTGGAGGCGAGTTACTCGCCGGCGCGGTGCCCGAGCCGATGCTTCCGCCGGTCATTGCAGGACTCCCCCATTTTCGATGCAGAGATTTAGAATGCCGCCTCGTGCCGCATCAAACTACCTAAATTGGGGGCCGACTCGAACGATGACAATTTGATTCGCTACCAGTGCGCGAGGAAATAAACATGAACTTGGATTGGCGAAATTTCTCCAATGGCTCAAGTTGATCTCCCGGTATTGCCGCGAGTGTTATTTCGGTATCGTTCCATAAACAGACGAGACGATGAAACGCGAAATTCTCTGCTAGTACGGAGCGATATCCTATCTCTATCGAGCCCGGAATCTGGTCGAGCGCTTCTTCAGCAAGCTCAAGCATTGTCGGCGCGTGGCAACGCGCTACGACAAACTCGCCGCCGACTACCTCGCGCTCGTCCTACTTGCATCAATCAGGCTGTGGCTGCGCGTTAATGAGTCACGTCCTAATCTGGCCGATTTGATCAGCCGGATAGAGGTCGCTGCGGCTTGCTCAGCTTCATTCTGCGCTCAAGCTCCTTGAGGCGCTAGGTCACCTCAGGTGGTCTTTTTCGATGGGCAGATCAGTGCCGAAGGCACCCGGCGCTGAACCGAATCCATGTCCCGAACGACGCAGCTCTCATCAAAGCGTCCGAGTCCGGAGTAGCGACAGATACTGCACGATCTATTCACTGCTCTTACAGGTTGCAGCACCTAGCTCCGCCAAAACTTGCTCACCGGCTTTCCGCGGGGACGTTGAGGCAGAGTATACCAGTGCAGGGGCGCTGGCGGCAGAGTCGGGGTCGCACCGTGTAAGCTGCGGAACTCGTCGGTTGGGCTAAGCGAAGATCGCACGGTATCCCGACCAGTGCTGACCCTAACATACGGTACTGATTTTGAGGCGGAATTCACGAGGTGCTGGGCAGCGCCTCGTTGGCCACGGGAGCTTTCTGCGGAAGGCCACGACGAGGATGTGCGTCTGAGGCTAATGGACGACCACATTCATCTGTAGCCAGCTAAGCTCAGCTGGCGCGTGTTCAATGGGGGCGCGCGAAGCAGCCTCTTTGCTCGGAGGATGCTTATCCTGTCTCGGGGCAGCGGCCCCAATCAATGGCAATGCTGCAAAGCGCAACGGCAATAACGCCGTAGGTTTCCTTCGCAGCTTTGGCCGCCGGCTCTTCGGAAGTGAAAGGGCGATGGCTGTGCGGCTCAACGCGGAGCCGCACAGCCATGATGCGCGCAAGTCAATCGGGCCGGGTAGCGCTCAGCCGCACCGCCCGGAACCGCGCCAAGCTCGCAAGAGTTGCTGGAGCAAGCTATGGTCCAATAGCAAGTCCAACACGGAGCTATGCGGACGGGCTCGTAGCGTGGGATTGTCCCTCAGCATCTACCTTCTCGGCTGATGAATGAGCCGAACGTCATTGGGGCCCCCCGGCCCCAAGAGGGCGGTGTAACGCTCGCCGCGAATGTCGTACTCTTTTACCGGCTGCGCCTCGTTCGGCAAGAGGCCCCAGCGGCCGAGCTTCGAGCGCATCGTGTCCGAGGCGGGTTGGGTGCCGTGCGAAAAATTCTCGGGAACGGCGAATGATGCGGCATAAATCTCGCGGGGCGCGGGGGACGTCCTTTCAGCCCTGGAGGACGCCGGAGCGGCTTGGTCCATCGACCGTCCAAGCAACGCTGGTGAGGCTCGATTCGCTGGCTGCGTGCTGGGCTGCGGCACGTTTTCCCGTCGAGATCCGAGAGGAATGGCAGCGCCTGGCGGATTGAGTGGGGTGCTTCGCCTGATCGCCGCAGCGGGCACGAACAGCGCCGTGTAGCGGTCATTGTGAACGATAAAACTGTTGGGTCGGCTGTCCTGGCTCGGCGGGGCGTTGTTAAGGTCAAGCGCAGCGGACGCGTGCTGGTCGCCCTGCCGGAAATTGAAGGGACGAACGACGGATTCTAAATCCGGCGCTTGGTGATGACCCTCGGTTGGTTCGAGAGACGACGATGGGCCGGCGTTTCCCACCATCGCCCACAGCAGATCCTGATCGAAGTCTTCCGCAGGAAGGACGGCCGGACCGCGGGCCTGAAACGGTGCGCCGACTTCTTCCATCAGCTCGCGAACGACTGAACTGCCGGGCTCGCTCACCTGGCCCCCGATGGCATCCCCTTCCGTATGGCTTAATATTCTTTGCCTCTTCGCAGGCCTCAACTCCCCGGTATAATCGTCACCCATCAGGACCTCCCGACTTGAAACGGGAGCGCTCCAGGTCAGCTCGTACGGAGCCGGCTGGTAGCCGCCGCTCCAGTTGAACTGACGGACGGCTTCTCCGGGGTGTCCGAAGTGATCGCGCACGCTTGGGTCGAAAGACGATGCTAGGATGGCTTCGCCCATCAAGGGATCCTGATCATGACCTTCCGCAGGTAGCGGCCAAGTCGAAGCTTCCCCCGGCGCGCTGTGCTGGGCAGCGGTGTCCCCGAGGTGTCTCGTTACTGCGTCTTCAGGATAAGGACCGCCGGCCCCCTGGTGCCCAAGTACCAAGGCCTCGATAGGTCTACGATCTTCCTCGGACAGATGAGGATAGTAGCGATCTGGAGAAGCAGGAATCTCTGCAGCAGGGGGATCAAGGTGCGGCACTTCATCCAAGTACGGCTCAAACTGGGCTTGCTGCTGTTGCGGTTGTGACAGCGCGGCGTTGTCTCGGTCGAATGGGTTGATGCTGTTAAATCGGTCCATGTCCACTCCGCGGGGTTTGAGTCAACTCGGCAATGCCGAGCCGATAGTGTCGCTCTCTCTCGCTCTGTCAGGGTCAGCTGTCGACAAGCTGACGCGCTTAGAGAAAATTTAGCGATTGCGATCTCAGATTAGTCATTTCGCCGCTCTTAACCCTCGACCGGTGACGGAGCCGAGGAGGCGGCATGGCTTTGTGTGTTCGGGAAGAGCTCAATGGCGTTGGCACTCTGACGCCGCGACGATCTCGGCAACTGATTTGGCCTCTTCAGTCAACCCAACATTCCCGACGCCACCTGGATCAGCTTGCACCATCAATCTTAGGATTTGTGGCGACAACGGATCCATGGCTCGCGCGCTCGTGTGTCGCACCGCGGCGGATGCTCTCGATCGGCTTGTAGGTCTCAACTGGCTCTGGTGCTTCGGCAGCAAGGTCATAGAAAGCCCATAGGTCCTAGATTGGCGATCCTTGTCCGGTAACCAAGGTCACGCGCATATTGGTGCCATTCTCGACCAAGGTACCGAATGCATGCTCCGCGACCGCGCGGCTGGGCGCCATTGAGATCCTGCATAACCTTCTTCTTGCCGCTCCGAACGAGCTCGGAATCTCTTTGAGCACCCTGACTGTCTTGTGTGCTGCCGGCACTCGTATTCGCCGTGATTGGTCGTTCAGGCCCGAAATCACCGAAGGGGAAAGGTTCGGCGCATCCTTTCCACCAGGGCCGGCAGCGCCTTCTGGGATCGCCTCTCGACATACTGCGCGGCGACGGGGCGGGCAGGAGGGGATCGAGGCTCCTGGTCCGCCGCGCTCGGACTGGCAAATCATTTAGGGGTGACGGGGATCCAACCGGCGAGCCGCTCGCACATCGGTCCTCGCCTTGGGCTGGCAGCCTTGATCGCGCCGACAGTGGCGATGTTGCGCGTCGGGCCATAGCCGTGCCGCACGGCCGGCGCGACCATCCGCGGCGGCTTCAGCTCGCCGGCGTCTGCCGAACGCGGCAGTTCCGTCTCGACAGTCCGGCGAACAGATCACGCACTCTGTTGCGGAGAATCTGTACCCTTGCATGATCAACCGCAGACGGTTGAGAAGGGCATAATGTTGATCCTCTCCTTCGGGCCGTATCGCCTCCTTGGAGAAGTTCTCGCAGGTTCGCCGTCCGCCTTGCCACGCTGCCTCTCTGAGCGCGTCATGACCGAGAGTGCTGCATAGCTCCCGCTTTCTTCGTATTCACCCGGTCCCCGTTCAAGCCCTCTATGTGCAGAGTCCGACAGCAAATTGCGATCGAGTCGATCTGAGATCGCAAATTGGTGATTGTCTGGACCAAGCTCGCGAGCCCTGGCATGTCGATTGCTACGAAGCGCCTGCTACATCACGCCAGTGGACCAGACGCGAAGGCCGAGCCAGATCTGCCGTCCAAACCAATTCGCTAGCTTAGAAGCGGCGCTGTTAACTGCCGCTCCGCCAACGGGGCCAAGTCATGCCGATCGACACATCCAAATTCTTCGCCTCCATTCGCATCAACAAGAAGGACGCGCAGGAGCGGCAGACCGCGGCGCTATGCGAATGGCCTGATTGCCAGAACAAGGCGACCCATCCCGCGCCAAAGGGTCGCGGCAATGCGCGCGAATATTGGCACTTCTGCATCGACCATGTGCGCAAATACAATCAGTCCTACAATTTCTTCTCGGGCATGGACGCGGAAGCGGTCGCGCGCTACCAGAAGGACGAGCTGATCGGCCATCGTCCAACCTGGAAGATGGGCGAGAGCATCAGCGCTCGCAAAATGACCGGCAGCCCGGCCGATTCCGAGGGCGCCTGCGATGCTTTTTGCATGCTCGCCGAACTGAGCGGACGCGCCAGTCCCCGCCCTCGCGCGGAGGCCAAGCCTGAGGAGCGCAAGATTTTCAATGCCAAGCGGAAAGCGTTGCAGGTGATGGGCCTGAATGTCGACGCGACGCTCGAAGATATCAAGGCAAAGTACAAGGCGATGGTCAAACAGCACCATCCCGATGCCAATGGCGGCGACCGCTCTAAGGAGGACCGCCTGGTCGAGATCATCAAGGCCTACCATTACCTGAAGACCGTGGTGCGCGAGAGCTAGCCCGGACACGATTTGAGCGGCTTCACCCCACCCGCCGCTACGTAGGACCTTGATCGTGTGAAGCTGCATCCGAGCTGGCGCGTAATCCGCTTCAGACCCCCACCCCGACGCCCGCAGGCAACATCTCCGCCAAGTCACGTCTTTATCAACCGCCCTCCCGGATCAAACCACGACGAACCTTCCGTGATTCTTGCCTCTTTCGCTCCCTTCTCGGCTTTCCAAGGAGGGGGCAAGTCCTCATGACGCAAATGGGACATTCGCGATGGCGCGCCATAGCGAAACTCCGAAAGCGCCGGTCCTCTCAAAGACCCCGCTAGACTAAACTGCTGCTCCGCTTCTCGATTCAAGGATGGGAAGGCTCGTAATGGATTTGGCTCGCGCCTTAGGACCGCACTCACAGGCAGCGCCCATCCGCGTTCCGCGTCAGCGCAGGTGAGGCATCCAGCCTTGCTCTTGATCCATATCAATTCGATGTCGCGCTTGAGACGTTGTCGCATGTTTGACGTATGCCACATCCGTTCAAACACCTCAGACGACGCCGTGTTTCTCTGAGTGCCTCTCTTAGCGGGCCATTTTGTCGATCGGAAAGTGGTGCGAGAATTGCTGTGCCCATCCTGATGGTTCTTGGAAAGGCCTGAGGATCGCATACATGCTGTCGTCCTCATCAAGCAGCTATGTGTCAATGTCCGCGAGTGGCAGCCCGGCATGCGCAAGCGCTGCACCGGTCTCTGACCTGAGTTGTGCCGAGCTGCGCGAAGAGTTCTGTGCCGAGCTCACTTCCTTAGGTTGGCGCTGGGGATGCTGGTATGTTCTTGTGACAAGTACTGACCTTGTCCGCCGCAAAAGTTGCGTCATTTGCCAGCCACTCTTTCGAGAGTCTGGATACGCTCGCGTCAATTTGGCACCTCGGATAGCAACCCGGCGGGTCAGCAACGAAAAGATCAGCATCGACTTGGCTCAATCTTCGGGCGCACGTCGGTTTGCTCCAGCTATCTGCCCGGTGCGAGCTGGGACCTGGCCAAGCATTTCGGGCCCGGCGCTTTCCTTCGCGCGTGAGCGTTCACCTGAAACAAGCGGACCCCAACATCTGTGTAAGCAAAATGGAAATAGAAATGGATGACCAATCGCACGGCAAAATGCCAATCTCTTCAAGGGGACGGGAAAGCCGCGGTCCCGACCTATTCAGCTTCGTCGAATGCGCCATACAGACACAATCAATCAAAGCCCTGTTCGATCTTCTAGTGAATTGCTCGAGCAATGAAGGCTTCGATAAAGTCGCGTACGGAGCACTCACCCGCTCGAATGAGCGTCGTCTGCCGGAGTATCTGCCGCCCCCGCCAACTATAAACTTCCCGTCAGATTGGTGCCAACGCTATGCTGAGCAAGAGTATCGAGCGATCGACCCCGTGGTCCGGCGGACAGCAATGCTACCAAGGCCCTTTCTCTGGGATGAGCTAACCAGTCTATATGAACTGCAGCCCCGTGAGCTGCGCGTCTTGCACGAGGCCAGAGAAGCAGGTCTTAAGCATGGCATAAGCGTGCCATTGTTTGGATCGCAAGGCCGATTGGCTTTCGTTTCGTTTGCATCTCCCTTCGATGATGCCGATCCACGGGCGCGCATCGATCATCTCACGACATTGGCGTCGGCGTTTCACAACGCTGTCGCGCAGATTACACCGCCGCTTGATGAAGGTTCCAAGACAGACATTCCGCTAACAGAGCGAGAAACAGAGTGCCTATACTGGGTCGCAGAGGGGAAGTCAGCTTGGGTAATCGGGAAAGTTGTTGAGGTCAGCCCGAATACCGTCAATTTTCACATGAAGAACGTCATCAGGAAGCTAGGGGCGGCGAACCGGACAAATGCTGTAGCTATAGCAACCCGACGCCGCCTCATTTAATTCCGTGCGCGTATAAAAAAGCGATCAAACGCCCCGTTCCCGGGCGGGCTCTTCTGTTCTCATGCATTTGCCGCGGAGCGGGACATCCGATCTCAACTGGGTTCAACGATGCACCGCAACGGAAAACGGCTCAAATCAGATAACTGGGTGGGCAAGCGCATCAGGCGCGCGTATGCGATGTCCCTCAGCAGTGCCTGGTGTGGACCTTGGGGCGTCGTCGTTGCATGCAAGTCTCGTCGCCAGAAGCAGTCCGCCTCTCAGAGGTTGGATTTCCTCGTACGGACGATGTACGCCTCCGGCGCTAAATATCAAGCACGCGATCCTGGCAAGATTGATGTGAAATTCGCTGCGTTTCAGATCGAGGATGTTTATTTGATGAATCGCGATGTAATAGGTTCTTGTTGCTAACAGACTGCTCAACGCGATGGACGGGTTGAAGGAAGACGCTGAGATCACCTTCATTCTCCTCACCAATCGTCCTGAGGCTCTCGAGGCCGCGCTGGTCGGCCGTCCGGCCCTATCAAGCAGGATCGCGGTGCCGCTGTCCGACGCGACCGGCCGCGGCAAGCTGGTCCGCACCTATGGCAGGGGCTTGCCGCTGGACGAAACCATGGTGGCTAAAGCTGTGACTTCACGCCGGGGGCAGCGCCGCCTTTATCGAGGAGTTGATGCTTCGCGTTGTGCAATCGAGGCTTGCCAGCTGCTGCAATTGTGGCGCGATTTCCCTTAACGTGGAACGACCTGCTCGTGCAGCGAGATCAATCGCCTAGCGATAGGCGTTGTGGTAAGGGATCTCCAGCTATCGACCTTGCGCATGTTGATCTGGCCGAGGAGAGCAGGCTAGGACAACATTGCAGCGGCGGTCGCTGATGGAAATGGTGTTGATCTTGATCCGCCGCTTGAAGCTCGTGCGGGCGCTCAATGGTGTTGGTAATGCCCAGTGCCAAACTTCCGCTGCAGTGTTCTACAGCGTGGTATATGGTCGTACATCGGCACAGAGGCAGCAGAAGCACTAATTGCGGGTCTGGCGATGCAGGCAATGAGCCGAGAGTTCGAGTCGGGAGCTGGCCGCCTCTGCGACTCGCTGCGTTGTACCAAGAGTGCGAACTCGCGCTTGTCGTCTCGCCGCAGCTGAGATGCCAATGAGATGAGTGATTGGCATCGGCATCCACACAAGCTTCGGGGAGGTATTGTTTTGAGGTGGCGGCAGGCTCCGCCGGCAGCACAGATATGACCGCGGAGTGCGCTAAAGCGCTCGCAAGCCCCTGCTTGCCAGCATGGGGTGGTGCTTGGGGTGACAGGTAACAGCATGGCGGTCTCGCGCGTGCGGACGTCTTTCGCGGTGCGTGTCATTGTCGGCAGTCCGCTGCAAGCGAAGCGACTCGCGCAGGCTCTCGACAAAACCGACAAGATTGTCCGATCATGCCGCCATTTTGGGAAGAAAGTAACCTTCCCAGATTCGGATGCGTGGGCGGCCCAGAAGCGTCATCGCGAATACGTTAGAATGTCGGCAGGATGAGTCGAAGAGCAGGCACAATAGTGCCAGCTGTTCGACCTTGTGCCGATTTGCGTCAGAAACCCGGACAAGCAACATAGGCAGACGCTGGCGGTTAACAAGCGGCTGGCTTTATGCAGCCGCGACGACAACCTCGCAATCTCTTTTGGCGCAACGCCCATCTTGCGGCCGGATCAACCCGCTACTCAACCATTTTGACAACCTTGGTGCCAATTCATTTGGGCAACGTCCTTCCACGATCGACTTCAAAGTTCGGGCCAATTGCAAGCGCGCAGCAAAGCTCGACATTGATCGATTGTCTGAGCGGCGGTCAGGCACTGACCCGTCCTGCGGGATGGTGTAGGATCGCGGCTACTCGCAGAAGTCACCGAAACTGCCGTGGATCGGCGAAGTCCTTCATGGGATTCTCGCCACGGTGAAGCTGGCCTGTTGGCTCATGTCCTCGGGTCACAGTGCCACATCCTAATCTCCAGTTCTCAGTCTCGCACAATGGGACTTGACGAGGAATTCCGACAAGTTAGTCGCCGTCCAGTTGTCCGCTGCTTCATCAGAATTCTCACCTTGGATCTGCATTTTGCGCGACATCAAAGCGCATGGATCAGCTTCCGACTAATGAGCAAAACGCGCACCAACTTCAGTAGCGGTTCTTGCTTCATGGCGCTTACGCAGAGACTAGAGTTCCGGCAATCGCAGTCGTTGGTCATGTCGCCGCAGCTGATGCAGGCGATCAAGCTGCTGCAATTGTCCAATCTCGACCTTATGGCCTTCGTGGAGGAGGAGCTCGAGCGCAATCCGCTGCTCGAGCGAGAAAGTGACGCTGCAGCTGCCGACGAAGCGCCGACCGAGGTCCATCAGGTCAGCGGCGAACAGCTGGCCGACGGCCAAGCGTGCAACGCCCAGGACGCGGCGCCGACCACCTATACCGAATGGGGCGGCGGCGCCTCGGGTGACGAAGACTACAATCTCGAAGCTTTTGTCGCGGCCGAGACAACGTTGTCGGACCATCTCGCCGAGCAGCTCTCGGTTGCCTTCCCCGCGCCCGCGCAGCGCATGATCGGCCAGTACCTGATCGACCTCGTCGACGAGGCCGGCTATCTGCCGCCCGATCTCGGCCAGGCCGCCGAACGTCTTGGCGCGTCGCAGCAGGAGGTCGAGGACGTCCTTGCCGTCCTGCAGAAATTCGACCCGCCCGGCGTCTGCGCGCGTAACTTGAGCGAATGCCTGGCGATCCAGCTCCGCGAGCTCGACCGCTACGATCCGGCGATGCAGGCCCTGGTCGAGCATCTCGACCTGCTCGCCAAGCGCGACATCGCCGCCCTGCGCAAGCTCTGCGGTGTCGACGACGAGGACATCGCCGACATGATCGGCGAGATCCGCCGCCTCAATCCCAAGCCCGGCATGAAGTTCGGCTCGGCCCGGCTCCAGACCATGGTGCCCGACGTCTATGTCCGTCCGGGTCCGGACGGCGGCTGGCATGTCGAGCTCAACAGCGACACCTTGCCGCGTGTGCTGGTCAACCAGACCTATTATTCCGAGCTGTCGAAGAAGATCGGCAAGGACGGCGACAAGTCCTACTTCACCGATGCGCTGCAGAACGCCACCTGGCTGGTGCGCGCGCTCGACCAGCGCGCCCGCACCATCCTGAAAGTTGCAACCGAGATCGTGCGCCAGCAGGACGGCTTCTTCACCCACGGCGTCGCGCATTTGCGGCCGCTGAACCTGAAGGCCGTCGCCGACGCCATCCAGATGCATGAATCCACGGTGTCGCGCGTCACCGCCAACAAGTACATGGCGACAAATCGCGGCACATTCGAATTGAAATATTTCTTCACGGCCTCGATCGCCTCGGCCGACGGCGGCGAGGCGCATTCGGCCGAAGCCGTGCGCCACCACATCAAACAGCTGATCGATTCGGAAGAACCCTCCGCGATCCTGTCGGATGATACCATCGTAGAACGCTTGCGCGCCTTAGGCATTGATATTGCCCGCCGCACGGTCGCGAAGTACCGCGAAGCCATGCGCATTCCCTCCTCGGTGCAACGCCGCCGCGACACCGAGTGGTCAACGATCAACAGTCGAGCATCGGGCGAAACTGGCCTCCATGAAGAAACTCCCAGCCCTCGATCTGGAATCCTCCGACGCCTTGTATTTACCTGAAAGCGGGCCTTTGGAGCGAGATTTGGTGATTGGTGATTGAACGAATCCGCTGGTGCGAAATTTGAGCATGTTCATGCGTTCTAGATTCACCTGGTGGTGAGGAGGATCTCTTGGCCGGCCCTCAACCAGATCGTCTGTGCGTTGCGCGTTTTCTACGGCATGACGGTCGGCCACAGCGAGTCGAGGCACAACTGTAAGCCGCGGCCAGCATCACCAGGGGGAGGTCCGGCGGGATCGCCAGCTTTGCGCCAAAGGCGTCTGCTCAGGACCGGCGGGCTCATGGGGGCTTCAACACAATCGAGGAGGCCTCGGCAGGCGCGATACCATGACCCTCGGCTGAGCATGGACGGATCTGACGAATGGCACGTCTTCTGACGAGGCGCGTCCGAACTCGGCGGAAGGTCCAACGTAGCGACGCGGACACACACACACAGGCCGGCCTCTAACGCGATAATCGCTCATAAGGTCTTGAGATATTCGACAAGCGCTCGCCGATCGGCGTCGGTCAATTCTGGTCCGATGACGCCAGGCGGCAGTTTCCTCAAGTCGGTTTCCTTGCCCTCGAACGAATGCCCGCGATTGCTGTTCCCAAGCAGCGACACATCGAAGTTCGTCAGGCCGGCCGCACAGCTGTCGGTCACCTGTGCTTTCGCGACAAGCCCAACATTGACTGGATCGAACGCACGGCTGCCGACGCAACGACGTCGGCCGTTGAGCCTGCGGCACCAATATGTGTCTCGGGGTCGGAACGGACCCGTTGTGCAGATAAGGAGCTGTTGCCCCCGCAAGCTCGGACACGGCGATTAGGTTGGCGAGGTCGGCCGCCGACTTCGGCGGAGGAAAGAGAACGGACATATCATTGGGCGCAAGCGGCCTCGACGCCGCTTGCGCCGGAGCCGTTCCTACCTCCAAAGCTGCGGCGAACATCACGACCGCCGCTAACAAGCTCGCAAGCCGTCGCGGAAACAGAGATCCGTTGATTTGACTTCTCGCGATCATTGAAAATCCCCCTCAAGAAGCTGGTGGCGGACCTGTCGCTCGAAGGAGATGCTGCAGGACGTGATCCGCCGAAAGCTATGAAGCGTGGCCGGAAGCGCAAGCTGGTCTACAAAATGTGCCGTGAGTGGCAGGCGTCGATCCGTCGGGCCTGTGACGCTATCGGGTTCGACTGGTCAACGTACCATTACAGGTCGCGTCGCTCCGGCCAGGCTGCTCTTGAAGATCGGATCGAGGAGATCTGCCATGTTCGCGTTCGCTACGGCTTCGCTCATATCAGGGGCATGTCGTCGCCAAAATCTTCTGCCACTCAATACCAGTCATTATTGAGTCGTTCTTTGATTCGTACTCACATGCCTTCACCGCACGAGCATGGGCGCTTTCAGTCCGTGATTTCCACGCGTCGCCAAGCCAGATTGGTTCATATGTGCCGGGCACGAACACGTATGTGTTGACCTTGCTGACGAGAAACTTCAAAAAGTCGCTCACCTTGCCTTAGAGGTCGTCTCGGCAGTGCACCGCCCCCCACGATGCCGTTGGCGTCCTTCACGGACGAATGATGCGGTCGGTCCGGCCATTCAGGCACAACAAGCTTATTTCCGAGGAGGCAAGGAAGAGGGCGATGGGCGTAGCGCGCATCCCACGGTCGCCGGACGGCTTGCGTCACTACAGCTTCGGCACGGGCTGCCCAAGAAACGATGGGCGACAACTGGCGAGACAAAAATACTGACGACTACTTCCCCGGCCACATCAAGGGTACGCACTTCAACGACGGCTCGTGGGAAAAGCTGAGAAAGGAGCTCGATAAGCAATCAGGCGTGACTGGATGGCAAGTGCGGGATCTTCGGCGCACGTTCCGATCTACACTCCCCCGCCCGGGGATCTCGCGTGAGATCGCCGAGATCATGCTCAACCACGTAACGGGTGGAGGAAAAACCGATCTCGATGAAATATACGACAGGTATGACTATCTACCCGAGAAGCGGGCAGCACTGCAGAAGCTCGAAGCTCACCTGAAAAGGTGGTGGCTAGCCGTCTCTGCTGGCCCATGTTCGCCGGCGGCATGTCGCTCGGCGTCTGGACCGAGGGCCTGCTCATGATCAGAGCAACAATGCGTTCCTTGCGCTCGCGCGCAGCCAAGTCAAGCGTGTCAGCGAAGTAGATGTCCTGCTATGAGATAATTGCGGTCGGAATTTACGATGATGAGCCAAGTAAATGAAGGGAGTAAATTACGCACGAGTTGGACCGATCAGCTCGTCTGTTAGTGGTAAGACTTCGTCAGAATGTATGTTTCTTATCTCTATGTTTCGGCGAATGAACGAGAACTCAGGGTCGTAGGCAAGGAAGGCCGGCAAGGGAAGCGATTTCGGAAAGCCTTCTTGGAAGGCGATGTCCATCAGCGCACTGAGGCTGCATCGAGCCAGCCAGCCAATCTCGGGAATCTGAAATTTCAAACCGCCGCAGTGATGTATGACGCCATCATCGTTTTCGATAACACCATCAGGAGTGCCGGCCAAAAATGATCGGCGCCGAGCCTTACGCCGTTACGCTCGGCCACGAGCCCAACGTAGTCACGCAGCACGTTTTCCTTGAAGAGCAGAGCACTTCATGCTGCTCGTGCGCTTCGCTCCGGATCCTATGACGAGATACAGGGCCGGCAGGCAACCTACTAACTGGTCAGAGTTGGCACCAGAGCTCTCTCCTTTCGAACAGCAAGGAGAAATCTCCCGAATCGGAGCGGGCGGCTACTACTCTCCGGGTTCACTGATTCAGCGCGTTCCCCTCCGCCGCCTTTCACGAAGATGTGGCATCCGCAGGAAGCGCTCGGCATCGGCGTCTCGCGGCTTACCGCGAATTCCCTTGCAGTAATAGCAATCCGGTTTCGGCTTGGCCGTGGTGAGTTTTGGTACGTGGCCGTAATAGTTGATCAGGCGCTGCGGCTCTCTCATGCCGGTGACAGCAATCATGAACTCGGTTGCGGCGAGCGCCGCGACGACGCCGTTGATGGGGGACACGGAAGGCCCTGTCTCGCGCAGCAGCTCCACCGGCACGCCGTAGATCGCGGCGCGGCCCGCCTTTTCGGCGTCCGTGCTAAGGTATAGTTCGACATCATGCGGATCGAGAGCATCTAGGCAGTGCAGGCAGCCGCCGCCCTGCCATGCGACGCAGATGCGTCCGCCGTAGACGCCTTCCTCCGGTACGTCCGAGGCGAGATCGATGTAGGACTTCGCGTAGGCGGCGCACAACTCGTTCAGAATCGCGCGCGGGCCGTCCTCATCGAAGCAGCCAAATATCCAATTGGCCTGCCTCACCGTAGCGAACACTTCTTCGCTGATCAGGCTTGCCCTTATCGGCGTGACGAGAATGGTGGGATCGATCTCGCGCACAAGACGCGCGGCCAGTTCGACTTTTGGACTGCCAGGCACCGGGTCATCATTTCTTGCGCCGACGAAGCGGTTGCGATTTGTCTCGTCCAGCTCCTCGTCGTCGACCAGCGTGATGCCGCCGACGCCGAGCAGGGCGAGGTGCTGGACGAGCGGGCTGCCGAGGCCGCCGACGCCAATAACCGCGACGTTCGTGGCTCGCAGCTTGCGCTGGCCTTCCTCGCCGAAGAGGCGGATGTTGCGGTCGAAGCGGGCAGGAAGATCGCTCATCCCCAGCCTCCCAGGGAAAAGTTGGTCGGCTTGAGCACGCGACTGCCCTCGACAATCCCGTCCAGCGGACGCGGGATCTTCGGGTTGTCGAGCCAGAGCAGGGCGTCGAATCCGGACTTCGCGACGACGATGGCGAGATAGGGGCGCTTCTTGAGGCGCCACCACATGTGCGGCACGGTCTCCTGCAGCCCAAGGCGATCGGCGTAAGAGAAGCCCGCGGGCCATGGGCCGGGATGCGAGTGCAATTCCACGAGCGACGTGTCGATATCGTGCGCGCGCTTGATCAACGCGGCGCGCGTTTCATCGGCTAGTTCCAGATAGTCGTCCTGCTGCACGATGAAGTCGCCAGGACTGAGCTTCTTCGTTTCCGCGACCTCGAAAGTGACCTGATGATCGCTGCGCACGGCGCGGGCAAACAGGAACGCCGCTTGCTCTTCTTCGGAGTGAGGCGGCAGCAGGTGCGCCATCAAATCATTGAGCGCGCCGTTCTCCAACTTTAAAAATGCCTTCATGCCCCCTCCTGCAATCGCACCATGAAACTCCGCACCCACGCGAGCAGGTTCGAGCCCTTGCCCACGTCCGCGGTTGCCGACCAGTTCTCCACCGACCACGAGAAATGCAGCCACTCGCCGGAGAAGGGCGGCGGCGAAGGTGGAGCGCCCGCATTGTTCGGAGCGGCACCTTTGAAATTCAGGCCGGCGGGCGTGAGAAATCCGTAGGGCGCATCGCCGGGGTAGTTGCCCTTCACCAGAAAACAGACCGGCAGCTCGCTCACCGCCGTGTCGCCGACGCGCCAGCCTTCGGGCAGCACGTAACGGGGAATTCTGAACCAGTCTTCCCCGTTCGATTCCGCGTGCTCGACGTCGCCGAAGTGGCGGCGCAGCAGGGCCAGCTCGTGGCTGATACGCGCGCGCATCAGCCACGCTTCCAGCGGTGCTTCTTGCCGAAACCCTGGCCCGGCTTGATCGCGATGACCTCGCCCGGCGCAAGCGTCCGTTCGACGTTGTGCTGGTCGACCTCGATCACGCCCTGCGAGATGTCCCAGCCGCCTAGCTCGGCAATCTGCTCGGTCGTGATCGTGTCCTCGCCCCAGGGAAACTCCTCCCCTTCGATGCTGAGAATGTACTTCGGTTCCTTAGCCTTCGTCTGATTCATCTCTCCGCTCTCCATGTTCGTTCCTTTCCCGGGCTGCTAGTGCCGATTCAGATATCTCGGTCAGCATGTATGCCAACGTTAGCTTATACAGCGAACACATGCCACAAAAAAATCAAAGGGTCAGCTGACCGCTCTCCGGGCGGGCAAAAAGATCATCGAGCCGGATACGGGCGACGACAGGATTTACTTCAAAGATTTCAGCCAGTTCGTGGACGGCGCGCTCCCGCTCGTCCTCCTTGAGCGTGGGCAGGCCCAGCCCGCCGCGTTCCTCGCAAAAGGTGGCCGCCGCCTTGATAGCGAGAGCGCGCGGCATCAATAGACCGCCGATCGCCCGATTCGCCTGGTACTCCCACCATCGCCCGTCGTAGCGCGACTCGTGCGCTGTGCCGTGAACGTCCCGGCAGAGGATCTCCGGTCGGTCGTTCTCGTCCTCGAACAATTTCGGCGGCTTCTCGCCGAGCGCGAAGAGATGCGTATGAAGCAGGCCGTGCCCCGCCTCGTGGGCGAGCGTCGTCCGGATGCGGCGCTCGGAGACGCTGCCGCCTTCCTCATCCAGCGCCGTCGTGATCACGATGCCCGTGACCCCCTTCGGCCCGAACGATGTATAGCCGAGCACGCCGTCGGGAAGCGCCTCGTATCGCGGTGAGACCTTGAAGTGCTTTTCGACGAACCGTTCGACCCTGACAGCTTCGGGCGTGTCGGGCATCAGCCCCGCGGCTTTCAAAGCGTCGCCGCAGATGCGGTCGATCTCCGCCGGCTTGTAGAAAGGGCGGGTCGCGAACGGCCCCCGATTCGTCCGGTACGTCCTCATTTCTTGCCCCCTTTGGGCGGAGGCTTGCTCTTATTGACGAGCTCAAGAAGCTGTTGCGGCGTCAGCTTCTGATCGACGAGCGTGCGGAACGCGAAGGCGTAGCCGGGGTCCTGCTCAGTCATGCGTTTGATTTCATCAAGTGGGGCGCGCTGGTCATGCCGCTTGATTTCCGCGACATCGACCTTCAGCAGCCGCGCCATCTCCTCCAGCATTGGCTCGGACGGAAAGCGCCGTCCGTGCTCCACGTCGGAGATGAAGGGAGGCGAGCAATCGAGCTTTTTTGCGAATTCACGGAGCGAGAGGTCGAGCTCTTCGCGGCGTTCGCGGATTTTTTGGCCAAGCGTTTTCACGATGTAAGCATACCCAGCGAACGCGTCGACCGTCAAGAATGGGCCGTAGGAAACGCGAAGCACGCCCCTCTGAGCTCCGTGGGCGAGTTCGCTAATGGCTACGCCGCCGTGCGAGGTTGGCGCTCATGGCCGGAAGGGTAAGCAGGGCGGCCACATCATCTATGCCGACCGCATCCGCAGGAAGCGTAAGGTCTAACCCTGCCGAGGATGAAAGATCACCCCCGCCGAAGCCGATCTTCGATGGTGATTCCCAAGAATGAAGACCCCCGAGTAGCCAAAAGACCTAGCTAGATCGGGAACTTGAGCGCAAAGCCAAACTACCAAACCTTGAGGACCCAAAATGTCGGCTTGATAAATCTTCAAAGAGAATATCAAAACCCTTCTCAAGTCGCCGTTGTTGTTCAGCTGGTTGAGCATCATCGAATTGATAGTGAACATGAGCGTCATTCTCGCAGTCCTTGGAAGTCACGGCATTCGCTTGCGTTTTGTCCGTCCCATCGGCCCTTAAGAAAAAAAGCCCCCACACAGCGAGCGCTGGACAAACCGTCCAAAGGCAAATCCGCACTGATCGGGAGGCCAACCCATGGGGTCCCGGCAGGGCCTTCCGATGGGCCCCGCAGCGGTACTCCTCCTGCTGGAGCATCAACCCGGTGCGTCTAGATGGGAGGCGGTAACTTCTTGCTCTATTCAGTACTCGCTGGAGAACATCAGGGTGAGCACGCGAGTCGTTCGCTTTGGGTCGCTCGCTCGGATCTTCTGAGCCGAACCGCATAGCCGAAGGCCCCTTTTTGGTGAGGCGGCCTATGCCTCGAGCCAGGCCGCGCCGAGTCTAAAACAACCTCTTTGCCGGCGAGATCGGCGAGTAAGCTGTCGATGAACTTGGCATCGGTGGCGTCGCCGAGCTGCTCGCGAGCATCATCCCCATTCCAGACCGACTTAGACAACACCACAGCCTTTGCGCGCATGCCTTCCAAAGTCGCTGCGCTGAGCGTCAGCATCTCTTCCCAGGCTTCGCGAACTGGTCGTAAAATTCCGAAGTTTGGGCGGCCAACCGCCTAACTTCCGAGGTGCTCGGCGAAATGGCCGGGCTTTCTGCTACCGCCCTGTCAACGACGACTGAAGAGGCTCCAATCACAGAGCATCATCGGAGCCGACGTCTCAATCGTCTCCCGCAAGGCGGTGGGAAGACCTATTCGAATGCTTGTGCTGGTCACCCTGGAGCGGGAGCGCACCTCCCTCACGAAATCGATCCTATCTGCCATTGCTACAAGATGCGTTAGGGCGGCGGCAGTCCTAGACATGAGATCTTGCCGGATCGGCTCGCATGACCAGGCGCTCACCCACAAGGATTTCGTGTCCAACTTCTGACACGGGACAAAGTCCGTCAGGTTCAAAACACCGGCTGCGTTTTGGGGCGCCTTGGAGTTTTCAAAGCGTAATCAGGCGCTTGATGCGTGCTGACCGAGATGGCACGCCTGTTGCTTTTGGGATGCAGAACCACGGAGTGAGGGCTGAGCGCACACGAGATGCACAAAACGAGTGATGCTCTCCTTCTCTTGAACCCGTGTGCTCCGTTTCTGAGAGAGACAGGCTAGCGCACAAAGTCGCGCAACGAGTGGCAATAGTTTTGGAGAGCAACATCGTGCTGTGCATGGAGTCCCCAGCTCCTCCGATCAAGGTGGAGAACTGGCTGCGCGGCGAGCCCCTCACGAGCTTTCAGCCCGGGAAGGTGTACATCGTCGAATTTTGGGCAACTTGGTGCGGACCATGTACGGCAATGATGCCTCATCTAGTAGAGCTGCAAGAGAAATACAAAGACAGCGGACTTGAGCTGCTCGGCGTCGCAGCTTACGAACAGGCTCCAACGGCGGACGAGGCCCGAACAACGTTGGACGCGTGGTTGACCGAGAAGTTCTCGAACCTGAACTATCGGATCGGGTTCGACTCCACAGGCGAAATGAGCAAGCTTTGGATGGACTCCAGCTTTTCTGTCGGGATTCCCACCTCATTCGTCGTTGACCGTGACGGCCACATCGCCTTTATCGGTCCTCCGATGCAGCTCGATGACGTCTTGCCGAAAGTTCTTAACGGCAGTTGGCGGACCAGCGATGAAGCTAAAGCCGCCGATACAGAGCGGATCGACAGCGGACGACGCGAAATGCGCGAAATGGAGCGCAAGCGGGCGTTGACTGAGCCGATTCTCGCCAAGCTTTGGCCGGCGATGAAGGCGGAGGATTGGGCAAAGGCGGTTTCGGCGGTCGAAGAGGCCGTCGCGGTGATGCCGGACGACCTCAACTTCCGCGTGCTCCATGCGAAACTGTTGCTTCACAGACTGCGCAACTTGCAGACCGGCTTGCCGGTTTTGAAGCGATTCGCTCGCGACGCGATCGACAAAAACGATGAGCACTGGATGGAAGGGGCACTGAGCCAGCTCTTTGATCCGGCGAATGACAACTCCCACTTCCCGTCTGCCGAGCGCCTCGCGATGGGCAAAGAGTTGTCCGAACACATTCTTGCGCTGAATCCTCCGCAAGGGGACGGTGGCTTCAAGTACCTGTCCTATGGGGCGGTCGCTCAGTATTATTATGAGAGCGGCAACAAGGATCGCGCAATCGAATTGGTCGAGGTGGCGTTGAACTCGCTAGACGGTCCTGAGCCTATCCCCGACGAACTGAAACAGCACGTCATGTCGACGTTTGTCGAAGCGCTGGCCAACTACAAGGGTGAAAAGGCTTGCTATGGGACTGTTTGTGCAACTCCGCAAGACGGGTTTCCGAGAGCGTCAAAGCGCAGGCAACGGAGCAAACAAAAAGAAGGGTGATAGTCGGAATTGCTCGCTTGGCATCATCCATTTCTCCGGCTGCCAGTGGCAACTAAATTTAACGGTCTGACGGTTTAAAATGCACGCGCGCACAGCCATCGGGGCGGCCGGACCTAGGCGGGCATCGCCACGCTTCTGCAAACAGGTGAAGATGAATGTTGTCAACTCCACTGATCGGAGTCCAAGATAGGCAACGTTCGGTGGTGTAGGCGAATCGGAACCTGCGAATTCATTCTCGCGTTGCCGCGGTGCCAACACGGAGGAACTAGCATGGCAAAGGCGAGAAGCGGACCACCCGCGGCCGAAAGCAGGACCGGGCGCGGGTGGCGGGCGGACAGGATTACGAGGTTCGCGACGAGGCGAAGAAGACGCGCCGCTCGGCCTCCACGAAGAAGGCGGTCGAGAAGGTGGGCAGCAGCCGCAAGAAGGTCGAGCGGCGCTTGGGTCGATGAGAGGCGGCCTGTCGCTCGTTAGGAACGAGCGTCCCTGCGGCTAGTTCAACGATCAGTCTTGCGTGCCATCTTGCAAGACCGTCCTGTTGCTGACAACTAAGCTCCAGCCCGTTCCTCCCGCGGGCTGGTTCTTTTTCGCGGTGGTTTCACATTTTTGAATCTGAACAGGAAGAATTTTTGGGATGAAGCTGTCGTTTGCCGAACCGGACAGCGGCAGACCGCTCGGTCCCAGCTCGTCTCTCGATCCGGAAAAATCTCCAGTCTGAGGCCGACGTGGTGGGCGCTTCGGCAACTCGAAAAATTTGGGTCATGATTCACATTCGTTATAGCTAGAACCGGGGACGCCAGGAGAAATCGGCAATGCCGGGCGGCGAAGGCATTTCAATTTCGGAATCATTGAACCCGGCAGCGTGAGGGGCCGCTGTCAAAAACAGCGGTCCTTTGCTTTTTGACCCATAGAGGTGCATTAGACACGACAAATTCGGGGTGCGCCGATTGCGTAATCGCGAGTTCCCCACCGCCAATGCAAGGTTGAGCGGCTTGGGTTCAGCGCCGCTTTAAGGCTGACCGAGCTAGGTCCCAACTCCAGCCAGCGCCGAGTTGGGGCCGCCCTTTTACGGTACCGCCGGGAGCGAGGAGCCCGCGTTCCACTTAAATGAGGGCCTTCACTCGTTCTCAGCCTTGGCTTGCGCGATTGCATTTTCCAGTTCAGATACGAGGACCCTGTAGTGAGGGACCACCCGGTCGAAAGCCGCCCGCTTTATTGGCGACTTGGCCTCATCTCTCAACCGCTCGCACTTCCCGATCTGCTCGCGCAAGGTCGCGACATGTTCGAGCATGTCTTTCATCGCGCCCCCCATCGGCCAATGAATTTCAACTGATACAACTTAGGCACTTTAGTCTTTAATAGGCGCTTAAGCGTTCAATTCACCTTGCGGCGCAGCTTCTGGATCAATCAGCATATTGCCGCGTCGGTTTGTGGCCCCAGCCGAAAAGGTAGCCCCCCGACTGCTGGAGGAAAACCCGTATCAGACGGGTTGGCGGCCCCTACTTGGGGCCGTTTACTTTCCAATTCAGTTTGCGCGTAACGGAAAGCTCGCGATCTTGCGCGTCAGCTGCCAAAGCTCGACTGCGTGGGTCCCCGCTAGTTGCTGCGCGCGCTGTCTAGCGGCTCTTCGCACAAATCAGCCTTACGCGTTGCACGATATTCCCATCAGGCCCGAACAAATAGGCCATGAACTCTTCCATCGAAGCTTCCACTACGGGCGCGGACCGCGAACACTATTAGTCTGAAACCATAGAGAACGCTCTAAGCACCGGGATTCGCGACCGCCTGCGGCCAACAACGCAGCGGCCGCGCCAACGCTGGCACGGCCGTGGCGAGGCCGCCTGCGCTCCGGGTTACCGGCGCTGGATATTGCCCGGAGGTTTGCCGATCATACCACCGCCACCAAGAGTAACGTTTGCCCGAAAGGGGCACTCATTAGGAGTGCAAAAAAAGGCCCCAACTCACGCAGGGGCATTTGAGCCGGGGCGGACTTGGGGTTACCCTTGGGGAAGGGCATGAACGTTCCCTTCCTAATTTCAAAGGAGCGTATTTCCGGATGATCTGGCACAAATTGCATATCCAGCCCGACTCAACCTAGGTTAAGATAGTACATGGGCAAAGAACAGCTAGTGCTTGTGCTTGCCATCGGCGCTGGTGTTTTCACCGTGGCCGCTGCAGCGGCGCTACTCTTTGGCCTTTGATCTATCTCAATTGGCGCACGCGAGCCGCCCCGCATCTTCCCATCCTGTTGGAGGCGACAATGACAATGCGGCCTTGGATGTTGCATGCGCTGGCGTGGGCTGCGGCCGCCCTGGGGTTGGCAGCCATCATTTCCATGAGCATGTAGGGGGCGGCGCCGATCGCTCGCTTGGGGCGGTGCTTCGATGTTGAGCTGGGGCAAGCTGCATATCAGGGCTTCTTCTGAGCGTGCTCGGCCTCGACGGCGCGGAGCAGGGCGGCAAGGTTGGGATATTCCACGCCATCGCGAGCATACCGGTTGACGCGCTCGACATAGCGGGCCGATCCGTCGGGCTTGCCGCGCCAGCTGAACAGCAGCACCGCGCTGTTGTGCTGGCGCAGAACGTGGCCGGCGCCATTACCGAAATACTTGCTCATGGCGTGGGGCTTCATGGCCGCGCCTCCAGCTTCGCCAGCTCCGACTTGTCCATTCCCGGATGAGCGTCCCGGCGGGGGACGTTCCTTATTGTAGACGAGGAGAGATTCGGGGAGGGTGAACAGCTTCACACTTCTTTGTTTTCAGGCGGACGACTGTCCAGCATGCCAGGCTGCCCCGGCGTCGGGAGCGCGAACTCCGGGCTGCGCGGTACGTCCGGATGTCGATGCATCGGCAGCAATATTAGATCGCGGCCGCCGCCAGCAGATCCTCGCCGGCCTTCTTCAGCGTTATGATCGTCCTTCCCTCACGACACGGAAGCGGGGTCCCGCCAGTTCGTCAGGGACGACGCGAACCGGGGTGAACTCAGTAACGATCCGCCGAGCGCGTTTGCAGTTGGGGCAAACGAAAAGGTGCGCGACTATCGCTTCTTCGTCGTCTCGCGACAACTCCGAGCGAAGCCAATTCATGCCGATGTGGCAACGGCCGCCCTCGACCAGATCGAGAAGCACGTCAATCCGGACCTGGTCGGCCGGTGCTTATTCTGTGCCTTGGCCGAGACGTAGTTTCGCACGTCATAGTTTTGATGATCCGAGCTCGAGCCAGCCGCGCTCGACGCCAAGATCTGCTCAAATAAGGAATCGCGCTGTTGCTTTTCCCGCTCCGTCATGATGCACGTCCTTAGTTTCCGCTGCGAACGCAAGAGCTCGTTGGAAGGTACCGCTTCCAGTGCGGCTCGGAAACAATGCTGATCGGAAACCCTTTGTCTCGCCAGTCGCAGGCCTTCATGATCTTGTTCCCAAACGACGAGTGTTTCCACGAATCGGTAGCGTAGATGCCGATCACAAGAACGTTTGTTTTCTGTGTCAGGCTACCGACTTCGGCGCCGAGGCGTTCGACCACGCTCTCACATTCCTTGCGGCAGCCGAAATTGAATGTGCCTGTGAAGCAGTATCGTTGGCCGGAGAATGTCAGTGGCGGCTCGGGATCGTTCAGCGGCAGCGATGTTGATTTGAGAACTTCACCCAAGCCATCAATCTCTCGGTTTGAAAACTGATTGAGCGTATCGAGTAGCTCCGTCTTCTCGTCGTCGTCGAGCACGCCGTCACTCAGCATCTCGCCGATCCGCTTGTAAAGCACTCGCACGACGGGCTGGTCGCTGATGTGAAGATTGGCGCCGAGCCACTTCTGCAAGAATTCGACTTCAGCTTGGTTGACCTGGTTGTCTGCCACCAAGCCGCGGGCGATCCCAATCAATTCATCGATCTGCCTGCTGCCGATCCTGTCGCCACCACACGATTATAGAATTCGTCTGCGCCGGCAATCATCTAAAATACTCCCAAACCGATAAATGACGGCATCAAATCGCAACCGGAGGGCGAGCGCAAGGGGTAACGATTGACCTCAATCGGTCACGTAAGCTTCACCTTCCCCAATGATCCTACCCGCCCATTGAGCGCGAGCTCGCAGAGCGCTTTCGTTCATTGACGGCATGTGAGCCTCCAGTTGGTTGAAGAGGACGCTGGCTGAAGCCCCAATCACGCGCGCTTCAGCCAGGCCTGAGGGCCACGCCTATCCGCGCCATAAAGACGGATCCTGCTGGGATTGGCTCGCCGATCGGTCTGGAGACGCTATCACGCTGAAGCGGATTCCCCAAGAGCGGGGATGGTGCGAACGCCTACTCGATCGGGTGTGTTCAATTCCCCAGACTCCTATGCGCGATCGAAGCGCTCGCTGCGGCCTTGGGCGGTCGCAAGCGCTGCGCTCGCACGGAGGACCAAGTCATGACCGAGCCCACACGTCAAGCCGCTGCTGCTCAGAACCGCTCCGGCAAGCTCACCGTCTTAGGCAAGCTCAAGACCGCCGTCGACCTCATGCTGTACGAGGGCTCACGTACGGCCGATGCTGCCATGGCCGCCGGAACGACCGACTACGGGCTCAGAGAGCCTATCTGCTTCGCCGAGGCTAGGTCTTGGATCGCAAACACTCTCGGCGATGGTCGGGGGATAGGGGGCGAAAAGTCCAAAACCGATACGGGGGCGCCTACCGCCATGGGTCTCATTCGGAGATTTTTTTTGCTCGCGCCGGAAATTTCAGCCGAAATCGTCAAAACGACCGAAAAACTCTAGGCGCCAACAACAGACAAAGCGGAGTCAGAACAGCGGCTTAGGGCGGTGACGTCGGAATTATTGCCGAAAAATCTGAATTCCAAAAATTGCATGGAGAATCGCGAAAGAGCCTGCGCCACAAGCACTTTTCGCATTCTGAAAGGAACAGAAAATCATGACGGACAGCGAACATCCGCGCCGGCGCCCGCCGCGCATAGTGATTGAGCGGCCGCCGAACCGGCCGCAGCCCCCGGAAACCTCCGAGGATAAAGCCGCTGAGCGGCAACACCGATTCGCGATCGTGTTGGCAGCGTTGCGCCAAAGCCTCTCGGAATCCGTCGGCCTGATCGATGCGGGCCAGATCGCGACCGCCCGATCAAAACTCGACGAGCTCGTCCGAGGCATCGACGCAGTTGAGGTGATGGATGACGATCCGGAGTGATGCGGCCAACGCCGCCGTTAGTCAGTTGCTCGATTTGGTCGCGACGCTGCAGGAGCGAATGACCAGGGCTATCGGACTCCTCGATGCCGGCAGGACCGCTGATGCCCGCGCTTTGCTTGATGCGCAAGTTATGGCGCTCGACGGACTCGACACCACGCCGATCGCTCAACGTTAGGAACCCTCTTGCCGACGGGTATCGCAAATCGAGTAAGAGTGATTCGTCGCTGCCGCCCTGCGCAATGCCGGCCGGTGATGACGAGATCCTTGTCGCTGGCTGCGCGATGCCGCCGGCACAAGCTGAAAACCTGCCTCTCACGAGGCCCGTGATCGCTTGCCGACAAGGACGACGCGCGAAATGCGCAACAGCATCAAACTCCCGACCGACAAACGGCCATCCGCTCAACGGCGCCTCTTTGCGCGTACCTTCGGAGCTGGATTCGATGTGCGCGCGGCTGACAGAGCCACCGAAATCACTGTTTTCGGCGAGATCGGCTGGGATGTCACCGCAGCAGCATTTCATGAGCGCCTCACGTCGTTGAAAGGCGACCTCGTTGTAAAAATCAATTCGCCCGGAGGCAACGTCTTCGACGGGATCCAAATGCACAACAGCCTGGTCGAGTATCCCGGCAAAGTGACCGTCAAAATCATGGCGCTCGCGGCGAGCGCGGCATCGATCGTCGCGATGGCAGGCCACGAGATACAAATGACCGCCAACAGCTTCTTTATGCTGCATAGAAGCTGGGGCATCACCGTCGGAAACGTCGACGCCCACACTGATACGGCGGGGTTATTGTCCAAGATCGACGGCGCGCTCGCCACAACATATGCCGCTCGCACCGGTCAAGATCTCGAGCAGGTCAACGCCTGGATGGCCAATGAGACGTGGTTCACGCCGATTGAAGCTATCGATGCGGGCCTCGCGGATGAGCAAATCGCGGATCCGGACGAACCGACGGCGGCTTTCGATCTCAGCATTTTTGCCAAAACCCCCGACATCCTGAAGCAATCGCAGCGACAGGGACTCCAAGCCACGAAGACCGAGCTCGAGCAGTCGTTGCGATCGATGGGCATGTCCAGAAGTCAGGCGAAGGGACTCCTCCACAGCGGCTTTGCTGGCTTCTCCAACGACCCTTCCTCCGAGTCGACGCACGCGCCCTCAGCGGCGGCACGGTTCGGAAGTGTTGCCGAGGAGGCTATGGTCGCGAAGGTGCCCGCGCCTTCGATGAGGCCTGGAACAAGGGTTGGAAGGACTTCAAGATCGAGTTCACGTCCGTTTTTCTTTCGCTCTACGGCTTCTTCGATGGTCTCAACGATGGAGCGATGAGTTGGGCGCGGCGTGCCGCAATGGCCGCCGGTGTCGATGTGAAGGGCAATCTGCTTCGCTCCGGACCAGCAGCCGGCAACGTTCTCACGAATGCCCAAGCCGGTTCGTTTTACGACGCCGTCGGCCTCAAATCGCCGTCTGCCGGAAATGGCGTCGACCCGGCGGTGCTGAAGCAGCAGATCGGCCTCGAGCAGCAGCGCATCGGGATTCTTGGCGGCATGGCCTCGATTTCCGATGTTATCCGTCAAAAAGAGCTCGAGATCGCTACGGCTCGGCTCAACCACATCAACATTACCGATCGGGAGGCGGATGCGCTGAAGGCTTTGGCGCGGGAGAACGCGCTCGGCATCACTGCGATGAAGCAGCAGGCCGATACGACACGGATCCAAGCCGAGACGCTCGGGATGTCCGCCGGCGCCGCGGCGGAGTACACGGCCGTTCAAACTAGGCTGGCGGGGGCGCTGCGCAATAAGCAGGGACTGACCGCGCAGGACATTGCGGCGATCAAAGCCCAAGCTGCTGCGCTTGGCCAGGTTACCCTGGCAGCTGCGATCGCGGCGGTGAACGACAACGTCGGATTTGGCCAGCAGACTGCGCTGCTGAGCCCGGATGATGTCCAGATCGCGCAGCAACTGCGGGGCATTTATCCGGATGTCGCGACGGCACTTGGTAGCGTTGAGGCAGGGGCTGCGCACCAATGCAGCCCTCAGCGGGCTCTCCTCGACGGTCTCCGGCCAGCTGGTGACCGGGATGACCGATATCGTCGATGGCACGAAGTCGATAGGGCAGGGCTTCCAGGATATGTCGAAGCTCGTCATTCGCGCGATCGAAGAGATGATCGTGAAGATCGCCATCATCCAGCCGATGATGCAGGCCCTCCATACTGGGGCAACAGCTTGGGTCTGAGCTCCGGAGTAGCGAGCATTTTCGGCGGCGGTGGCGGGCTCCCAGGAACTGCGGGCAGCGCATTTTATGGCCCGGTGGCTCCGAGCGCGTTGGGCAACATCTTCGCCGGCGGCAACATCATCCCGTTCGCGCGCGGTGGCGTTGTTTCGATCCCAACGCTATTCCCAATGGCCAATGGCGGCACCGGCTTGATGGGCGAGGCTGGACCCGAAGCGGTGATGCCGCTTCGCCGCGGCGCAGACGGTCGCCTCGGCGTCTCCGCCGGCGGGGCCGCCAACGATAACCGATCGTCCGGGGGCGTCGTCGTCAACGTCATCAATCAGACCGGCGTTCAAGCCGAAGCATCGACGTCTCGCAACGCCAATGGCGATGTCACGGTCACGCTCAAGAAGATGATGGACGATTCCGTCGGACAGTCCCTTTCTTCTGGTGCCGGTTCGCGTGTGCTGAAAAACCAATATGGCGTTCGCCAGTTTATGGGGTCTTGAGAGATGGGGGATCGCGTCGCGACAATCGCCGACTTCCGCGAGCAAGGCGCCCTCGATGCCAGGAAGTGCGCCGGTATCTTTTCTGAGCTCTGCATTGAGGCCTCGCCGGCCAGGCGTATGGATCCGGAAGATTGGCTCGACGTGCATTATAGCGAGATCGTCCCAAAGCGCCTCGACACGTTGCACCGACTCGGCGCGACCGCTGAAGAGCTAGTCGTGTACGTCAGCTTCCTCAACACCGCTCTCAAGACCGAGCTAAAGCGCTTTCACAACATTGTCGGTCCGATCGAAGGATTCCGCCCATGAGCCGGGTTGCCCGCGCAAGCCATCGCGAGCGCCGAGCCTCGGCCGGCCGCCATCCGGTGCTTCACCTCGTCATGCCCGGTCTCGAGGTCGCGCGAGAGGCACCGCGCCCGCGAGAAACCGTGACGGCGTTTCTGCGCCGGACGGGCTGGGCCCGGCGCGACCGCGTTTATGGCTGGCAGTTCCGGAAGGGCCTCCCGACCATCCTCGAGATCAATGGCGAACCGGTGTTGCGGAAGAACTGGTCGCGCCGGCGCATCGTGGCAAACGACAACGTTCATTTCGTCTCGTATCCATTGGGTGGCGCCGGCGGCAACACCACCAAACAGGTGATCGGCCTTGTCGCGCTGATTGCGGTCGCGGCCTTCGCGGCACCGTTGGGCGGGGTCATCGCGGGAGCGATGGGGCTGCCAGGGGCGGCCGGGCTCATCGGCGCAGGTCTGGCTCTCGGTGGCTCCCTATGCGTCAACAATGTTCGGCCAATCACCATCGTGTCGAGGGAGTTACGAATGTCAGCAGCAAACCTGATCGTCGCCTCGGACGGTGTCCACCTCGTCTCCGATGCGCTGGTTTGGGATACGTCGGATCAGACCATCACGGCGATCTGCCCCAAGGTGGTCCTGCTGCCGCAATTCAGATGCGCAGCGACGATCCGGGCTGAGCAGCTAATGGTGTTCCAGTCAGTGTCGCTCGCGCTATCGACGATGCCGGCGACGGGCTTCGACGACTTCAAGCACACCGTTGGAGGCATACTGCACGAGCTCGATGGCCGTCTGGTGACCTTGCCCCACGGGCTTAATCCAGTTTGAAGTTCGCTCTGGCCCACGACAAGGACCAGAGCATGAAGCGCAGCCGCTTTTCGGACGAGCAGATCATCGGGATATTGAAGGAGCATGAGGCCGGCGTGTCGGTCGCCGATCTATGCCGCAAGCACGGCGTCAGCGACGCCAGCATCTACAAATGGAAGGCCAAGTTCGGTGGGCTGGAGGTGTCGGAGGCCAAGCGGCTGAAGACGCTGGAGGACGAGAATACGCGGCTGAAGCGGCTTTTGGCTGACGCCATGCTGGACAATGCGGCCTTGAAGGACCTCCTGGGAAAGAAGTGGTGACGCCCGCGGCCAAGCGGAAGGCTGTCGCACATCTCGTGGCTGCCCACGGGATGAGCGAGCCGCGGGCCTGGATCGGCTGATCATCGAGCGCGGCAAGCCCAAAATGGTGGTCAGCGACAACGGCACCGAATTGACCAGCAACGCCATCCTGACATGGGCCGATCAGAGCCGCGTCGCCTGGCATTACATCGCGCCCGGCAAGCCGACGCAGAATGCCTTCATCGAAAGCTTCAATGGCCGTCTCCGAGACGAATTGCTGAACGAGACGCTGTTCACGTCGCTGGGCCAGGCCCGAGTCGAACTCGGACATTGGCGGGCCGACTACAACGATACGCGACCTCACTCGCAACTCGGATGGAAAACACCATCGGAGTTCGCCTTCACCTGCAACCCGCGACGTGATCTGGCGCTGCGCTATGCCGATGGCTCCGCGCCAGCTCCCGTCGCTACCACCGCCCGCCCGGGTCAATCCAACAGCCGGAGCGAACTCAGGACTGGATAAAACTTGGGGGCAAGGTCACTGGCACAGTTTGGCCAGAGTAGCCCATTCGAAGTGTCCGTTGCAGGTGTGTCCGAGACACAAGGCCCCAGCGGATTCCGTATCACCACGCTAACTCAATCCGAAAGCAACCACCTCGCGCCCTGGCAGGTCGTTGACATGCCGCGCGGCTTTAATCCATGCCCCTGCGCCAGCGACGCCGACGAGCAAGAGATCCGATCGGCATTGGCTGCGGCGCCGGCGCCCCTCGAAGGGCACGCCATCGCAGCTCTGGCAGCCCAGCGCCGGATCGCGGCTCGAGATCACGCGGCCAGCCGGACTCCTTGCTGGGTTGGCGGCTTCGCCCAACTCACGACGGTCACGCGCAACGCGATCTCGACGCGTGTCATTCACTGTTGGCCCGATGACACAATCGGTCGAAAAATGTACATCAATCGGGTCTAATCGGACAGCCCCGCGCACTTGCGAATATCCCAAATGCTGCGGTCCGCAATCTTGTATAGGCGGTTAACATCGTCCCACGCGAACGAGACCCTCCGTTTCAGATTCCCCGCAGCACCAACTGGAACATGGGCACGTCGCCACAAATCCGCGTCATCTCGGTAGCCGTCTTCGTCGCGATTTGGCGCCGGATATCGATTTGCCCACATGAGGTAAACGCGCGCGATCACGAGACGGCCCGAGTCTTCCGGCGGCAGTTGCGGAAGCCCGGCGATTACCCATAGGTGCGGGACATTGTGGTTAGCCGGCACCTTAGTGACCTGCCCAAGGTCGTGGCCGACCTCAAGCCGCTGAGCGATAACTGCTTTGATGACGAGCTCCAACGCAATCGAGGGCTCCCGGTTGAACGCCTCGGTCAGAGCTATTGACGGCGTGCCGCCGTAGCCGATCGAGGCCGCTCTAGCTGTTACGCCTTCGTCAGTCGGCATCGTCGATAGCAGGTAAGCGGAAAATCTCGCGTTGTCAGCTCGAGCTAAAAAATGAAATGGAGCTCGGCGTCGACGTTCGAATATGGAAATCGGCTTGTAATCGTCGGTCATCTGACTGGACTTCCTTTTTGCGAGGGGTACCGAACGGTTCAGCCGACCGCAATCGCGGAACGTGTGATCGCGGTGCTGCCGTAGCGGCAGCACCGTTCGGCTCCCTCTAAGGTCTACAAGCGCTAGGATCCAACCGCAGAGTCAACCGAAACGACACCGTCTCGCAACGCAGCCTCAACCACACGCGCGAAGCTGGCGCTCTTTTCGATCGCCTCTTCCTGTCGGAACTGGGTGTCCTCTCTCCACTCGACGCCGGGACGCGGGGAGGGAAGGTTTTCTAAGGCGGACACATAGAAGACCCGGTTGGACTTTCGGCCGTAGCCGAGATCTTCCCAAAATTTGCGTATGACGCCGCTCATAGGGGATGGTCTTCCTTAAGGGCGGCGACCGCAGCATCAAAGGAAGGAAATGGCACAACGCGACCGGAGATTCCTCCGCTCGAGTATTTGACGTGTGCGGTCCACTTACCTCCATCCAACTTAAAGATGATTTGATCGCCATCGCTGAGCTTAGTCTTCTGCTTCTCGGTCACAATCATTCTCCCAACTTGTCGGCTATCGTCGTGATGGCCGTACCGCCTTAGTTTCCCGGCTTAATCTCTCTGGTTACGCTTATGGTCTTTATCGTTTCATTTTCGTCGGCGAGCCGGATTCGCACGCTGAACGTGAGATCAACGCCGTTGGCAGGCCAGTCAGCCTTCCCATCAGTTACACCAGACACGGTTGCCTTCATTGTACCCTTACCCTTCGGTGGGATGACTCCCATCGAGTTGAGGCTGAGGAACACGTTGAGCATGTCCACGCTCTGCTGCGAACTCGACAAGTAGAGCTCGCCTTCCTCGAGCAGGTGGAGGGCTGTGATGTCCTGCGGCACGATGTTGGTGTCGCCACGATTGAAAATGTAGATCATTAGGTTCGCGCTCTTCGCAATACCGTTCGGCTTTAGCTGCACGTCGACCATCGGTGACTTTTCAAGCAGTTCGCGCTGGTCTTTCGCCGCAGTCAGCTCGTAGTTGCGCATTGTAAAGAACGCGCTTGCGCCAGAGGCTACCAGCGCGATGGTCGACACCACGGCGGCGTAATGCGCCGTCGAAAACTTGCTCTTCGCTGACGGATCGCTTGCTTGATCGGGTGTCTCCATCGTATTGGCCTCTCTAGAGTCTGTCGTCGCCGTGCTACCGTCAGTCCACCAACTCGTCTGCGGCTTTTACCTCTTTTATTTCACCCAAGGGTAAGAACGCGACGCGGTTGCCAGTGAACACAAGAAAGCCGCTAGATGAGGCCCGGAGGATCTTTCCCGTCATTGGTACGGTGCGATCCTTCAGCGTGAAGGCGTAAGACGTCGTCACGATGTAGAGCTCGTGTTCGGCTACGGCCCTTCCGACCCAATATATCGTCAGCGCGACTACTACGAACGAAAAGAATCCATTTCCTATGCCGATGCGCCTTGTTCTGGTCCAGCGCACGTAATGCGCAGCAACTAACATAGCGCTCATGACGACCCATGCGACTGCAGCCAGTCGATCGCCAAGAAAGTGCACGGGCTTGGTCGATGGATAAAAGTGAAAGAGCCCCCACGCGAGGGTAACCATCATGACAACGAACACGCCGACGATCCAGGCAATCTTCTTGCGGCCCGCTGGTTCGCCAATATTCTTAAGTAGGCTTTCGAAATAGTCGCCCCACCAATAAACTCCGAGAGAGCCGGCCATGATGGCGATGATAAAGCTCAGCGAATATACGAGGTTCGTAAGATCCATCACTCCCAGAAAATGCAATCCAACTTTGGAGAAATAGCCAATGTTGAAGACGGATAGCACGAGCACAGCTAACGTAGTGATGGCAGGCAGGTAGCCCATCAGTCTTGCGAGAGTTGGCTCAACTGGTTCCTTGCTATCCATTGATCGGTCAATCTTCATTCGCGACGCGCAATCACCATTGAACTGCCCAGCATGCCACCGAAGATCAAAAGAGCATTCAGCGCTGTTCTCGACATGCCATTTTCGGGCGCCAATATTGCGAGCGTCGTCACGCAGAGCAGCCAGATGCAGGCAATGGCCGAAATGCCGGAGGCTTGTAGATTTACTATGATGTTCTTGAACGGGTTCACAGAGGCGGCCTCGATCTAGACAACGTGCACGCGCGATTCGCGAGACCCGAAGCATGACACCCTCGGCGCGTGCAGGGGAGCAAAGGCTCGCTTATCCCGGCTATTCACAGGGCTGGGCATTCCGAACGAATCACGTTTGTCGGTAACATGGCCTGATGCCGACGATTGCCCATAACCTGATTGATGGTCTTAAGGAACGAGACGCGTCCTTCTTTTCCGCGCTCCAGGGCGAGGACGACCTCGGAATTGTGATCCGTGCACACATCCACATAGAGCACGAGCTGCAGCAATTCGTCTTGTGGGCTGCTCCGAAAGCGAAGCACGTTAAGTTCTCGGAGATGGATTTCGCCGGCACTCTCCGGCTCGCGTTGACCCTGGGACTGCACGACGAATTCGCGACTGCGCTCCGGGCGATCGGCGGGTTGCGAAACCGTCTCGCCCACAGACTTGATATGCGTTTAGGCGATCAAGAGGTCAGCGACCTCTACAAGGCGCTCGGACCGCAAGCGAAGCATATAGTTCAGGCAACTTACGCAAAGGTCCGGAGTGATAGCCCGACTGTCGCTCCTCCTAAAAATCCGAAAGACCTGGAGCCTAGGGATCTTGCGACGCTGTGCTTTATCGCCGTGCGAGGAGGCGTGATTGTCGAGCGCCTCCGAGTTGAGGGAAAACTGCACGCAAAAGAGATTGACACGTGAGAGGCCCGGGTCATATCTCGACCTCTGTGTATTTCTTGATCTGCGTTTTTTGATGAAGCCCTTCGCGAGATCCTTAATCAGATCGAACGTCCAACCCCCAGCTTGCTGCGCTCCAAGCTTGGTCTTTCGCCAAATCTCGTCATCGCGAACCCAGTCCAGAAAATCATGTCCCGCCCAGGTAAGTCTCCGGAATGTAATTCGACCGCCATTCGTCCCATACGGAGGCGGGCATTCGATGAGACCATGCTCGCCCATCAACGATAGATGATAGTCGATCGCCTCGGCTGTTGCTCCGTCGATTGCGACTTCGGGGCTTGCCCCTCCGATCATGACGACTCTGGCCACATGCCCCTTCGGCAGCGCTTCAAGCTTTAGAAGCAGCGAGCGGATTAGCTCCATATCGCGTTTCATTTTTCACTTCTCCGGATCAACTCGCTGATTTCGTAAATCCGCCGATGATTCCGCCTATCAACCCGCCAAGTGTTACCAGCTGAGGCGCGGAGGCATTCTTGTCCTTCTTTTCCATGATGACTTCGGCCGCGGAAGCTCCGTTCAGGGCGTCGATCTTCTTTCCCAACAAATTCATGCCGTGGCCGGTGATCGCGACACCGAGAAACATGTCGCCACCCCGCCCATCGTCGGAGATCTTGCCGAAGCGGATGATGCCCTCATCCTTCAGCCAAATCATGATGTCGGTGAAAAACCCCTCGAAATCGGCGGGATCTGGATAGCCGGCTTCGCGGATGTCGCTCCGAAACTGATCGACGCTGAGATCCGATCGGGTGATTCCAGTCTCTAACAACTCGCGCAATATCGCAGCCGCAATCGCGGTTTGCGCCTCGAGGTTGTTGGGCCAGAAGCGCGGCCCTTCCTCTGATCGTCCCATTTGTCTTTCCCTTTAATGGTCGGCGCCGGCGTTGGCTCCGTAGAGCAACGCCGGCGATGCTCATCTTTCAACCTTTTATGTTTCGCGGATCCGCGCCGTAGGTACGCTCTTCGCGGATCTGGCCGTTGCTCTTGTGGAGCACAGCCTGACCGAGACCGCCGTTGTCTTGAGCGCGGTGGCCGGCTTTGATCGCAGCCGACTCCGAAGCCGCCTGCGTCCGGTGATTGGAAACCACCTTGCCGCTTTGCTCGACGGCCCAGCCATTGCCTTTGGGGACGGAGTGAAAGACTTGTCGTTTTGACATCGTAGGCACCTTTTGCTGCTGATGAAGAAGATCGAGCCGCCGGCGAAGAGAGCCGGCGGCTGTTGGTCCATCGTGGCTCAGGCCACCTTGGTGGTGATGTGGTCGCTATTGGTCGCCAGCGCCGTTGTCGACGCGTCGGTGAAGAGGTGCTGGCTGTGTGTCACCAGCGATTCCACCAAGCGACCGTGGAAGACGCCGTAGATCGCCTTTGTGGTGATCGTTTTGGTGCTCCCGAGGATGTTGAACCTCAAGCCGCCGAGATCGATCGACGGCCTCATCCACGCAACATTTCGCCACTGATCAGGCGTGTGCGTGAAATCGCCGTCCTTGTCGTAAGACCATGTAACCACATGGCCTTTATCGATCTTGTCCTTGAAGTCGTTCAGCAACGCCTTCGGCGAGTTGGTCTTGAAGAGTACTGCCATTGTTCTGGTCCGTTCAGCTGCATGGCAGCATGGACGCAGAGACCACTTGACAGTTGGGCACTATCTAAACAGATACTGGCCATGTAATCACATATTCCCTGCCACCAAGGTTGGGATCTAGGCCCGGGCGGTGTTGCAACCATCGCCCGGGCCGCTCTATGTCAGGACACGTGCATCCTTTGGTGATGCGCGCATCCGGACCCCGGGAATTGGGAACATTCGTTCCATCTTTCAAGGTTCTGTGAACCGAATCTTTGCCGTGGAAGCGTTCGACGCGACCGTTGACTCGTGTTGCCCGCTCTGCCAGCGGCCGCGCCGATTCGGTTGGCCGGCGTGAGTACTGCCTCGCCTAATTCCTCCGATATCCGCTTCCGCGTCGACCCCGGCGACGTCCCGCCTGAGAAAGCCGCCCGCCGACTTCACCTCACGCTCGCCCGGTTCAACGAGATCCTGCCGAGGCTCCAGGGCCCGCGGCTTTCCAAAGCCAGATCCCGACAACGGTATGTTCGACCTGGACGAGATCGACCGTTGGCGGGCGCGGCGGCATGCGCCGAATATGACCCCGTCGGCGCAGCTCGAGCCCGAGCTCAGCATGGGCGAGCGCTTCGCGACCGCGATGCGTAAAAGGCACAAGGCCGGTGAGAACCGCCGCCGCAACGACTAACCCAGCCATAGCGGCTGTTGTACGATTCGCGCGCTTGTTCGGATGACGAGCGGCCCGCCGTGGTGTTGGAAGCACCGCGGACGGGCCTGACCATGTATGGTCCGGCCGTGCGTTGCAAGTGGTTTTGCCGAGCTGGCGGTAAGCGGTCTTGCATCAATGTATCCGGCCTTTGATTGGAGCATTTGCTCCGGGCCACCATGGATATCAGCGCGCGTGCGTTCTCGTTAGCGGACAGGCCTCGATTGGGCCATTTGGGTCACCAGTGTTCGCATGCGCCGGGAAGACCGAACCTCCATCTCGTCTCATCCTCTCGCAGACCTCGGCTGGAATGTGGGGCTACGTCATCGTTTGCTCCTCATATCGCTCAGTTCCTTTGTTCGAGCCAAGGGCCGTTCCTTCGTCCCGGCCCGCAGAACGTCGATCGCGTCGTGCGCAGGGGCGGTCAAGGCCAGCCGTCGCGCTTGGCTTGCGGCTGGCTCCGGCGTTGCCAGGCTGCGCCTTGACCGCGCCGAGCCCGGCGCGAGGGTCAAGCGGGTCGGACGCCTGCATCGTCGGTCCTCGTCAGCTCGAAGGTGCGTCCTTTGGCCAGCACCGCCCAGGCGATGCGGGCAAGCTTGTTGGCGAGCGCGATCGCGAGCACGTTGTGGTGCAACCGCCTTTTGGCGGCTTCGATCCAGGACTTGAGCCCGTAACGTTCCCAGTTCTTTATCCTGACCAGCACAACCCACGCCGCCTGCACGAACAGAACGCGCAGGTAGCGATTGCCGCGCCTCGAGATTTTGCCGAGGATCGTGCGGTCTCCCGTCGAGATCTGCTTGGGCACCAGTCCGAGCCAAGCGCCGAAGTCGCGGCCTTTGGAGAATACGTCTCCAGTGCCGATCGCGGCCACCATGGCGCTCGAAATGATCGGCCCGATGCCAGGCACCGTCATCAGGCGCGAGCATGCCTGATCTTGACGGGCCAGTGCTTCGATCTCGCCGGATAGGCCATCGATGCGCTGATCCAGCCGGCGCCAGTCGCCTGCCAACTCCTCGATGACACGCAACATGCGTGGCGACACGGCATCGGTGCGGGTCGCAAGGATGGTGGGCAGTTCGGTGCGCAAGAAGCCGATACCCTGGCGCACGGCGATCCCGCGTTCCAGCATGAAGGCGCGAATCTGGTTGATGATGCCGGTGCGTTGCGACACCAGCCGCTCGCGCACCCGGTGCAGCGCCTGCAGATCCAGTTGCTCCGCGGTCTTGGTCGCGACGAACTTCATCGTCGGGCGCTGCACGGCTTCGGCAATCGCTTCGGCATCATTGAAGTCGTTCTTCTGCCCCTTGCTATAGGGGCGGACATATTTGGCCGGCATCAACCTGGCATCGTGACCAAGCGATGCGAGTTTGCGGCTCAGGTGATGTGCCCCGACGCAGGCTTCCATGCCGATCAGGCAAGGCGGTATATTTGCGAGCCGCTCTTCCACTTGGCCACGCGACCACTTTTGCCTCAGCAGGATGGCGCCGCGCGCATCGTGGCCCACGACGTGGAACGAGTTCTTGCCGATATCGATGCCGATCACGGCGATCGCGGTATTGGGTGTCTGTGACATGGCGTGCTCCTTGTCTTTGGCGCCCCTTGCCAGCTTCGCTTGCTGGCGGGGCAGGAGCACGGCCGGACCATCCCATTAGCAAGGACATGACCCATGCCTCAGGCTATTTCTGAGAATAGCACACGTTTGCCCGGCGCCGATGCCCGCCCGGAGCCCTCCCGCAACCACTACGGAAACCTCGAGGAGCAGATCTGCGACCTGGTCCGAGCGGCGGACATCGCCGCAACCCTTGTCGAGATCGCGCTAAAGCAAGCCCATCCGGAGAGCCTTCCGGCGGGCGTAGAGGAGCGGCTGATCTTCGCGGCCTACGAGGTCGAGAAGCGCGCCAAGGCGCTCAGGGACTTCGCCTACGATCCCAAGACTGGTGTCTTAGGCTACGGCGCGCGCGCCGTGGCGGAAGGCGTCAGAGAGGGCGGGGCCGATCTGGTGGCGTGAGCGAGCTCGGCTTCGACCTCGCTACAAGAGTCGGTAGGTGCGAAAGCGAACTCGGGGTCCTACCGTCCGCCCGCGTTCCTCTGCCGATCCTCGAGGAAACAGAAGTAAATGAAAGAACGAGAAGCCAAGATACGGACGAACAGTTATGACCGGCGGAATCAGGGTGGCTACGCAATGCACACCTCGATCAGGAGCGTTGGCGCTCTGATTTGAACGCCGCAGAAGCGACAAATGGCGGGGCGCGTGCCTACGGAAAATCAATCAGGCAAAAATCAGTCTGTGGAACGTGAACCGCTCAACGCGATCACGGCGATCGATCGACTTGCAGGATCGGATCCGGAGAGGGTTGCGCTGAGGTACGGCGCAGACGAACTCACATATGAGGCGCTACGATTAAGATCGGATGCCCTTGCAAGGACCTTACGAGAGCAGAGCGCTCAAGGGGCGGTTGTCGGCTATTGGGGGGAGCGGGACCTCGACTGGGCGACGGCGGTCGTCGCAATATTGAAAGCTGGATCAACGTACCTGCCGCTCGATCCATCGTTACCGGCTTCTCGTACATCATTCATGATCGAGCAGAGCCGCTGCGCTCTGGTGATTGGCCGAGACCAGCCGGCTTCGCTGAGCCTATTGCAGGCGAGCAGCAAAGGCGCCACGCAATTCATAGCGATAGCGGCGGCGCTGCGCCAGGGCCAGACTTTGTCTGTGGTGCCATCGCCGAGCGAGGGTGGACTCGCCTACATTCTGTTTACGTCTGGTTCGACGGGCCAGCCTAAGGGCGCAATGATTGAGCGCGGCGCCCTAAACAATCATTTGGCGGCAAAGATCGACGATCTAAGTCTCACTCGGACGGATTGCGTCGCTCAAACGGCGTCGCATTGCTTTGATATCTCGCTGTGGCAGCTTCTGGCTGGGCTTTGCGTCGGAGCCTCTAGCGCGATCATTGATGATGCAACATTGAGATCGCCATTGTGCCTCCTCCAAGCAATTCAAGGAAGCGGCGCTTCGGTTATCCAATTCGTTCCGTCGATGCTCGCAGTGTTTGTTGAGTATCTGCAGTCACTTGCTCCGGCGGAGCGAGCTCTGGATGGTTTGCGGATTATTTCTACGGTCGGAGAACCGCTAACACCCGGATTGGCACGTGAGTGGCTTGGCTTATATCCCCGCGTCCCCATCCTCAATCACTACGGGCCGACCGAGTGCGCGGACGGCGTTACGCATCATCTGGTTTCCGTGCCGCCTGCGCTGGCTGAGCTTTATGTACCGATCGGCAGACCGATTCATAACGTTAAGGTTTACGTCGCCGACGGACTGCGGCTGTGCAACGTGGGGGAGGTCGGCGAAATCTGTGTGAGTGGCGTTGGTGTCGCTGCCGGTTACGCCAATGACGATGTCCGCACCAAGGATGCCTTTCGGCCAAACCCGTTCTCAAACGATCCGTCGTTCCGGCGCCTATACCGGACAGGTGATCTTGGGCGCCTTCGTTCCGACGGCCTTTTGGAATGTCTCGGTCGACGGGATCGTCAGGTCAAAATTCGCGGGCACAGAATCGAGCTGGGAGAAATCGAAGCTCGTTTGTCCGCTCATCCCTCGGTGCATGGCGCTGCCGCAGTCGCCTCCGTCTGCGCAGGCGTAAAGCTCACGGCGCGAAATATAGCCCGAGGCGAGGCGGAAGCCGGAACGCGGCGAATTATTGCGTATGTGTCAGCTCCAGCTGAACTGGCGGAAAGCGAGCTCCAGAACTTCCTTGCCGAGACGCTTCCCAGCTACATGCTGCCAGAAAGAATCATCCACGTTGACGGTATTCCACTGACCAGGAACGGAAAGGTCGATTTTGGAGCATTGCCCGACCCGACCTGTGTTCGTCCTCCATTGCCAACGCCATTCGAGGAGCCGCAAACAGACCTCGAAGCCCGACTGCGTAAAATCTGGTCCGCCATTTTGCGCATTGAGAAGATTGGTGTGAATGACCAGTTCATAAGCCTCGGCGGAGACTCGCTGCGGGCAATGCTCATATTGGGACAGTTGCAGACTCTGCTCGGAGTGAAAGCGGATTTCAGGATGGTCCTGAATGGGACGATTCGGTCTCTTGCCGCTTCGATCGCGGCTCCAGCCGAGTCCAAGCCCTGCACAGCCCTGACGTACGGAAGTCTCAGCCGATCGCCTCTGACGCGAGTTCAGGAGCACCTATGGTTTCTCTCCCAGCTCGATCCATCTGCCAGGAACTACATCATTCAAGGCGGCCTGCGAATTAGGGGAAGCATCGATCTAGCTCGGTGGAATCGCGCCTGGACCGATGTCGTTCATTCCCACCAGGCACTTTCGGCCCGCTTTATCGACGAAGACGGTCCGGCTCAATGTTTTGATGCTCCGCCATGTACCAGTCTTGAATTGACTGATGCATCTCACCTCACGTCGCAGGAAGCTGAGGAGCTCATCGAACAGCTTCGGCGAACGGAGCTGAACGACAATTTTGATCTCCGGCAAGGCCACTTGTTTCGCGCGCGCATGGTCCGGCTTGGTCCCGACAACCATCTAATATTGATCACCGCTCATGAAATCATCGTCGATGCCTGGTCCATCTCTGTGCTGCTCAGAGATCTTCAGCAAAGATACCTAGATTCCGTGGCGTTTTGCCCAGAGAACCGTGCGTCACTCTCGAGCTACGCGGTGTGGGAAGCACAACACGTTCCGCCAGAGGCGCTGGAGAGCCAACGTCACTATTGGCGCCGTCAGATTGGTGATGATCCACCGGTGCTTTCGCTTGGGAGGGCTCGCCCGCAAACCAATTCATATCGCGGCGGCTCGCATCCAGTACTGCTTGGCGGCGATCTATCCAGTCGGGTAAGAGAATTCGCGCGCCAGAATAGCTGCACCACGTCGACAACACTGCTGGCGTGCTTCCAGCTGCTGCTACGAATGTATAGCGGTCAGGACGATATTGTCGTCGGCATGCCACACGCTGTACGGGATCAACCTGGCAGCGCCGACATCATCGGCTTTTTCCTGAATATGCTGCCGATCCGTGCCGTGATCGATGCCGGTCAATCCTTTGCTGCTCATGCCACCCGCATCCAGGACCTGGTCAGCGATGCCATCGCAAATTCGGCCTATCCATTCGGATGGATGGTCAGGGACACAAGGTTATGTCGCGAACCGGGTCGATCACCGATCTTCCAGGTCATGTTCAACATGTACTCCGAGGCCGCCGAACCCGCTGGTCGGGACGAGTTGGCTCTGACATTCCGCGAGTACGACACAGGCTATGTCAAATTCGACCTAACATTGTACGCGCAAGATCACGGCGATGAAATTGCGCTCCAGCTGGCGTATGCGGAAGACATATTTTCGAGTGATCTAGTTGTTCGCATGGCCAATAATCTGCGCTGTCTGATTGCCGCCTGCGTTGACAAACCGCTTGCGCCTATTGAGGAGCTGAGCTGCCTCGGCGCGTCAGACGTCACCCTACTGAACTCGCTGCAGGGGTCCAGGCAGCCATATGAGTCTGAATGTCTGCTTGTTGAAGCCTTCGAGCAGATCAGTGTCTCCAATCACAGCAAGGTAGCATATTTAGGCGAGTTCGGGGAGGTCACATTCGGCCAGCTGCGTGAGCGCGTAGCAGCTATCAGGTCCTTCCTGCGGGATTTGGACGTGGGTGCTGGCGATATGGTCGCCATGCTGGTCGACCGGTCGCCTGACGTTGCCGCTGCTATGCTGGCGGCGCGAGCTTTGCATTCTATTGTCGTGCCGATACCGCCGGATTATCCGCCTGATCGGATCCAACATATCCTGCGAGATAGTCAGGCAAAGGTGTTGGTTCACGCAAATACCACGGAGACTGGCTTTGACATACCTTCGATTTGTCTATTGACGTTAGACAGGTGCAGGGCGCTGACGGATGATTTCGAATCCAGCGACTCACCCTCAGATCACCAAGTTGCGAGCCTTATATACACGTCGTCCTCAACAGGGCGGGCGAAGGGGGTTCTTATTCCGGAATCGGCCATTCTCAATCGGCTGAACTGGATGTGGCGACGCTTTCCCTTCGATAGTACCGACGTGATGGTTGTCCAGAAGTCCGCTTCCCTTGTTGCGTCCGCTTGGGAGTATTTTGGTGGGCTTCTGAGAGGTGTGCCCACGCTGATCCTCACCCTAGGGCAGGTGCTAGATCCAGATCTCTTGTTGTGCAGTTTGGCAAAACATCGTGTGACACGCTTTTTTGCCTCTCCGCCACTCCTGTCCGGTATCATCGGGGCCCAGGAACGGCAACCGCAAAGGACCGCCTTGAGATTGGTCACAAGCAGCGCCGAACCGATGCCTTCCTCACTGCCCGCGCGCTGGCGCGGGTCTTTTCCGGGTGTGCCCTTGTGGAACTTCTATGGTGCGACGGAATGTGCGTCCAATGCAGCCGTGCACGAAACAGCGGATGCCGATGACAACTCCGCGCTTGTCCCGGTGGGGCGGCCAATCGACAACGTCAAACTCTACGTCCTCGATTCTCGATTGAAGAGAGTGCCTGTTGGAGCCCCCGGCGAACTGTGCATCGCAGGCCGCTGTCTCAGCGCTGGGTACTGGCGGGATCAAGATCGGACTGACCGCTGTTTCGTGCCGAATCCGTATGATGGCGGACAATATAACGTGCTTTATCGAAGTGGGGACATCGCACGCATCTCAACCAGCGGCCTTCTCGAGATTTGCGGCCGATCGGACAACCAGATCAAGGTAAGGGGCTTTCGCATCGAGCCGGAGGAGGTCGAAGTTGCCCTTGAGTCTCATCCGGCAATCGCAAAGGCCGCGGTCTTCGCAGAAGGCATCGATGAGGATCGCCGCTTGACGGCGAGCGTGGTGCCCGCTCGGGAGAATCTAAGCACTGGAGAGATCCTCGCCTACGTGCGCAACAGATTGCCATCTCCCATGGTTCCCACAGCCTTCAGGTTGGTTGACAGTGTTCCTCTGACGACAAGCGGAAAGATAGACCGTGCTCGCCTTTCCTCCGTTCCTTACCGCGAGATAGAAACTAGTCCATCTGCTGAGCCCCGCACCAAAAACGAGCGAGTTCTTGCTCGGATCTGGGAGGATCTATTAGGCGCCAAGGGGGTGGGAATCGACAGCAGTTTCTTTGATATCGGCGGCGATTCTCTTCTAAGCGTACGTTGCGTCACGCTGGCGCGCAAAGCCGGGCTGAATCTCACCGTCAACCAGCTTTATCGAACACCGACCATCAGGGAGTTGGCGGCCGGGGAAGCGGAGGCGGCACCCCACAACGTGGCTTCCGCTGACGGCTTACTGCCTGTGCCCCCCGTAATATCGTTTTGGAATTCTCTTGTCGGCTTTGACGAGCATTTTAACATCGGCGATCTGTTCTTCTTGCGCGGCGGCATCCTGAACATCAAGATCCTGGACCGCGCTCTCGCCCATATCATCGAGAGGCACGAAGGCCTCAGGCTCCGCGTTGCCCGAACCCAAGATGGACTACGGCTGAGGATTGGGCCTTGTCCGGCCGAGCGTATCGTGGAGGAGATCGATCTCGTCCGGATGACCGGCCCAGACCAGCGCAGGACAATCGAGAGCGTCTCGGCAAGACGTCAACACATGTTTCGGTTTGACGGCCACACGCCTCTTGTTCACGTCGTGGCCTTCCGTACTTCGGAAAGCGGCGATTACTATCTGCTGGTGCTGATGCATCATTTCGTAGCGGATGGGATGGGCTATCGGCTATTTCTGGAAGCATTGGAGGGCGCATACCAAGCTCTTGCTGCAGGCCACGATGTGAATGGTCCCGAGACCGTACAAAGGCTCTCTCCCTGGTTGAAGCGCCTCGAGCACTACGCGAACAGCGAAGCACCAGACGAACTCAAGCACTGGGAGGACATCGACTACGACCAATTTAACTTGCGTGTGAGCGACGCGTCATCGCGCGGCACGAGTGTTGCAGAAGGAAGCGCGAGAGAGCTTCACGATGCAAGTGCCGGAGGTCGTCGGGAGGCTGCGAACGGCCGTTCGCTAGATCAGGCCAGGTACCATCTTGAGATCGACGGGGAAGCAACAGCGGGTCTGCTCAGTATTGGAGCCAGATCAGCGCATTGTCAGGACTTTGATGTGTTTCTTGCTGCCCTGTCCGGTGCGTTTGGCGCCCTGTTCGGCAACTATTCGCTCTGGATTGATAGCCTGACCTCGACACGAGGTCGGTTGTTTGACGATTTCGATTCATCTCAGATCATTGGCCTTATCAGCGAGCTCGTTCCGCTTTCATTGAATATCACAGGAAGAGAGTCGCGTTCCGACCGTGCTCGTTTAATATACCGGCAGCGCAATGCGCTGCCGCGTGGGGGAATAGGCTTTCGGGCGCTGAAATTCCTAAACCGAGATCCAGCCATGCGGTGTCGGCTCGATCGCCTGCCACTGCCCAGAATTGGGGTGAATTATCGCGCCCGTTTGCAGCGCCATTTCCCACGCCGTTTTCTAGACACAGACCCTTATCCACTTTGGATCGGCGAACACATGCATCAAGCGGCGGCGATCCACCTCTTCTGGTTCGATGTCGGATATCAATCGGGCGATCTACAGATTGACGCTACGTATGATCCGAGCATGGTCGACTATGAGGTGACACGCCATCTTTGCACGGTCTTGCAACAGGAGCTGTTGCAGACGATCAATGAATTCGTAGCGCTGAGGACGTTGTGATTCATGGATGACCGGAATGCGAAGCTCGTCGTCAAAGGCGATCGCGATGCGATGCCGAAGAAAAGCCGGCACGTGGATCTATCGGATCAAAAGCTCCCGAGCCTTCTCCTTCGGATTGCCATTCCATCTGTTATCGGGTTGTCGATCAGCGCGTTACAGCAGCTCCTCAATGCTATCTTTGTTGGCTCACTTGGTGCGCAGGCGATCGCAGCCGTGAGCATGACTATGCCGATCATTATCCTGCTCGCGGCGGCGGGAGAGGGGATCGGTGTGGGTACTGCATCCTTCATATCTCGTCATCTTGGTGCTGGTAATGAGTTGGAGGCTAGTCGAGGTGCGAGTACGGCACTCGCGCTCGCCGCTCCGATCGGAGTGATCATGACGGTCGGACTGCTTCTGGGCCTACGAGGCATCTTCGTCGTACTCGGGGCAACTCCAACCATCCTTCCCATCGCGCTCGACTACGCCACGATCCTTTTGCCGGGGTCCACTTTGATGCTCCTAAATATTGTCAGCGGCTTCATCGCAAGAGCTGAAGGCAACACACGATTCAGTATGTGGACGATGCTGAGCGCTTTCATATTGAACGCCTTGCTTGATCCCATTTTTATATTCTTGCTGGACTTGGGCGTGCGAGGCGCGGCCCTAGCAACGCTCCTATCTCAGATCGCTGCGATAAGCCTCTACATCGGATATTTTACCAAGGGGTGGGGCACTGTCTTCGTCAGAATCTCTCAGGTCTCGTTGCGGGTAGATCGCATCAGAGAGCTCGCGTTCATTGGGGCGCCGGCGACCGCGACAAGTATCTTATCTGCTCTTGCCGGTATGTTCTTGTACGGAGCCGCTGCCCGATTCGGTGACGAGTTCGTCGCGGCGGTGGGAATAGCTGTAAGAATCCTGACAATCGGGGCGCTGCCTATCACGGGTTTTTGTATCGGCTCTCAAGCTGTCCTGGGGTTTGGTTGGGGCGCCCGCGACCTTGCCCGTGTACTGAGGGTCGCGAAGTTCATGCTATCCATCACGGTTGCGCTTTCCTTTGCGTATTCCACAGCCGTTATGCTTTTTGTCCGGCCGTTGGTCAGGTTGTTCAGCGATAGCGATAAGGTCACCGAAATTGCCGTCTCGACCTGCATCATCTTTCATCTGTTTTTTGGACTCTTCGGTATTCAGTGTTTCGTGACGACAATGCTTCAGTCGCTCGGCAGAGCACGCCTCAGCGCGGTTGTGTCTTTCGCGAGGCATGGATATCTCTTCATACCGGCCGTACTGTTATTCCCTGTCATATCGGGCTTTAGCGGAGTGTTGGCCAGTCAAGCCATCGCTGAGCTGGGCGCCGGAATGATCGCGCTGTTTGTCATGTTCCGCCAGTTCGCTGAGCTCAGACAAGCGGACCGGCACATTCAGCCAGGAATTGAAAGTGCTCTTTGATCTGACAAGGAGATCATCGGAGCCGGCATTTAAGCCTGCATGGCCGGCGAGGGGATGGCTCCAAAACTGGTGTGATGTGCAAGAGCGAGTCGCTATGCATCCATCTTTATCGCTGCGATTGCGATGAAGGCAAAGCCGAATGTTGCACACGCGAACCTCGCGCGCGGGTGGCCCCGCGGTGAGGTCGACGTCGCGCCTAGTCTTGGCGAGCACTCGATCTCAAGCCAAGGACAAGAGAGAGCGATCATGAAGAAGCTACATCCGTGGCTTATGATCTGAAATCCGACCGCCCTGCAGTGTCGTGTCCCTCATAGTGAGGCAAGATAGGCAGCCGGATTTTGCGGCTTGCAGTCGGAGAACGCAAAGACGCCTTCGGAGCGATATTCCTGGCCGTGGGCGCTCCGTTTCGATGTGCGTGCTCAACGGCCGCGAAGCCAAAGCGGCATGCACGCCGTAAGGAAAATCTACGTCTCCGGGTAGAATGAAAGACACGGCATCACAGGGACGACCTGCATTCGCGCCGAGTGCAAATTTTGAAAATCGAGGGATTAAGTCCGTTGTTTAAGCTGCATCGGAAGTTGCAGCTTTCTTATTTTGCGCTTCTCCCGCTAGTCCAAGGCATGACAGTAAGTGATCAGCTGATGAAACGTCGCGCATTGAACAACTCCAAGTCGCAAAAATATGATTAGGAGCCCGTTGAAGTAGTTTTAGAGATGTTATACAGCTTGAGGTAGATTTCATTTTCGAGGCGGTGGGTCCTATCCGCTTCGCGGGTGCATGCCGCGAACCCGTTCTAATCTTCATCCTGCGCATGAGGCCTTGCGGGATGAATGAGGTACGACACAGTCGTTGTTCGAGGATTTTCCAAGCATGAGTTCTGGGACGAGGCGAACGTTGCGCGAGCTCAAAAAGAAGGCTGGTTTCGTTTCATGGACGGGACATGGATTGCGTCTATGATCTGCACTGTTGATCAGCCTGTAAATCGATCTGGTAGTCTCATATGCGAGTGTCCTTCAGATTTCAGCCGCTTAATTGAGCGGCGCGGTGACCCATGCTCAGACAATTCGGGGCTATAGCATCAAGCTTGTTCTGCCGGGTTTGTCGCCAGACGCGACCACCACTGAGCTTGTTTAGACATCGACAGAAAGAGGCGCCGCCATGAGTGGAACAATCGCTGTTGAAAATGTCATTCCGCGAGCAGACATCGTCAAGCACGCGGACCGGCTTGGTGCCGAAATCAAGAACATTGCGCTGTCGGACGATTTGCCTGACGATGTCATCGTCGCGTTCAACCGGCTTCTGCTAAAGCATAAGGTCATCTTTTTCCGTGATCAGGGACATCTCGACGATGCACAGCAGCAGCGTTTTGTGCTCCGGCTCGGCTCGCTGATACCGAATCCCACAATGGCGGGCACAATGGGTGGTTTAACGATCCGGCAGGAGCTGTCTGATCGCGCCTGCAGTGATCGCAACCAGATGAACGATGAGCGGGTAGCCACAGGCATTTCGGTGCTCCGGCTCGCAGCGGTCCCGCCTTTTGGCGGCGACGTTGCTTGGTCGAGCAAGGCGGCCGCTTATCTTGATCTTCCCGATCCCCTGCGGATGCTCGCAGATAACCTGTGGGCTGTGAGCTTCGTCGCATCTGATCTCACTGCGACAGGAAGCGCCACCGAATCCAACAAGCGGCCTTGGTGTGGCGTCTCCACTGGAACGATCTACGAAACGACACATCCGATTGTTCGTGTTCATCCCGAGACCGGCGAACGCATGCTATCGCTCGGTCGTTTCGTGAAGGACTTCGTTGGCCTGCAGCGCTATCCCAGCCAAAGACTGTTTGAACGGCTGCAATCCTATCTCACCGCCCCGCAGAACACCCTGTGCTGGAACTGGAAATCAGGCGACGTCGTGATCTGGGACAATCGCGCGACTGAGCCGTACCCTGTCAGCAAAATCGGCAGTCCTCACTGGGCCATGGACCAGCTTGCGATTGACGCCCGCGTACGGCACGTGAAGCGGCCAAAATCAAGGGCCGCAAAGGCTGCCTGACATTCTCCGCATCTCCCGGATTCATAAGACGCCGGCAGACCTAACACTAAGTTGCGGCCCTGCGATGTCGAGCGGAGCCGGCCTTCTTATGCGCCAGACCGGCCAACGGGCGCAGCTGCCACCTGGTAGGCTTCTTCCAGGTCCAACAGCATTGATCTTCAGGCATCGTCTCTGCTCGCCGGTCAAACCGATGACGCTGCATTTTTGATGATCTAACGCTAGCGTTGGCTCTCGCTCAGCATCCCCTTCATCGCATCGGGATAGTCAGGCCCAGCCTAGCTCACACCCAATTCAGACCATATTCGCCACCATCTCGCGACGCGTCGGATGGCCTTGATTCACAGCGCCCGGCGCCGGCTGAAACTATCCCGCTCGCGATTGTGCCGGCGTCTTTCGGGTCCCATAAACAAACGGCCAGTCGAGCCTTTCCAGCGAGTGCCTAAAATGCGCCCCTGCATGGCCCCACGGCTTCCCGATCTTCGGCCACCGGAAAGGTCCCCTCCTCGAGCCGCACGCCAGCTTTATCCTCCGACCGACAACTCTGGACGACGGAGTCTCATGCTCTTACGCACACCAGGGTAGCAAGTCCCTCCATGCCCTTACGGACGTCTCTTGGTTTCGGCGTTGCGATCACGCGAACCCCAGCCGACAAACCGACCACAGCTCCAAAGAGACTCTTCGGAGCGGCGCAAGCCCTCATTTTTAAGATGCTCGGCCTTACGACGGGCTGCCCGGGGACGCTAGGTGGACCCTGCTGGAACGACATCGGCTGGAGCAGGAGAGCGGAATCGTCGACTGTAGATCGAAGAAAGCACGTGCGCCGCTCCGGCTCGCTCCCTCCCGTCCTTAGCTGAAACATGGCTCCGACAATAATTATGTCCTGTTCCGACAGGGGCGCGCTGGTTTGCGTCCTCTAGACTAGGCATCGGCTTGGGGAGCTTCGCACCCTGGCCGGCGCAGCGAACAATTCGGACAAGTGAATACCCAAGGTCACGGCGATACGGTCCAGAAGATCAATGGTCGGGTTGTCTTTCTTCTGCTCAATGCGCCCCAGGTACGAGCGGTCGATCCCGGCATAATAAGCCAATTGCTCTTGCGGAATGCCGCGCTCTACGCCGATCCGGCGCACATTCTAGGCGACAAGCGCACGAGCGTTCATGCGCAGAGGCAGCTATTTCGACGATTATGAAACCACTGGTTATAGCCAGACTATTACGATAAGCTCGCACGAGCAGTGGCCGTCCTCCCCAATTGCTTCGAGGAATCAGAACGGTGAGATGCAGACGCAGCTAGCGCGTGCCGTCTTCTCGTTAAACCATCACAAGCGTTCTCGTGGGGCAATAGCTTGCCATTAGCGGCAGAGAGGGAATCGCGCTCAGAGATTGCCTGCGGCGTTTTCCCGGGAGCGCGACTAGTAGGACGAATGTTCAACTGTGGCTCGAAGGGAAACGAATATTCTCAGTTCGCTGGTTCTGGTTATTGCCTTTCACGAGTGCGAGCGGGCCTGTCACCACGAACCACCATGCCTTCCGCCAGGAAAGGACAACCTAGTTGTAGGGCACATCTGCAATCCCTTCCAGTATGGATTGCGATGAACAAGGGAAAGCGCTGGATAGAGCCACCAGGTCAATGTGAGCCAATATGCGATTGCCATCTCAGCGCGAAAAGGAGGTTGGCGTACGACCAATGGGCAGGTACCAAAACGACCTCAAAGTAGTTATCGTTGCTTTGATTTCGCTAGATTTTTCAGTTGGGTAGGAGTTTCAGGCAGTGCCAGCCGAGCCGAAGATCGCAGAATTGGCGCCCAGCGTCGACGAGCTCACGTCATATGACAAGGAGCATGCTGTTGCCTATATGCGACTTCTTGATGCGGACGCGGACAAGGCAGATTGGCGCGAAATCGCGCGAATTGTGCTTGGGCTTGATCCCACCGCTGAACCGGATCGTGCGCGACGCACATTCGAAAGTCATCTGACGCGGGCCAAGTGGCTAGCGGGCCACGGCTATCGCGATCTGCTACGTAGCGGTTGGCCAAAACAATGATCAGCGCGGATGTCAGGGGCGCGGGAATGTGTCGCGATCGCAAAAGTTGATCATTCCATCGATTAAGTGCGTGCAAGGCGCGTACACGATAAGCAAGCACCGGAAAGAGCCACAATCATCGGATGCATTTCGCCGCGTCTGAAGATTGTGCGGGAAAGGTACGATGCCGGATACTGACTGGAGAAATGAGGAAGCGTACAGCGGTCTGAAGAAGCCGGATGCTGCCGACCTGGCCTGGGAGTGGCTGCGCCGGGATCGCGACTACCAAGAGGATTATCAGCGGCTATCTCGCCGCGAACGTTCAAGCGCAGCGGCGGGCCAGTTCCGACGCAAGTGGGGGCTCTCGTTTTCCTGCTGATCCGCAAAGGACTTTCAACGAGCATTCAGTCTTTTGGGCACCCGAGGTGCTGCCGACCGTACTAGCTGTGCGGGCGGCCAATTGCATTGCGCCTGAAAGCTGTCAGCTCGATTTCGACAATCTGCCGGGCAGCGAGCTTCGTCGTGCGCCGGATGGATGGCATGCGATCGTGCCGCTCGGGGGCACGAAGCATCGCCTTTGGCTAAGAGAGCTTCCGGCGAGCGGATATGCTGTCGTCGTTGATCTGCCGCTCGATGCCGATTTCGAGCTTCGGCTGGGAGCCGCACGTCGATTTTGGCTTGCCCTTGAGCGTCGGGCGCTTGGCGAGCCGCCACTTGCTTTGCCTGCTTTGAAGCGGCGTCGGCTGATCCTGGCGTTGCGGGCAGTGGATGGATGGCAGGAAGGAAATAGCTATCGCCAAATCGCGCAAGGCCTGTTTGGAAGTCATCGTCTTGCCGAGCGCGCCTGGAAAACAGACGATTTGCGCAGCCGAACCATTCGACTTGTTAAGCTGGGGCGACGCCTCATACGCCTTCGCTGGCGAGCATTGCTCGACAAACGCAGTGGCAGGGATGACAAGTAAAGGGTTGCGGCTAAAATGGCCTACCTTCCGCGTCAGCCAATTCTTCTCCTGCCATGGGTACGATGGCGGCCAGGATAAAGTCTTTGCGCTCCGACGTGTAACCGTTGGCGTCTTGATTGCTGCACCAGAGCAGCGCCATCTCCGTAGGCTTTGACGACTGTGCTCGAATGGTTTTCTTAAGTTGAGGCCTCTCAATTTGAGCATTGATCTCCCGCTGTACCCGATCGAGGGATACCGCTAGACTCTAAATACAAGCAAGAGTGACTTATCGCCGATAAGGGGAGCTCGGATGATGAGGTTTACAGGCACTACATGGGAGGCATTCGGTCCCGATTTTAGCGGCGACGCCTGCAACTATCCGAAGAAGAGATGTGGAGACAAGTGTTGCTGACTGAGATCTTGCGGCGGCCTTCGCTCCGTGAATTGAGGAAGACTGGCTGCGTTGCAGAAGCTCGAAGCTCACCTAAGATGGTGATTAACTTTAGCCGCCTTTCATGACGCTGCTGCGATTCTGCTGGAATCGTTCATGACTTGCTGAATGAGAGTTTGTACCTCTTTGTTGTACGTTGACTGCTCAAGGCGGAACTTGTCGGCTGCCGCAAGATCCGGATCGTCAAACGCGAGCTATCGCTTCAGCGGTTGTTTTCGCGCTGGTAAGTGGGCTCACGCCACGATTAAAGCCAACAGGGGCGTCAACGGCTTTAAGCGCGATCATCGCCCAATACTTCAACCAATCCGACATTCTCCCCTCCGCTCCACACTCGCTCAGACTGTCGAGTTATACGAAAGGTTCGCGCAGCCAAGCTAAGCTCCAGCTGTTCGATCAAGAGCGATATCTTCCTAGCCAGATGTCATCAGTGAATGCAGCGCCGCGCGGCGACCTAGCAGGCTGTTGAAGAACTCAGCCGCGTTCGCAAACGAAGGCTGAATCGTCGCCATTGTGTATGTAGAAGTGGCCGACGAGCCTGCCCACAGTGCCGATCATAGCCCATCCGCGACCGCAGGCGGGGTCATTCTCATCGTGCCCCTCCCATGAGAACTCCGCGCAGGCCGAACCGTCTCGCGCGCCGTAGCGGATATCGAGGAAGCCTTTCAGCGCACCGAAGGCAATTTCACCGTCGGACTTGCCCTTGAAGGTGAGATGCGCCTGTTCGACGAGGTCGAGGAAGTCGCTGTCCCAGTTGTCCATTTCGACGATGCGCCAGCGGCCAGCAAAGGCCTTGGCATAGCCGGGCACCTTGGTCATCAGCCGGCCTCCGCGATCAGCTTGGGCAGCCGCACCAGATTGTAGGCGGCGGCAGCGAAGGTAAAGGCCCATCCGACGCGTTCACGGCCACGGAATCGGGTCTTCTCTTGTCCGGCGACCGTCTTGATCCAGCCGAATGCCTCCTCGATGCGCTTGCGGATGCGCTGGCTGACGGCATAGCCGCCGTGCCGGGTCGTTCGCCCGTCAATCGCAGAGCTGCGGCCGCTGGTGTTCTGCGCAACATGCGGCGTCACGTTCATCGAGCGCAGCTCGTTGACGAAGTCTTCTGCGTCGTAGGCTTTATCGGCGCCAAGCGTGATCGCTGTTGGCCGGTCGGCACGGGGTTCGATCATGTGCAGCGCGGCCACCCGTTCGGCATGCCCGTCGGCCCGCGTCAGACAGGCGTCGACCAGCAGGCCGTGGCGGTTCTCCATCAGCCCATGCCCGATGAAGCACAGCTTCGTCTCCTTGCCCTTTCCCTTGCGGCAGAGACTGGCATCCGGATCGGTGGTCGAAGCATGGGTGTCGTTAGAACATTTCTGGCCGTGGAAGTCCGCTTCGGCATTGCGCCCGCCGCCTTGCGCCGGCGGCTCGCCAGAGCGATCCTTCGGCTTCACGCTCTTCATCGAGGCCCAGGCCTTGATCAGCGTGCCATCGACCGAGAAATGATCGCTCGACAGCAACTTCTTCACCTTGGGCTGCGCCAGCACCGCCGCCAGGAACTTGGCAGCGATGTCGCCTTCCAGCAACCGGTCGCGGTTCTTCGAGAACACCGAATGATCCCAGGCTGCGTCGTCGACGCCAATTCCGACGAACCAGCGGAACAGCAGGTCGTATTCCAGCCGCTCCATCAGAAGCCGCTCCGAGCGGATCAAATACAACGCCTGCAACAACATCGCCCGCAGCAGCTTCTCCGGCGGGATCGACGGCCGCCCAATCGGCGAATAGAGGGCTGTAAACTCCCGCTCTAGCGTCGACAGCGCCTCGTTCACGATCGTCCGGATCGCTCGCAGCGGATGGTCACGCCGCACCCGCGCCTCCAGGTCGACGTAGCTGAACAGCTCGCCCGTTCGATTGTCGCCGCCGCGCACGCATCATCTCCGAATCTCGTCGGAGCCAATGAATCACGGTCGCTGGTCGGCGGCGAGCACCTTTTTCAACAGCTTGCTAGGTGAAGCAGCTATTCCTAGCTTTCCTGGAAGACCAAATAGCTTCATTTCGTCCGTTGGACTTGGGAGCTGCGCACTTATGGTCAGGTGCGCGCAAAATGACTTGCGAGGGAGGCAACGCCGAGAATTCGTTGGCGCGGACATAGTCTTAAGGTACGGCGGCAGCGCCTATCCCGCCAGCTCGCCAGACCGCACAATCGATAACTTCGCCAAAGAGAGGGATGCTATACGCGCCGGTTTTCGGGGCGCGACGATATCGTAGGCAGGGTGCGGGCGGAGGACCGGCCGGGACACAGATGTATGGGGAGAGCCCATCGATGCGGCTGTGCGCGCAACCAACGCATGAGCCTCGGGTTCAGTCAGCGTCCTAGCCCGGTTGAAGCCCTCCGGGACGACAGGACGAGATTTAGGTTTCCGTGCTTTGGCCATTTCGAAAATATCCCAAGCTGGCGATTAGTGCGTTTCTCACTCCGGTTTCGATGCCGTTCGCGATCTGAGCAGAGAGATGCAGGTCAGCGGCGCGCCTGTCAGGCACGCGGCTTGCCGCCGCAATTCTCCGACCATTTCTTGTCGCTTCCACGACGCCCGGAACGGCTGGTCCCAGCGTAATCGTCAGATCGTTTGTCCTCGTGCGATCCAAGCTCAGGAAGTTGCCGCTAGGGTTGACGGTAACTCTGGTGAATGTCCAGCTCGGAGCGGCTGTGGCATTGGTGTTGATCACAAAGTTTACCTGGCGCTGCAAGATTGAATCCTTCACTGCATATCGTAGTCGTCTTGAAATTGACGGTGTTCGTCATGGAGGCGCTGATAGCAGTGAATAGCCACTCCGAAAGCTTCAATCGCTCTGCGCAGGAATGCGCCATTCGGGCGCGACTCATCAGAGCACGTTGCCTTCTGCAAGTCGGAAACCGGATAATAAGCGTCAATCTTGTTCGTCATCGTTGCATCTGAGGATACGGACAGACCAGCGCCCAGGGAGAACACTGCGGTTGCCGGGCTGGGGGGGCACGACCTGAAAAGGTGAGGACCACGTACTTCCACTTCTGCCGCGACGCGCGCAATGACTAGCGTTGGACACTACATACCGCCACGAGAGCCATCTGAATCGCGAGTTCGGCCGCAAGCGCTTCGGCGATGAAGGCTATGCCATGGAAGGGGTAGTCGCAGAGCTTGGCGCGGCCTTCCTGTCCGCCGATCGTCTCGGCCTGACACCGGAGGTGTGAGGGAGGGGCACATTTCCCATATGCCCTCTTAGATCAAGGTGCCGAAGAACGACAAACGCGCGATCTTCAAGACCTCGTCCAATGCCCAGCGGGCGGCGGACTTCCTGTGTCGGTTTCAGGCCAAAAATTCCGCCGCGGCCTGAGCCACGGCGCGCTTTATTAAGTTGCCCTTCTAATCGTCGCGCTGGCTGGTCTCACGAAATTTCATTCTGGATTGGCATTCTTCCAGTACTTCCGGGGTATTTTCAGTCTTGCGTTGGCCCGAAGACGCTCGCCAGGAATTGCTCCTGGGTCCATTGCTTCAGCGCATCGTCGTTGAGTACCGAGTTGACGAAGGCATTCCAATTCTCACCAGCCTCTCTCCATTTCGTTTTTCGGTCGGGAATGTTCCGGAGCTGCGCAGGTCGAACCATTGCAGCAGTCTTGCAGCAGGCGAAAACTGACAGTGCCCCAGCGTGAGAGACACGAACATAACCAATCGTCACCTCGTTAGCGAGTTTACGGGCAAAGGCGCTCGGGTTCAGCTTTCTCAAGGAGATATGTTCCTGGGGCGGTCCATGGCATTCTGGTGGAAACGCTTCTGCGTCGCCCGCGGCAAGAGTAGCGCCCGCGACAGGATTGAAGCAATTCAGCCAAGGTTGCATCAAACACACCTGGGATGTCCTTCGAACAAATGTCCACGAGACCGCAGCGACATCCAGCTCAGTGGTTCTGGCAACTACCTGCCACTTGAAGCCGCGTGCTGTGGCGCAAATGTGCGAGGTCGCGTGTGCTTGTATGCCCTCGCATTCGCGTCCGAAGCAAGTTCATATTTCTCGAGGAATCACGGTTGCGGGGAGATGACCGCTGCCTAACGTTATTCGCTCGGCCTGCCGCTACTGCCGACTCCTAGTCTGTGTTTGATTTTACACATTCGTGTTCGTGTTACTGTTCTTCTCTAGCCGACAAGGGGGATCAGATAACAACGTAATAACGCCTGCAGCTTCGATGGCATCATTTCTGCAAGGATGACTTGGACGGAGCTCAAGGGGGATTGAGAAGGGCACTGGCGATCTTTGGGCCCGCGACTTAGCCGCACGCTATCAGCGAGCCTTATTGCTCCTTTCGTATACGGGGCACCTTAACGATCGCTCCGTTAGCTCAGATGAGGAGGAAGCCCTGGACCGCCGGAAAGATAGTTTTGGACACGAGATCCTGCAGGTAGCGGATTACGAACGAGCGCTCTCGATCAACGGTTACTATGGTCAGCTCACGGTCAATGTCGCGGACGTGCCGTTCTGGGTGTCAGATGGTGAGGCCTTTGCTTATTGCCGAAGGGTAAGGGGCCGGCGCCAATTCATCATCGTGAACGCTGTCACGGGCGCAAAACAGCTGGCCTTTGATCATGATAAGCTGGCTGCCGCCCTGACCCGAGCAACGCAGAGGCATTGCGACGCTGACAATCTGCCGTTTCGTCGCTTTGACCTGGCTAGCGATGGTCGCGAGATCAGCTTCCAGATCGATAGCACCAGGTGGAGCTGCGATCTTGTGAGCTACACCTGTCTAGCCCAGAACGCTTCATCCAAAGTCCATGAGGAGAACCCCTATGGCAGCCCTCCGGTAGAAAATGATCCGAAGGAAAAAAGCGCATCTCCTGATGGTAAATGGCTGGCCTATATCAATAGGCACAATCTATTCCTGTGCAGCAAGGATGGCTCGCAGGACATGCCCTTGACCTGGGACGGATCCGAGAGCAACTACTACGCGTTGTCCACACTGAGGTGGTCTCCGAACTCGCGCTATCTTGCGGGATACCGGTTCCGCCCCGGGTACGAGCGTAAAATTCATTTCGTCGAATCGTCGCCGACCGACCAGCTTCATCCGAGGCGCCGGACCATGACGTATCCTAAGCCTGGCGACCTGTTGACAGTATCACACCCGGTGCTCTTTGAGATCGGCAGCCGTCGCGAGATCCAACTCGACAACAGTCTATTCCGAAATCCTTACGAACTTTCGCCGATCGAGTGGTGGGAGGACAGTCGAGGTTTCACTTTTAAGTATAATCAACGAGGCCATCAGCTCTATCGCCTTCTAGAAGTGGTGGCAGCCACCGGAGAAGTCCGCTCGCTGATCGATGAGTGCAGCAAGACCTTCGTCGACTATCAGCCGCTGAACATGGACCAAGAGTGCGCTGGCAAAATCTTTCAGTTTAACGTTGCAGACGGGAAGGAGATCATCTGGGCGTCCGAGCGCGACGGATACGAGCATCTTTACCTATTCGATGGCCGAACCGGCGAGATTAAAAATCAGATCACCAAAGGCAAGTGGGTGGTCCGCACGGTCTATTTTGTCGATCCGGTGACCCGCCGGATCTGGTTTGGCGCGAGCGGAATGAACGCAGGCGAAGATCCTTACTTCATCCATGGCTACCGAATCGAATTTGACGGGACGGACCTGACTGCGCTCACCCCTCGAGCGGCAAATCATCACATCGAGTTCTCGCCAGATGGCCAATACTATGTAGACCTGTGTTCACGAATCGATCTTCCGCCGAGCCTGGTCTTATATCGAACCACTGACAATTCGGAGCTCATGCAGGTCGAAAGCGCCGACATTTCGGAGCTCGTGGCCGCTGGCTGGACGCCGCCGCTCAGCTTTCATGCGAAGGGGAGAGATGGCGAGGCTGATATTTGGGGGGTCATTCACCTTCCCATTAATTTCGATCAAACCAAGCGATATCCGGTCGTTGAGAGAATATATGCTGGCCCTCACGGTTCGTTCGTTCCGAAGTCATTCTCAGCATCGGCCGAGCCGCTCGCGCAACTTGGATTCGTCGTTGTACAGATCGATGGAATGGGGACGAACAACCGCTCGCGAGCGTTCCACGACGTCGCCTGGAAAAATCTGAAGGACGGTGGGCTTCCCGACCGAATCCTGTGGCACAAGGCGGCGAGCGTAAACTATCCGTGGTACGATATTTCAAACCTTGGCATTTTTGGTGCGTCCGCCGGTGGTCAGAATGCGGTGAGCGCACTCCTCTTCCATTCTGAGTTCTACAAGGTTGGGGTCGCCAATTGCGGTTGCTATGACAACCGAATGGACAAGATCTGGTGGAATGAGCAGTGGATGGGCTGGCCGGTCGGCATCGAATATTCACAATCCTCCGCCGTCGACAACGCGCACCGATTACGAGGTAAGCTGTTGCTGATTGTCGGCGAACTGGATGAAAACGTCGATCCATCATCCACCTTCCAGCTTGCCGACCGTCTTATCGACGCAGGAAAATTCTTCGACATGCTTGTGGTGCCGAACGCGAACCACGGAGTGCCGGGCAATTACTGCGAACTAAAGCTCGTGGACTTCTTCGTTCGCAACATTCTTTGGCAGACACCGCCTAACTGGAACGCGGCTTCGATCGAGTCGCTGAGCCGGTGCTGGATGCGAGGACGTGATGGCCAAAAACTAATTAGCTCGATCGAATCTCACAAGTGATGTCCGCGTTCTACGGTCGGACTATTTGGCCGATTCAGCGTTCGTGTGAAGCGCGGGTGACGGTGGGTCATTGGCGCTTCCATTGCGGTACGAAACGTACAGTTCTGCGTCTATTAGGATATATCGTGCCGGACCTCTCCTCGCTCATCGTCCGTGTAAGAGCCTCTGCTGGTAGATGGATGAGTCCGTCCAGATGGGAGCCAAATCGCTTTATGAACCATTCCATCCCGGAAGTTCGAGCTCCTGTCCGGCGTCAACAGGTACGCCCTCCGCCGACCGCTCGATCATAAATGCGGGCGGAAATTGGCGACGCCGCTGATGTCGGCATCCCTCAACGATACGGCCATATCCTCCCAGCAAGCGAACGGGTCGATCATGATTATCGCCGCATAGACATGAGGAGCGGACGTTGCCTGGTCGAGGGTTACCAAGTCTCGCAAACGACAGTCGTTCCAGTCGAGGATTGGCAGGATCGCCATGACCAGCAGGGAGCCTTCTGGAAGGCTGCGCAAAGAGCGTGCGTAGACTTGCAATTGTCCGCCTTTAGCTATGTCCGACATCTGTGTGGTAAGTTTGCCGGGAACACTCGCGCTCAACGTTTCTACCCAATGTTACCCATTTGGACGCCTCACCGATCTTATACCCGGGTAGAGCCGGGTCTAGACCACCTGTTGTTAGGAATGGTTCTGGGAGGAAGATCGTGTCTCACCATTGTACGGACGACCAGAGGTCGGCCCGTGATGGTAACCTGTCCAAACTGGCGACTGGATCCGCGACTACGGATGCGGTCGCGATCGTGGCCACGCTGGATACCAAGGGCCGCGAGGCGTCTTACCTTGCGAATATTATCGAGGCGTGCGGCCGCAAGACCATCCTGATCGACATTGGCACTAGGAGGGATGACGGCGACAAACCAGCAGATGCGAAGACCCCACGGAACTCTTGAAGCAGATTGCTGAAAGGACGTCGCTTGCCTATGTCGCAAGCCCTCAAGACGCCAAAGCGATGGCAAGTGCAGGGGCCGACTGCATGGTCCCACATGTCGGCGCAACGCGCGGCGGGCTGGTCGGTCATGAGGAGGGGCAATCCCTTAAGGAGGCGATCCGGCGCATCAATGAGATCAACGCGGCGGCGCGAAGCATCCGGTCGGACGTCCTCTCGCTTTGCCATGGTGGGGCAATTGCCGAGCCTGAAGATACGATCGAGGTCTATCGGACGACCGAGTGTGTCGGCTTTGTTGGCGCATCCTCGATCGACAGAATTCCAATTGAGCGGGCAGTGAAAACAGCGGCGGCGGAATTCAAGGCTGTCCCGCTTCCGCAAACTCATTGATGTTAACTGCAACGTGCAGCGAGGCCGCATGAACGCACTAAATGACCGAGCTAAGCCGGACACGATCGCTTTCGCCTCCAAAGGAGAGACGAGGGCGGATCAAGACTGGGAGACAGATGTCCTCGTGATCGGAAGCGGCGCGGCTGGACTGTCGGCGGCGCTCTATGCGGCAAAGGCCGGACTGCGCGTCATTGTATGCGAGAAATCTCCGCGACTTGACGGAACGACGGCCCTGTCGAATGGCATGATCTGGGTTCCTTGTTCTGCTCAGGCGCGCGCGGCTAAAATCGATGACACCATCGCCAATGCGAGGACATACCCGCAGCACGAACTCGGCGTTCATTATCGTGCGCAATTCATTGATGCTTATCTTGAAGACGGCCCGGCGGCGCTAACCGCGCTCGAGAACGGCACGAGTGTCAAGTTTACCCTGGCCACTACGCCCGATTATCACTCGAGCCAGCTTGGCGGCGCTGATAAGGGACGGGCACTGAGCCCCGCCCCCTATGATGGGCGGCTTCTAGGCAAGGACTTCGATTTGATTGGTGATCCCATTCGGGTTGTGCTCGGGGGCATGATGATCTCATCGAGTGAGGTGAGAAGCTTTCTCAACCCACTCCCATCTGTTGCGTCGCTCAAACACGTCTTAACTCGCCTGAGCCGCTATGCGCGGGATCGGCTCAGCTTCAGGCGTGGTACTGAGCTCAGCGGCGGGAATGCCTTGATCGCGCGGCTGCTGGTGAGCCTGCGCGAGTACGGCGTAGAAATTTGGCCATCTTCTCCAGCGGTCGAACTCACGAAGGAAGGCGGACGCGTCACGGGTGCCATTATCAAGCGGATCAACGTTGGCATCCGCGTGCGCGCCTCACGTGGTGTCGTTCTCGCAACTGGCGGCTTTGCCCGGAACGCGCAGTTGAGAACGCACCTCGGTGGTGCACACCAGCATGATGTTACGTTGGCCCACGCCGATGTTAACGGTGACGGCATTGGGCTTGCAACTATGCTCGGGGCCGCCATCGACAAAGATGTCGCATCGGCGGGCTTCTGGACCCCGGTTTCGATCCTGAAACGCGGCAGCGGCTCGCAGGTTGTGCCATACGCCTGGCTCGACCGCGGCCGTCCTGGGGTCTCTGCTGTCGGTCCAAATGTCAGACGCTTCGTCAACGAATCGAATTCGTATCACGATATTTGCCTGGCAATGTTTGAAAACGGCTATCCAGCAGATAAGCGATTCTACTTCATCTGCGATCACCAGTTCGTTCGATTGAGGGGCATGGGACACCTACTGCCATGGCCCTGGACCTTGAGCATCGGAAAATATCTCCGCCTTGGCTACGTCAAGGCAGGTGAAACGATTTCTGAGCTCGCAGAGCAGCTGGGACTAGATCCCCTTTGCTTCAAAAGACGATCGAGGAACACAACGGGCACGCTGCCCAAGGACGGGATCCCCTCTTTAAGCGTGGGGAATCGGGTTTTAATCGCACGCTCGGCGATCCGACCGTCGGAAAAAATCCAAATCTTGGACCAATCAAAAACGGACCGTTTGTTGCGCTGCCGATCGTTGCGGCAACGCTTGGCACGGCGACGGGATTCGCGACGGATAGTTACGGAAACGTCCTGGATGAACAAGGCAACGCAATCCAGGGTTTTTATGCTTGCGGCAATGACATGACGTCGCCGATGCGCGGAATTTATCCGGGGCAGGCATAACAATCGGTCCCGCCATCGTATTCGCATATCGCACCGTCAACGCAATAGGGCTTTCCGCTGATCAGGAGCAAAAAGCCGTCGCCTCCCGAGCTTGACCGTCTACCACACTCGTCGGGGGATATGTGCTCGGGTCCGGGGCGCGCATCGATAGAAACGTCGGCCCCGCCCCGCGACATCCTCGAGAGGGCGGTCGCGTCCGAGTTCGGTGAGCCCCGTCGGAGGGGAGATCGCCGCACCAACTGTCTTCGATGTATCGCAAAGAGCTGGGCTCCCAATAGGTGTTCCAAGACAAATGACAGCGGGAGAAATCGATCGTTCAACAGCTAGGCGGCGTAGTGAGGAGGCGAAAATGTCAGGACAAGCGGCGCAGGCGTCTGCTTCCCCGACGCGATCGCAATCCACTGGCCGCGAGGCAGTGATGCAACTCGACAAGATCGATTTTCGTCTTCTTGATCTCGTCCAACGAGACAATCGCCTCTGTAGTGAACAACTTGGAGGGAAGGTCGGCCTATCCGCATCCGGAGTTCAACGTCGGCTGAAGCGCCTTCGATCGACGGGTGTCATAGAGGCCGACGTTTCCATCATTTCTCCAAAAGCAATTGGGCGTAATGTGACCGCAGTGGTTCTCATTTCCTTGGAGCGCGCGCGTGCCGATACCGTTGATCGTCTAAAGAGCCAAATTTGCAAGATGTCTGAAGTGATGAGCGCATTCTATGTTACAGGTCTGGCTGACCTCGTCTTGCTAGTTACCGTAAACGATATGGAAGATTACGAGCGGTTTGCCCGGCGCCTTACAGACGAAAGTTCAGACATAAAGCGCATTGAAACAATGGTGGTCATGGATCGGTTCAAAGCAGGATTTACTTTGCCAATAGCCTCCATCGCGTGGTGTTAACCACTTGCGCAACGATTTCTCCGTCTCGCGGCTCGGTGCCCCTCAAGCGCACCCGGAAAATCGTCATCGTCGCAACGCAAATCTTGGATTCCATGGTGGCTGGGCCGATTCCGCCGCGGGCGGAAATCTCAGATGTCGCTACCGCCATCTATGATGGAGCCGATGCAGTGATGCTATCTGCTGAATCGGGAAGCGGGGCCTAACCAAGCTCTTCAGAAACAACTAGGGCGTTTCGGCATTCAGCCGGGGAAGAAGCGAAGGGGGTAAGGTAAGATCCTCGTCAAGATCTATGACACGTTATCTGCGGAACTTGGCGCAGCCACTGCGAAGCTCGACGCGATCGCTTGATTAGCGATTAGCAGAATCCGCGTCAATTAGCGAATAGCTCGTACTGCGGCCGCCGGCCGCGTCCTTGGTCAGCACGCCTTTTGCGACAAGATCGTCAATGTCACGCAGAGCTGTGTCCTGCGATGACTTCGTTAACAGCGCCCACTTCGACGAGGTGAGCTTGCCTTCGAAGCCTTCGAATAGGCGTTCGATCATTGCGCGCTGGCGGTCGTTGAAGCTTTGCTCGGCATGCTTCTTCCAGAAGCGGGCCTTTCGAAGAACTGACGCCAGGATTGTGTCAGCGCGATCGAAGGCACGATCGAGGCAATCAAGAAACCATTCGAGCCATTCGGTGATGTCGAGTTCACCTTTCTGGGTGGCTTCCAGAATATCGTAGTAGGCGTTACGCACCTGCCGGATCTGGGCCGACATGCTGTAGAAGCGCTGCGAGCTGTTCTCGGAGCGGGCCAGCGCCATATCGGCTATCGCGCGGGCAATGCGGCCATTGCCGTCTTCGAACGGATGGATGGTGACGAACCAAAGGTGCGCGATCGCCGCCTTCAACACGGCATCGATTTCCTGCTCGCCATTGAACCAATCAATGAAGGCTTTCATCTCGTCGGCCAGCAAGGCGGCTTTGGGGGCTTCGTAATGTACCCGCTCGCGTCCGATCGGCCCCGAGACGACTTGCATTGGACCCGACGCCTCAGTGCGCCAGGCACCGACGGTGATCTTGTTCATGCCGCTGCGCCCCGTGGGGAACAAGGCTGCCTGCCAGCCAAACAACCGTTCGGCGCTGAGGGGCGTGCTGTACTTTCCAGTGGCGTCGAGCATCATCTCCACGATGCCTTCGACGTTGCGCTCCGAAGGGGTGAGGGCGCCGATATCGATTCCGAGACGACGTGCCAGCGATGAACGCACCTGTTCGCGGCTGAGAACCTCGCCTTCGATTTCGCTCGACTTGGTGACTTCTTCGGTGAGGGCCTCAAGATTTGCTTCTGTCTTGAGTCTGATGCCGAGCTCCTCCATACGCCCCGAAAGACGTCCCTGGCGATTGCGCACCGCCGCCAGCTTCTGGGCAAGCTTTGAGGCGTCCCAGGTGAAGTGGGGCCAGTCCTTCAGCTCATGGATATAGGTTGTCATTATCCGCACCTTTTGCGGAGAATATACCCAAATCTCCGCAAAAGCAAGTTATTCTCCGCATATTGTGCGGTGAAAGTAGTGGATAATCTCCGCACGTTTAGAGGGAAGGATTAGTAAGAGTCCTCGAAAAGCTCAGTAATTTGGCTTGTATTATGAGATACGTCCAAGTTTCTGAGCTTTTCAAATCAACGCAGCAGAATTCAAAGCATGGCGGCAGGGCCTGGGATTGACCCAGCAAGACGCTGTTGACCGGCTCGATGTCAGCCGGACGACCATTCAGAATTGGGAAAATAGCACCCCGATCCCCCAGACCGTCGATATACGCTGCAAGGTCTGGGAGCACCGTTTCCGACAGGAGAACCCCGCCATTGGTCCGCTCACGCTGATCTACAGCGACGCACCGATGTTCGTGGACCCCTATGGTCCCCGGCGCCGGCTTGCGATGATCCAGCAAGAGCCACATCCAACGAACGCCGCTGTCCTTGCCCGTGTTCAACAACTGGCTGGCCAGCCCAACTTCCACAACCCGTTCGTCGTCGCAGCCGACCAGTCCACGCTGTGGAATTTGCCGGAGCTGGCTCGCGTTATCAGTGGTGAGGATCAACAGGCGCCGACGCTAGCCAACATGCTGCGTAAAGCGGCGACGATTGTTCGCGAAGACTCCGCCAATTTCGTGCGCAATGGCGCAGGCTGGCCGACTCAGGTCGAGATTGCGGCGCGCCACGAAGACATCATTGCGCAAGCCGATCTTCTCGAGAGCTTCGCCGGCGATAGTTTTCCGACAATCGCGCGGCACCAACTGGCTATTGAGGATGTTTTTGCGAATCTTCTTGGTCTCCGAGCGCCCGATGCGCTCGTATCAGGCATTGCCTTTGCCCTAAGCGTATTCGATCGATAACGGTCGATGCCGATGAAGAGACCGCGAAACGCCATGACGCACCTTAGGACCTGACGATCCCGACCGAGAATGCCCTGTTCGGCTTCTCGGCCTTCTCAAGCACGACAGGGGAGAAGCTCTTTTCCTGAGCGATGTGCTTGTTCCCAACCTTCTCGAACCAGACGCACCAAACCGCCTCTGCTGGAGCATTGCGGTTATGCCGACCTTTTCGACTGTCATCACGGGGCCGCCCGATTTCACTCGAACCAGGTCGTCCGGTTTGAATTCACTGCCTTCCATCTTTCATCTCTTTCGAGTTGCCTTGAGCCTGCTGGGTTTGGCATTTGTAACGTCAATTGTTCTTTATTTGTTCGTTTCGCAACTGTTCCTGCATCATCATCCACAGGACGCGTCCCGGTAGAAGTAAATGGTTTGGATAATGGCGCCAGAATCAACTGATGCTTGATAAATTTAGAGAATTTCAAACTAGCCTTTCGGTTTGAAAATATGCTATTATATCAATCATGGATAGACAAAAAGGCCAACTCCTAAACCAGCTCGACAAGCTCCTGCCTGAGGGGCTTGTCGTGGATTCCGCCTGGCTCAAGCGGCACGGCTACTCCACCCAGCTCCAACATCTGTATGTGACGCGTGGCTGGCTCGAACAGCCAACCCGCGGGGTTTTCCGGCGACCGCGCTACGAATTGAGCTGGCAGCAGGTCGTCATATCCCTGCAGGGCATCCTGAACTATTCACCGCTCGTCGTGGGCGGGCGAACGGCGCTCGAATTACAAGGATACGCTCACTACCTGCCGCAAGCGACGACTCGCGTTCACCTCTACGGCCCCAAGTCTCCGCCGTCCTGGGTGAACAAGCTGCCGCTGTCCGTGAAGTTCGTCTACCACAACGACCGGCGGCTCTTCAAAAACGAACCCGTCGCGAAGGGCATAAGCAGTGTCCGCTGGAATGTCGAAACCGGGAAGATGCTCGATGATACGGCTTTTCGGGGAGGCGACGTAACTCAACTGAACTGGGGCCAATGGGACTGGCCTCTAACCCTGTCGACGCCCGAGCGCGCCGTTTTCGAGCTGCTCGACGAATTGCCCAACAACGAAAGCTTCGAACAGGTCGATGCTCTACTCGGTGGCCTTGCCAATCTTCGGCCCGATCGCTTGCAAAAACTCCTGAAGGATTGCGCAAGCGTTAAGGTGAAGCGTCTCTTCTTTTACTTCGCCGACCGTCACAACCATGCTTGGCTCAAACGGCTTAACAAGCAAGCCGTCGATCTTGGGCATGGTAAACGTATGCTCGTCAAAGGTGGTGTTCTCGATCCGACCTATCAAATAACCGTCCCGGGAGATCTCGATGGCGTTCGCTGACGCTTACAAAAGGCAGGTCGCGCTGTTGCTGCGCGTTCTCCCATTTGTCGCCGAAGAGAAATGCTTCGCCCTGAAAGGAGGAACTGCGATCAACCTCTTCGTTCGCGACTTGCCCCGTCTCTCCGTCGATATCGATCTAACCTATGTTCCTGTCGCGCCGCGCGCCGAGTCCCTCGCCGATATTGATGCGTCCATGAAGCGCATCGTTGCAGAGATTAAAGAGAAGATCCCCGGGGCACAGGTCCATGAGACCCGTAAAGAGGCCACGATCGTCAAACTGGTGGTTCGCTCGCAGAACGTCCAGATCAAGATTGAAGTCACGCCTGTGCTGCGTGGCTGCGTCTTCGAGCCGGTCGTGACTTCGGTGCGTCCCGCCGTCGAAGAGGCGTTTGGTTTCGCTGAGGCTCGCACGGTCTCTTTTGCTGACCTCTATGGCGGAAAAATTGTCGCCGCTTTGGATCGCCAGCATCCGCGTGATCTGTTCGATATTCGCGACCTGCTGGCCAATGAGGGAATTACCGATGAACTCCGCAAGGCCTTCATCGTCTATCTCTTGAGTCACGACAGGCCGATGTTCGAGGTACTTGGCTCGCCACAAAAAGATATCAGCGATGAATTCCTTCACGGCTTCGAAGGGATGAGGGACAAGCCCGTTTCAAAGGACGAGCTGGTTGCCGCGCGCAAGACCCTGGTCGAAGAAATTGTCGGTAAGATGCCAGAGGCTCACCGGAAATTTCTCGTATCGTTCGAGCGCGGCGAGCCTGATTGGGATCTCCTCGGCATCCCCGCCGCCGCCGATCTGCCTGCCGTCAAATGGCGTCAGCAGAATCTCGACAAGCTATCGAAAGAAAAGCGCGCAGAGCTCGTTGCGGCCCTGGAAAAAGTCCTCAACTCTCGCGCCTAGCTTACCGGCGCGACAAGCCTTTCAGCTCCGCCCGACGCCTGGGGACGAGGTGTCGTGTCTCTGCCGAATCGAACCCGGCCTGCTCAAGCTGGCGTATGGTGCCAGTCAGTGCAACGATCTGCGCCCGAAGATGAAGCAATCGGATCGGCTGCTTCTCTTGCCCCCTGATAAATCCTGCCAGCACTAACTTGCGCGCACAGAGCACGGAGCCCAACCTGAAGAGGGGCAGTTTCGACGTCTCGGCCAGATAATACACTTTGCGTCGAAACTCCCGTGATCCAAACAGATATTCTGCGATTGCAGCAGCACCTTCCAGGATGTCGTCAGCACGTACGTCTAAGCTGGCGGCCTTCGGCTCCATGTGTCCTCCCAATTTCTGTTGATTGGTCCTCGGCGGCTGCAAAGGACATTCCCTGGGCAATATGGGAGTGTTCGCTTGAATCTCGCTGGCCGGGCCTCAGGTTCGACCTGCCAAAATCAGGTAACCCCACTGTCCTGGCACGCTCTGAGCTTCGACAAACGCACCGAGGGAACAGGCTCATTGTCTTTTTTTGGTAGGTCCGAAGTCAATTTTAAAATGCTGCATTGCAGAAGGTTTCCAACCATTCCGATGAAAAGGTCGCTCGTATTGCGAGCGGCCACTCTGGCTCATGCGCCGCTATGCAGCGGATTCTGCTGCGCCATCGAGATCACTTCGATCGCCCGGCGTGTAGTCATAGGGGAGCGTCAGTTGAGAACGAAACCCAAATAGCGGCAACATGCAGAGATGAAAGATCAGCCAGCATGCGTAGACCGCATCATCGCCGTACGGGTCACCATCGCTGAGCAAGCCATGCGAAAGCCAGTTACGAAGATTGGGACCGATCTTTTTCAAGAACGCATTCTCGATATTCGCGATGATAGCGTCGCCCAATACAGCTAAGAGCTCCGATCGCATCTGATCAAAGAGCGAGGAGATTGTACGATCTTACTGTGTCTTGGTCGCGTCATCCAGCTTCGAGACGTCATGTCCCGAACTCTTGAGCACATGCCGAAGCGATTGCTCAAGGAGAGGCGTCAGAATATAGGTCGCTCCGACAAAATCGCCCTGGAAGAAGCGGGTGAAACCGCGGGAGTAGGTCATGACAAGATTGAGCGGTACGAAAGCGCTATGTACGAGCAACTGCTCAAACACGTCATCGGCGATATAGTAATCTCTGGTAATGGTCTGACGCGCAATCTCGGCCGCAGCTGCTGCGATGTGTCGACGAATTCTTTCGCCCTCTGCGACCTGGCGCTCGACGGCTGAAGCATCTGCACCATCACCCAAGCCGGCGCCCTCGCTCCGGTGCACGACTTTGCCCTCACGGTCATGGTGTGAGCCGCCGAAGAGCGATGATAACGGGTGTTCCCGGATGGTGTCTCGCGCTTCCTGCTTGAGCGCTGCCGGATCGGGAGATCTACTGAGCGCCGCAAAAGCGAACAGCTTGTCGCGCAGGGGGCTGCATCTGCTGTTCGACCTGTCTCGCCAACTCCTCGATGTCTGTAGGAATGGAGAAATCGGACGTCTCGTCGGCAATGCCGGCCTGAACATCTACCAGCCGATGCCTTAGCTCTTTTCGTCGATCCTTCGCGCCGGGCACGCCGTGCAACTAGCCTATCGCTTCGGTAAGTGTCTGGGAGGCCAAAAGAGCCATCGGCTGGCTGGCCGCGATGGCGACAAGTTGGTCGGCGGCCGAGGACTGCGAGCGGTGCTGATCGTCGGTCCTTTTCGCAAGGCGATACCCGCGTGCCGCCATACGCCATAGTTTGACGATCGTGTGCGGATCGGAGCCCTCGGGAAGCTTGGCGATGAGTGCCTCAATCTGACTGCTGATCTCGCCGGCATCGCCAACGCCAAAATCGAGAGCTAGATGACTAAACCAGAGGGAGGGGACCATCAATCCCTGCTCGAAGGCCTTCACCCTTAGTGCCGATACAATATCTCGCGCTGCCGCAGGGCCTCGCTTGTCAGCCCCAATGGCACGGCCGATTAAGAGGGCCCGACGGAGCAGATCGCGGGCGTCGAACGTAAGGACGCCACGATCATCCTCGCCGCGAAACCGAAGTTCGCCCGCGCCAACCTTCGCCACGATATCGGCGTAGGACTCGGCGGCTATGGCTGCGAGCTGAGCCTTGCGATCGACGACCCAACAGATGTCCGCAAGCCGTGCGCGAAGGACCGGATGCGTGGCGCGCCTTGCCATCTCCGCCAGTACCTCAGCAGGCGGACCGCAAAAATCGACCGGAAGGGCTGTGCGACGACCATCGGCGGTAACCATCAGCGCCCCGAAGGGCTCGTTCGGTTCTTTCGATCGGAATATCATCCCAGCAGCCGCCGACAGCATCTGGAAGACGCGGGCCGCTGGCGTATCGGCCAATTCACCATTCGAACCGATGGACCCGCCGGCCGCGCTGAATAGGTCCGACAAGGTTGAGCTATCCGCGCTCTTCGATTCCGCTACAGGAGCCTCGAAGTCGAAATCAGTGAGGTCAGATAGAGTCGCTCTTGCCCAGGGCGGCGGTGGCGGGTTTGACGCGCTTGCGTCCTCTGATGCATTGCCGGGAGATAAATCCTCCATAGTCCTCTCATCATTGCGGTGGGGTTCGCGTGAGGGTTGATAGCTTCCTATTTGGGGATTGATGAGTGAGCGATCAAGGTGGCTCGCGCGCTGCGGGGGAAGTGTGTAGGACGCGGCGCGGTAGCTCTCCCGATTACTGACCATTTCGGTTCATTCCAGAGCGATTCCCGACCCTTTCGCTCTCGATCAATGTCTGATCCCGCTAGCCTCTCCGATCAACCACAAGAGAGGAGATACCCATGAAAGTCATCACCATAGGAAAGAAGCTGGTACCCGTCGAACAGGTCGCGTTCGTCGAGCCGTTCGATCCCGCAGCCAATCCCGAATTCAAACCCGAGAAGGACTACAAGGGCCGGATCGTCCTGCTCAATCGGGACATCGCACTCACCGAGCAGACGCCGCAAGAGTTTGCGGCTGAATACGAGCTCCACCTCTTCACCGAGGACAGTGTTGCCGTCAATCGGGCCATCGTGTTCAGAGTCGAGACCTTCGAGCCGACCGAGAGCTTCAAGCCAGCGAAGCCCTACAAGACACGGCTCAAATGGCGGGATCTGACCGGCGGGGAGCAGAGCAAGCTTCTTCTGACCGAGGCCGAGACCGTCATCGCTGAAATCCTTGGCGCCAAGGCAGAACTGCCCAAGCCGGCGAAGCGTCCTACGCGGCGGCCTGGCAGAGGCCGCAATGGATCGCGCCGCATGGAGGCTTATCGCACCTAGAGAGCGCAGGTAGCAAATCAAGCCCCGGTTGGACCTCCAGTCTTGTACCGTGCATGCTAAAGAAAGACGTTTTGCGGGAGAGCGGAGATGCGAAAGCTCGTCGATACGAACTACCTCAAGTCCGAAAAACTGCGCGAATATCTAGCCGATCCGCGAACATCGCCGTTATCCCCGACTACGTTATGATCGAAGCGCTCGCCAGTAGCGATGCAGCATCCATCTGCGAACGGTTCAAGATTCTGGCCGAATACCCCGGCCAGGTCAGGGTCTTGAAGTCAACCCATGCGATCAGCGGCCTGCGTGCAAAGCGGCGAAGCCGTGGTCTTCAGAAGCGCCTCATCGAGCGCGATCAAACCGCCAATTTCAGCAAGTTCTATGCAACGCTTGAGCGGGCGCGCGACGGCGACAAGCCTGCTAAGCGGCTCCTGGCGCAGAAGTCGGCTGCGGCGGCCGCCGAAATCGCGCAATTGCGAAAGGGTCAGGAGACCTACACCGCCAATCTGGCCGAGCATGCCAAGAAATACACGGATGCCGAGCTTGCCATTCTGACCAAGGGAAAGCCAATCCCTCAGGAGTTGTTCAGCAAGGTCACGGGAGAGATCGTCGCACTCGCCGACAACATGTTCATGGCGCATGGCTACTTCAAGAAGCAGCCTCCGACGAGGACGTTGTCCAACGCATGCATATTCCGCTACGCCGTTGCGGGCTATGTCGTGGCGCTTCGCTGCATCAAGGAAGGTGGCGCGCAAGGAGCATCGGCGGAGAACATAGGCAACCACATCATTGATGCGATGATCGCGGCATATGCAACGTATTTCGATGGCTTCCTCAGCGAGGACAAGAGAGCGCAACAAATCTATGAGACCACAGGCGATCTGCTGAAGTTCTATCATCACGACATCAAACGCTTCGAAGAAGCGTCTGCGGCAGCAAAGGTTTCTGCGGATGCAACCATCAGTAAGGCGACAGCCCTCGCCGAAGCATGACACGCCGAATGTTGTCACAACGGCCGCCGTCAGGCGGCCGTTAAGGGGACACCGGACGAGCTCGACTTCGAACCCGTCTTCAAGCTGTTCAACCCTTGCGGAGCCGCCACCTGGCTGCTCACCGAGATTGATCCCGACGATCACACCGTCGCCTGGGGCCTTTGCGATCTCGGCATCGGCTTCCCCGAGTTCGGCACCGTCGGCCTGACGGAGCTCGCCGCCTATCGCGGGCGCCTTGGGCTCGCGATCGAACGCGATCTTCACTTCAAGGCGCGCGGGCCGATCTCGGCCTACATTCAAGCCGTCAATAAGGCAGATCGGATTGTCGAAGACATTCGCTTGTAAGGCCGAGATGGAGGTGCTCAATGAGCATCTCCATCATCGTCTTCGGCGGGGCAATACCTTAGTCAAGAAATGTACAGGCCGCCCCCTGTTCATCGGCGAGGTTCAACATCTGCGCCGGCCCGGCGCGACGCCTCCTGACGAACAGTCCAATCGTTCGCCAGAGGTCCGCGAACAAGTTCGGTCTTGTCGGCTCCTCGAAGCCCTGTCGAATCTCGCGCCATGTTTGCCGGGGCATGCGAATCCCTACATCGACGGACGACGCGCCGCCCGCAAAAAGCGGGTGGAGGTATTCAAGCGCATAGCCTGCCACCCAGATAAAATCGCGCGATCCTGCGTGGAGGTAAGGATTGCTCCACCGGTAAATCCTGGCAACATCGTGAAAATCGACAGCGAACTCGATGTTGCTGAGGTGAGGCCTGATCGCATCGAAGAGCTCACTAAGGGCGATCGGCACCAGACCGCCATTCCTCGTATCGATATAGCTATACACGCCGAAAGCCGACCGAAGCCGGTTCTCAATGGCAGTCCGCAACACGGCGACGCCGATGAAGGGCGCTCGGTCTCTGAAAGTCATTCCCGAGAAACGCCCATAAACGGCTTGCTCGGCTCCTCGGTATATCTCGAATGGATGTTCCTGAGTGCGCCGCTAACCGCCATACGTCCCCGGCAATTCCAACAGGCAGTGAGACGCCTGGGGATAGAGGCGCTCTACCGCCGGCCGCGCACCACCAAGCCCGAGCCTGGACACAAGATCTATCCATATCTGCTG
>NZ_LBIY01000089.1:0-244390 GCF_028128625.1 Bradyrhizobium sp. CCBAU 45389 | reverse complement strand
GGAGGTGCCGACGACGACGCGATCGGGAAACTTGAAGTCGCGGATCGCCGCGCCCTCGCGCAGGAATTCGGGGTTGGAGGCGACCACGACGTCGGCCTTCGGATTGGTCTCGCGGATGATGCGCTCGACCTCGTCGCCGGTGCCGACGGGCACGGTCGACTTCGTCACCACGACGGTGAAGCCTTGAAGCGACTGCGCGATCTCTTTCGCGGCGGCGTAGACGTAGGACAGGTCGGCGTGACCGTCGCCGCGGCGCGAGGGCGTGCCGACCGCGATGAACACGGCGTCGGCATCCGCGACCGGCTTCGACAGATCAGTGGTGAAGTCGAGCCGCTTGGCCTTGACGTTGGTTGCGACCAGCTCGTCGAGGCCGGGCTCGTAGATCGGGATCTCGCCGCGGTGCAGGGCCGCGATCTTCTTCTCGTCCTTGTCGACGCAGGTGACGTCGTGACCGAAATCCGCAAAGCAGGCTCCGGACACCAGTCCCACATAGCCAGTTCCGATCATCGCGATTCGCATGAAAAACTCTTTCCGTTGAAGACGGATGTTCCACTGAACACCCTAGACCATTTCTCTATCAGGCCGCACGCACAACATTAGGGCAGGTTGCATCACTCAGCGAATAATCCTTAGCCGCCCCGCGTGACAGGAATTGCGGACACCCTCTGAAATACGGAACATGCAATTGTGCATTCTACGTATGCGAGAGATACGCCGCATATGCGCGCTTCAAGCCATCGTGAAGCGACGTCGTCGCGCGCCAGCCGAGCTTGTCGAGGCGGCTGACATCGAGCAGCTTGCGCGGGGTGCCGTCGGGCCGCGTGGTGTCGAATGAGATCTCGCCGCTGTAGCCGACGATGTCGGCGACGAGGCGTGCGAATTCGGCGATGGTGATGTCCTCGCCGGTGCCGATGTTGACCAGTTCCGCACTGGAATAGGCCTTCATCAGGTGCACGCAGGCATCCGCCATGTCGTCGACATAGAGGAACTCGCGCCGCGGCGTGCCGGTGCCCCACACCACGACGTTCTTCGCGCCCGAGACCTTGGCCTCGTGGAAGCGGCGGATCAGGGCGGCGACGACGTGGCTCATCTCGGGGTGATAATTGTCGCCGGGGCCGTAGAGATTGGTCGGCATCACGCTGATGAAGTCGCAGCCGTACTGGCTGCGATAGGCCTCGACCATCTTGATGCCCGCGATCTTGGCGAGCGCATAGGGCTCGTTGGTCGGCTCCAGCGGACCTGTGAGCACCGAGTCCTCGCGCAGAGGCTGCGGCGCCAGCTTCGGATAGATGCAGGAGGAGCCCAGGAACATCAGCTTCTCGGCGCGGTTCTGATGCGCGGCCTGGATCACGTTCGCGGCAATCGCGATGTTGTCGTAGATGAACTCGGCGCGCAGCGTGTCGTTGGCGACGATGCCGCCGACCTTGGCCGCGGCGAGGAAGATCACCTGCGGCCGCACGCGCGCGAACCAGTCGAACACGGCGGCCTGGTCGCGCAGATCGACCTCGCGGCGCTCCACCGTGACGAGCTGGACGTCTTCCTGCGCGAGCCGGCGCAGAATCGCGCTGCCGACCATGCCGCGATGGCCGGCGACGTAGACGCTCTTGCCCTTGAGCTCAAACGGGATGTTTGCCATGGCCCGCGTCCCGCTTCGCCTCGGCCAGATCGCTTTGCATCATCTCCGCGACCAACTCCGCAAACGTCCGCTTCGGCGTCCAGCCGAGCACCTCGCGTGCCTTGCTGGCATCGCCGATCAGGAGATCGACCTCGGTCGGGCGGAAATAGGTCGGATCGATCTTCACGACCGTCTTGCCGCTCTTCTCGTCAATGCCGGTCTCGTCGACGCCCTTGCCGCGCCAGACGATGCGGCGGCCGACCTGCGCGAACGACAGCTCGACCATCTCGCGCACCGAATGCATCTCGCCGGTGGCGAGCACGAAATCATCGGCCTTGTCGGCCTGCAGGATCTTGTGCATGCCCTCGACGTAATCCCTGGCATGGCCCCAGTCGCGCCTGGCCTCGAGATTGCCGAGATAGAGCGTGTCCTCGAGGCCGACCTCGATACGCGACACGCCACGCGTGATCTTGCGCGTCACAAACGTCTCGCCGCGGATCGGGCTCTCATGGTTGAACAGGATGCCGTTGGACGCGAACATGCCGTAGGCTTCGCGGTAGTTCACCGTGATCCAGTAGCCGTAGAGTTTGGCGACGCCATAAGGCGAGCGCGGATAGAACGGCGTCGTCTCCTTCTGCGGGATCTCCTGCACGAGGCCGTAGAGCTCGGAGGTCGAAGCCTGGTAGAACCGCGTCTCCCTCTCCATGCCGAGGATGCGGATCGCCTCCAGCAGGCGCAGCACGCCGATGGCGTCGGCATTGGCGGTGTATTCCGGGCTCTCGAAGCTGACGCCGACGTGGCTTTGCGCGGCCAGATTGTAGATCTCGGTGGGGCGGATCTGCTGCACCAGGCGGATCAGATTGGTCGAATCCGTCATGTCGCCATAGTGCATCAGGAACGGCACGTTGCCGACATGCCGGTCCTGGTAGAGATGGTCGACCCGCGCCGTGTTGAACGAGGACGAGCGCCGCTTGATGCCGTGCACGACATAGCCGAGCGACAGCAGATATTCGGCGAGATAGGCGCCGTCCTGGCCGGTCACGCCGGTGATGAGAGCGATCCGCTCAGCCATGATCCGCTCAGCTTTGGTCCTGCGACTTGTTTCGGGTCAAAAGGGGTTCGGAGGACGGATAACCACCGTTCGCGCCCGCTGACAAGGTCGCCGGCGGCCAAAAGCGCAAGAACCACTGCAAGAACGGGCATTTCGGGCGGCACGCAGGGTGCCGCCGATCGCGGACGTCAGACGCCGTGATACCGGCGATACCATGCGACGAAGCGGCCGAGGCCATCCGCAATCGAGGTCGACGGCGAGAAGCCGACGTCGCGCTGGAGGGCGGAAATGTCGGCGCGGGTCTCCAGGACGTCGCCGGCCTGCATCGGCAGCAACTGGCGGATCGCGGGCTTGCCGATGATCTTCTCCAGCGTCTCGACGAACTCGATCAGATTGACCGAGCGGTTGTTGCCGATGTTGTAGACGCGGTACGGCGCATAGCTCGACGAATTTTCGGGCCGCTCCGCGTTCCACGCGGGATTCGGCGCCGCGGGCCGATCGAGCGTGCGGATCACGCCTTCGACGATGTCGTCGACATAGGTGAAGTCGCGCCACATGTCGCCATTGTTGAAAATCTTGATCGGCTCATTGGCGAAGATCGCGCGCGTGAACAGCCAGGCGGCCATGTCGGGCCGGCCCCACGGACCGTAGACGGTGAAGAAGCGAAGGCCGGTCACCGGCAGCTTGTGAACATGCGCGAAGGTATGCGCCATCAGCTCGTTCGCCTTCTTGCTCGCGGCGTAAAGGCTGACCGGATGGTTCACCGAATGCTCGGTCGAATACGGCAAGGTGCGGTTGGCGCCGTAGACGGAGCTCGACGAGGCGTAGACGAGATGCTTGAGAGCATGGCGACGGCCCGCCTCGAGCACGGTGACGAAGCCGTCGCAATTGGCGCGGATGCTGGTGATGGGGTCGTCGATCGAGGCGCGCACGCCGGGCTGCGCCGCCAGATGCACGACGCGGTCGGGCGCGACCTCGTCGAACACGCGCGTCACCGCGGCGAAATCAGCAAGATCGATCTCGTCAAATTTGAAACCCGGACGGTTCTCGAGCGTTGCAAGACGCGCACGCTTCAGCGCCGGATCGTAATACGGTGTGACTGAATCGATGCCAACGACCTGCTCGCCGCGTGCCAACAGCCGTTCACAAACGTGCATTCCGATAAAGCCGGCAGCACCGGTCACGATCACTGGCCGCAAAGTTATCACCTCGTTCATTCCGCGAATGCAATGCCAGACCAGGACATGAGAGGCAAGGTTTGGACGATTGCGACAGTCATCAAATCAGACGTCCATGTAAGCGCATCGAAATGTGTAGGAAACATGATGGCGCCATGCATCGTCGCATGCTATCGGCCTCGCGAAGATGCTCGGACGATAGCGCCAACTGTGCTAGATGTCATAGATCGCATCTTCAGCGCGAATGCTTAGTCTTGAGGCAACGTTCGCGTCAGACGCTCAACAAACCCACCAAGAAAAGATCGGCTTTGAAACTTTCCATCAACGGCAGGTTCCTGTCACAATCGCTTACGGGCGTGCAACGCTACGCCGCCGAAATCGTCAAGGCGATGGACGGCTTGCTCGCGAGCGGAGAGGCTCCACGACAACTGGTGGACGCAGAGTGGCAGATTCTCGCGCCACCGAATGCGCAAGCCCTTCCCGGTCTTCGCCGCATCAACGTCAAGCAGGTCGGATCGTTGCAGGGCCACGCGTGGGACCAGATCGACCTGGCGCGCGCAGCCGCCGGCACGCGCCTCATCAGCCTCGCCAATTCCGGCCCGGTGCTCCATCGCGACCATCTGGTCGTGATCCACGACGCGCAGGTTTTCAGGCGGCCGGACTTCTTCAGCTGGCGCTACCTCGCCTTGCATCGGACGCTCGGCCATTTGCTGGCGCGCGCCGCAACGATCGCAACAGTTTCGGCGTTTTCGCGCAACGAACTTGCCGAGGTGCTGTCGCTGGATCCCACCTCGATGCCCGTCATTCCGAACAGCGCGGAGCACTTCGCGACCGTCGCGCCGGATTTTTCGATCATCGATCGACTGCGCATTGCGCCCCACCAGTTCTTCCTCTTCGTCGGCTCGATGACGAAGAACAAGAACGTAGACACCGCCGTTCGCGCCGCCGAGCGGCTCGGCCGCGCCGATTTTCCGCTGGTCGTGGTCGGAGGCGACAACAGCAAGGTCTTTGGCGGCAGCGCCACCGAATCGCGAGCCGGCATCGTTGTCGCAGGCCGCCTGAAGGACGAGGAAATCGCGGCACTGTTCGCCCGGGCCGCGGCGTTCGTTTTTCCGAGCCTCTACGAGGGCTTCGGCATCCCTCCCCTGGAAGCGATGTACTTCGCCTGCCCGGTCATTGCGAGTTCCGCCGCGGCGGTGCGCGAGACCTGCGACGATGCCGCCGTCTATTTCGAACCACTCGATGCGGACGGGTTGTCGGCACGGATGCACGAAAGAATTGAACTCGGCAGGATTTCGCCTGCGGAACAGGAGAGGCAGCAAAAGCGCCTTGCGACATATTCCTGGGCCAAGTCGGCCGCAGCAATGCTCGAATTCCTCGCCAAACCGGCTCCGCAAACCGCATCGGGGCGCCTCGTACAATGAAGCGGCCCAAATATTGCTGCTTGGCGGCACTAGACGTGCGTCCGCAAGATCCGTCGCCTGCAAGTCAAGGAAGGAATGACCGTTGTCCAGCGGCCTGAAAGTTCTGCATGTCGCCGAGACGGTCAGAGGCGGCATCGCGACCTATCTCAACGAGTTGCATCCGCATCAGTGCGCCAGCTTCGGCCGCGGAAACGTCAACTATGTCGTTCCGTCCGACCATCGCGGCGATCTGGTGAACATCGAGGATGACGCCGTCACCACGTTTCCGCGCGAGGGCCGCAACGCGCTCGGCCTGTTTCGCATGCTGTTCGCGACGATGCGCGCGGTGCGGCAGCTGCGGCCCGACATCATCCATCTTCACTCCTCGTTCGCCGGGCTCGTGGTGCGCCCGGTGCTCTGGCTGACCTATCGGCGTTCGCGCATCGTCTATTGCCCGCACGGATGGGCGTTCGGCCGCGAGACCGGCCGCCTCAGCCGCGAGGTCACCAAATTCACCGAGCTGGTGCTGTCGAAATTCACCCATCGCATCGTGTGCATCTCGGAGAGCGAGCGGACCGACGCCACGCAGGTCGGAATCGCGGCGAATCGCCTCGCTCTTGTGCACAACGGGATTTCCAGGCAGCGTCCCGTGCTCGACCAGAGCGCGGCGCCGTGGCGGTCGGAGAAGATCAAGGTCCTCTTCATCGGACGCCTCGATCGCCAGAAGGGGTATGACCTCCTGATCGATGCGGCCCATGCGCTTCGCGACACGCTCGACGTGCGCCTGATCGGCGCTTCGGTCGTCAGCAAATTCCGCCAGAGCGACCTGCCGGCCAACGTCTCGCTGCTGGGCTGGATGAATCGCAACCAGATCGAGGCCGAGCTCGACCAGGCCGACATGGTCGCGATTCCGTCACGCTGGGAGGCGTTCGGCCTGGTCGCGATCGAGGCAATGCGTGCCGCAAAACCGATCATCGCCTTCCGTATCGGCGCCCTGCCGGAAATCGTCGAAGACAACGCGACGGGCGTGCTCTGCGACGAAGTCTCGGCGGAAAAGCTGGCTGAAGGTTTTCAGCGCGCAACCCGAATGGACCTGGCTGCGGTCGGCCAGGCCGGATATGAGCGCTTCACCCGCCTCTACGACATCGAGCAGACGCACCGGACCTTGAGTCAGGTCTACGCCGACATCCTGCACATGCGCCGGAGCGAATCCGGGCAGCAGGCGAAGCTGCAGTCCGACCTTCCGAACAATCTGCGCCCCTGACGATTGGCGGATCAGGCCATCCGGCGGGCATCTTCCCGCGCGAACTCGCGGCCGGTCACCCGGCTATCGGAGAACGACCACGCAATTGCGGAGGCAACCATCATCGCGCAGGTGAGAAAGCCGGCCGCGAACAGCAGTGATCCGGTCTGCAACATTGTCTTCGCCTTCCCTGTTGTTTGACCGTGCAACTAGCCGGATCAGGATTAGGAAGACCTTACGGACGCCAGCGTGACGCCAGCTTCCGTTTCTAAGCGTTAACGGAGGCGGAATCCCGTCGCGGAAATTTCGATCGACGCCTCGCAGAGCCTGGCCAATCGCAGGAAACACAACGGATGGTGCGCGCAGCTTTGACCCGACATTCGAACTCTATTGCGGTGAGGCCTGGCAACAGCACCCAAGCAGGCTCGGACCATCATCGCGTGCGACTAACAAGTTCGGAACAAGCCCCAATCGTGACATTGATCCGACATGTGTATGTCTAGTTTGCAAACTGCTTATAAAACAGGAACCCGCCGCACAGATTTTGAACAGTCATTCTTACGTGAATCGCAGTTCACAAGTGGCAATAAGGTCACAGCCATGAGTGCTTTACCATAAAGTCGAAGACGTAGCAGTGACTCCGCAGCACGGGATTTGTACGGTGTTTCCGATTTTAAATGAGTACGAGGGAATGGCGGTGGCTAAGACCGAACGTTTTTCTTTTGATTTCGGGATTAGCCGAATCCTGGCAGCTGCTACGATCAGCGTATCCCTGGCGGGTTGCGCAGGCTTCATTCCCCTGGACTCTCCGGATGCCGTCGCCACGCAGACGAATGCCGCGCTCGTCACCGAACCGTCGGCGCCGCTGGCCTATGCCCTGATGCCGGTCAATCCGGCGATCCTTCAGGCGACGAATGCGTTCACGGATTCCTCCGGAATGGTGTTCTCGCGTCTTCCCGGCGGCAATTATCGCGACGTCACGATCGGCATCGGCGACATCGTCACCGTGACCGTGTACGAGGCCCAGGCGGGCGGCCTGTTCATTCCGCGCGAAGCGGGCGTGAGACCGGGCAATTTCGTCGACATTCCCAGGCAGCAGGTCGACCAGTCCGGCAACATCAACATTCCCTACGCCGGATCGATCAAGGTCGCCGGGCTGACGCCGCGCGCGGTTTCGAACATCATCCGCGAGCGCCTCAAGGACCGCGCCATCGACCCGCAGGCCGTCGTCAGCGTCGCCGAACAGCGCGGCAACCAGATCAGCGTGCTCGGCGAAGTCAACTCGCCGCTGCGCTTTCCGGTCGATCCGGGCGGAATTCGCCTGATGGGCGCGGTCGCGCGCGCCGGCGGCCCGAAATATCCCTCCTATGAGAGCACGATCACGATCAAGCGCGAGGGCCGCACCTACAGCGAGTCGATGTCGTCGGTGGTGCACCACCCCGACCAGGACGTCCTGCTCGCGCCGGGCGACGTCGTCTTCCTGACCCGCATTCCGCGCGTCTATATGGCCTTTGGTTCGACGCCGTCGCCGGGATCGATCGGTGGCACCAATAACCGCCGCTTCACTTTCGAGAACGACAACATGTCGCTGGCCGAAGCTATCGCGAAGGCGGGCGGCCTCGACGGCAACCGCGCGGACTCCAAGTCCATCTACGTCTACCGGTTCGAGCCGAAGCCGCTGCTGGAGAGGATCGGCGTCGATGTCACGCAGTTCCCGACCAAGACGGTGCCTGCCGTGTACAAGTTCGACATGAGCAAGCCCGACGGCTGGTTCCAGGCGGATACGTTCAGGATGCGCGATCATGACGTGATCTCGGTGGCCGAATCGCCGTCGACCGAATTCGTCAAGCTCATGAACCCGCTGAACGCGGCGAGCGTCAACGCCGACAACATCAGCAGCGTGGTCGTGAACTCCAAATAGCCCAACTCGGCGCGCTCAATGACGAGTGCGCAGACAAGGTCGCCTCACCCAATTGGGGCCACAGAAGAGGACTAGCCTTGTCGGGTTGACGCGAGCAGGAGTGGATACGAGCGTGACGGAGCAAAAGAGGAAACGCGCGACGCGTCGTTTCCGGACGCTGATATGTGGGCTCTGGGCCGCGGCCGGCCTCGTCTATCCTGCGAACGCGCAGAATGCGCAACCACTCGATCAGCGGCTGCTGCTGGGCGTCGGCACGCATCAGGGCCTCGGCGGCGTCACCAGCGAGCGCGGCTACGTGCCCGCGACCGCCATCAAGCAGATGAAGGAACTCGGGGTCACATCGTTCCGGGACGACTTCCCCTGGTCGGATTTCGAGCTGCCCGGCAAGCGGCTCGGCTTCAATGCCCTGAACGGCCGCTTAGAGACCCAGATCAGGACCAGCGGCGGCATCCCGCTGCTCATCCTCGGCGCCGGTCATCATCTCGTCCCGAACTCCGATCCGCCGACGACCGACGAGGCGCGCCAGCGATTCGTCACCTATGCCGCGACGGCCGCGCAAGCGGTCGCAATGCGGCAGCCGATCTTCGAATTGTGGAACGAGTACAATCTGCGGGCGCGCACGGAGTCTCAATTCACGGTCGAAAATTACGTAGCGCTTGCCCGTCTGGTGCAGCCCGCGGTCAAGCAGGCGGCGCCTTCCGCGCCCTTCGTGATCGGCGCCCTCGGCGACGATCCGGGCTGGAAATTCACCGACGCGCTTCTGAAGACCGACGTCGCCCGCATCGCGGACGGCATGTCGATCCACATCTACAACCATTGCCTGCCGCCGGTCGGACGCAGCGCGACCGAAGCGATCGAACGGCTGGAAAACTTTCATCAGCGCGTCGCACAGGCGACCGGCAATCCCAACTATCCGATCTATCTGACCGAGACGGGATGGCCGACGCCAAACGCGAAATGCGGCGTCAACGAGCAGCTCTCCGCCGACAACATGGCCCAGATGATCCTCTGGTCGTCGACCGCAGGTCCCTGGCTGAAGGGGATATGGCTCTACGAGCTGAAGGACAGCGGGACGAAGGGCGGCGAGCTCGAGGACAATTTCGGGATCTATCATTTCGACAATTCGCCGAAGCCCGCGGTGTGCTCCATTCGCGAAAGCTGGGCCTTCATCCGCAGCAGCCTGAAGGCAACGCGAACCATACCCGTGCCGGGTGTCGTGCAGATTCGCAGCGAGAGCGGATCGGACACGAAGGTGGCGCTCTGGTCGGAGAACTCGTCGAAGCGCTTCGAGGTTCGATTAAAAAATCCAGAACCGAATATCGAGATCGGCTATGTATGTCGGCAAGCGCCGAGTTCTGCGCCCGGCGCCTGGACGGCGTTATCGACGACGCCGCTGCTTGTCAGCGTCAAGGGCTCGGCCGTGCCGGATTTCGAGATTCGGCCATCGAACTGACGCTGCAGCTGGCTGCTGAATCCGGGGCTCCCCTTGAAGATACTGATCGTTAACACGCTCTATCCGCCAGAAATCATCGGCGGTGCCGAAGTGTCCGTGTCGTTGCTGGCGGAGGCGCTGGTCCAGCGCGGACATCAGGTTTCGGTGGTCTGCCTTCAAAACAAGCAGGATCGCAGCATCGACGATCGCAAGGGCGTGCGTGTGTATCGTGTGCCGCTGGACAACGACTACTGGCCGTTCGGCAGCGACAGGAAGCCCTCCTCGGTCCAGCGTCTGAAGTGGCATCTTCAGGACACCTGGAATCGCAAATCCGCGGCGCGTTTCGCCGAAATTCTCGACATCGAGAAGCCGGAGGTCGTCCACACCAACAACATCACCGGATTTTCGGTCTCGTTGTGGTCGGAAGCCAAGCGGCGCAACATCCGGATCGTGCATACGCTGCGCGACTATTCCCTGCTCTGCAAGCGCTCGACCTTGTTTCGCGGAGACGCGACATGCACGCAGCGCTGCACGCTGTGCGCGGCCATGACCTCGCCCTATCTGCTGGCTTCGCGCATGGTCGATGCGGTGGTCTCGAACAGCCAGTTCGTGCTCGACCAGCACACCAGGCTGAAATATTTCCCTGGAACCGACGGTCGCGTCATCTTCAACATCGCCGATCCGAGCTCCGTGGTGCCCTCACCGCCCTCGAGCTCGAATGACCTGATCTTCGGGTTTATCGGCCGGATCGAGGCCGAAAAAGGTATTGAAGTAGTCCTCAAGGCCGCCGAGCTGCTTCCCAACGAGGGGTGGCAACTGAAAATTGCCGGAAAGGGACTTGAGGACTACGTGCGGGGGCTCAAAAGCCGCAGCAGGGGCAACATCGAATGGCTCGGCTTTGCCAGGGCGGCCGAATTCTATGCCGGCATCGACGTCTGCCTGGTGAGCTCGGTCTGGCCGGAGCCGCTGCCGCGGACGCTGATCGAAAGCATCAACGCGGGCCGGGCGACGATTTGTTCGACCGCGGGAGGGATTCCCGAGATCGCGGGGTTCTCCAATATGGTTGGGTCCTACGAGCCCAACGACCATAAGCGATTGGGAGAATTGATGCTGAAGGCCCTCAACGAGAGATCGCACTGGAAGGTCGCGCGACCTCCACAGCCGGGATTTGCCGAAAGGTTCTCGGCGGATTCAGTAACAGGTCAATATTTGGACGTGTATTTGAACAACAATCGCACCAACCGGCAGTAAGCCGAAACGGAGATTTCAGAAAGCCATTTGGCTGGAAAGCTGGACAGACCTTTTCCGATGAAGATCCTTATCACGTCATCCCTCTATCCGACGCCGTTGGCTCCTAAGGTGGTCGGTGGCGCGGAAACTTTCGTCCGCCGCCTCGCCGAGACCCTGGTGGGGCAGAACGACAGCGTGGAAGTGATACGTGCCGCGTCTGCGTCGAACCAGCCAATGGAGACCTGCAACGGCATCGACGTGTATTCGGCGCCCGTGCACAACATCTATTTCCCCTTCGCCAAGCAGCACAGCGCGCCCGTGCGCGGCATCTGGCACGCGATCGAGGACTGGCAACAGGCGTCGGAGATCGTCGCCGCCCGGATCAAGGCCTTCAAGCCCGATATCCTGCACTCCAACAATCTCTCCGGGCTGACCACGGCCGTGTGGCGGACCGCGGCGGAGCTCGGCATTCCGGTCCTGCACACGCTTCACGATTACTATCTCACCTGCCCCCGCTGCTCGCGCTTCTCGGACGGACACGCCTGCGAGGCGAGCTGCATGAGCTGCCAGCTGCTGACCTATCGCCGCCGCGGGGCGACGAGACATCTGGACGCCGTGGTCGGCGTCAGCCAGCGCATCCTCGACATCCATACCCGGCTCGGTCTCTTCACGCAGACACCGCTGAAGATCGTCATTCGAAACGCCTCGACGGCCGACGTCGGCAGCGAAGAGACGGCCCTGGTCGACGGCACCGTCACGTTCGGCTTCATCGGCCGGCTGACCGAAGAAAAAGGCATCTACAATCTCGTTCGCGCGATCGCGACGATTCCGCCCGAGCGGATCCGGCTCGTCATCGCGGGGCACGCATCCGAGAGCCAGCGCAAGCAGATCAAGGAGCTCGCCCCGAACGCACGGATCGAGTTTCTCGGCTTCGTGCAGCCGAAGCAGTTTTACGAACAGGTGAACGTCGTGGTGGTGCCCTCGGTCTGGGAAGATCCAAGTCCGCTCGTCGTCGCCGACGCGCAAGCCGCCTGCAAGCCCCTGCTCGGCACCCCCTTCGGCGGCATCCAGGAAGCGATCAAGCCCGGCTTGACCGGCTGGCTGACGTCACCCGATCCGGCCTCGATCGCCAAGAGCCTTCTGGCGATCGTCGACTCTCCCGAGCAGATTCGGGAGATGAGCGACCGATTGAAGTCCGGCATCGACAAATGGGCCTTTGACGACGTGGTCACCGGCTATCGCACCGCCTTCGACCAGATCATGCGCAGCCGCAGCATGGCTCGCACCTGAGACAGGCGGACTGAAATGCCGCTGACGCCCCTCGACCACTCCCCCACATTCTCTCTCACGCATCGTCAGACATGACCAGCCTGCTCGCATTCGGCAGCTACATCTACCAGAGTGCGTCCGCGATCATTCTGATCTTCGCCGTCAGCCATATCCTCTCTCCGGCCCAGTACACCTCGTTCTCGCTGGCGCTGGCCACGAGCCAGCTGTTCTGCGTCTTCGTCTTTGAATGGCTGCAACTGGCCGGCGTCCGCTTCCTCGCCGCCGCTTCCGGAGCAGAGGCGGCGCGCCTGCGATTCTCGCTGTTCGCCGCCGGAGGGCTCAGTGCGCTGGTTCTGCTGCTGGTCGGCAGCATGGCGGGGCTGTTGAGCACGCTGGAGACAGGCGTCGTCGCCCTGGCGCTGGCGCTGGCCGTGCTGCAAGGCGGCACCGACCTGTATTTCATGATCGTGCGCGTGTCCGATCGGCTGGCGACGGCATCAGCCCTGCTGATCCTGCGCGCCAGCGTACTTCTGGCCGGCGCCGTCGCGGCCGCGCACCTCCACGGCACCGCGGCGGCAACGCTGTGCGGCATCGCCGCGGGCTACGGCGCCGTGCTTCTCGTGAGCCTGATCGTGCATCGCACCTCGCTCCAGCGGCCGTCGCGGCAAGCCATGCTGGCGGATTGGGGCAATTTCTGCCGCTATGGCATCATGGCCGCGGCTGCCTCCGTCATCCATCTCTCTGTCCCCGTCACGTTGCGCCTGATCGTGATCGCCACGCTTGGCCGGGCCTCGACGGGAGCCGCCGGCTTCTCGATGGCGATCGACCTCTTGCAACGGCCGTTCTCCGTTCTCGTGGCTGCCATTCACACCGTCTGCTATCCCAACGTCGTCGTCCAGTTCGAGCGCAGCGTCGACGGTGAAGCTCGCAGGACGACCGCCCGCATGCTCGACTTCATCCTGTGTGCGACGATCGTCATGCTGGGCGGGCTGATCGGCCTTCTGCCGGACGCGGCGCACCTGTTCGTTCCGGCCGATCTGCTGGTCGATTTTCTCGGCGCCGCGCCGGCCGCGGCGATCTTCTATTTTCTCCACACCCACCTTCAGGCCACGCTCGCGATCGTGCCGCATCTGACCAAATCGGCAACGCGGCTGGTGGTCGTCGCGGCGTGCCAGCTCGTGCTGGTGTCAGCGGCAGCTTCGATCGGCGCGCTGCTGCACATATCGGTCGCGGGACAAATCGCGAGCGCGGCACTGGCCACCGCGCTCGTCATCCTCTTCGCCAGCGGCCCGCTGATCCGGTTTCGCGCGGCGCCGCGCGCGCTGCTGATCGTGGAGGCAACCGTCGCGGCCGCCGCGGTCGCCATGCTCGCGACAGCCCCGTCGGATTCCCTGCTCTGGCTTGCGGGAAAGATTGCCGTTGCCGGCCTCGCCGTCGTCCTGGTGACGTGGCGAGGCGACCTGCTGGCCTCGGCCCGCAGCTAGAGCATGATCCGGACCCGAAGGGCCGCGTCAGCACAAAGTGTGCAGTGGTTTTCCGAAAAGATCATGCTCAAACAATAATCCAAAGCGCGATGGATCCCATCGCGCTTTGGATCAGGCCTTCACCGCGTGAGCCAGCGCATTGCCGCTGATGTCGCCGGTCAAGCCGTAGATCCTCAAGGTCTCGTCGACCATCGGCCCGACACCGAAATATTGCTGGGCGCGCGCAAGGGCATTGCGCGACAGCGCAGCGCGCGTTGCGGGATCTGCCACTTTTTCGAGCGCCCCGACGAGCGCATCGACGTCCTCGAACGGCACGATGTAGCCGGTCTGGCCTTCGATGATCTGGTCCGAAGCGCCCCCGGCCGGGGTCCGCACCGGAACCAATCCCGTCGCCATGGCCTCGGCAACGCCGAGCGGGAATCCCTCGAACCGGCTCGGCAGCGCGAACACGTCGGCGGCCCAGAGAATTTCGCGGACGTCGCCCATGAAGCCGAGGAACTTGAAGGTGTCCTTGTCCTTCTCGCCGGCAAAGGCAAACGACTTGATTTCCTTCTCGCGCTCGGCGCCGCCGCTGCCGACGAAGTAGCACTTGATGTCGATGGGCGAAGGCGTGGCGCTGTCACGGATCTTGCGCGCCGCCTTGATGAGCAGGTCGTGGCCCTTCACCCAGGCGAGACGGGCTGCCAGCAGGCACATGAACTCGCCCTCGGCGACGCCGAATTTGGCGCGGGCATCGCGGCGCTCGGCATCCGAGGGCGGACGGAAATGCACGGTATCGACGCCGCCATACACCTTGGCGATCCGATTCTTCCCGAACAGCACGTAGCGTCTGAGATGCCGGAGCGATTCCTCCGACATCAGAATGAGGGTGTGCGGAAAGAACAGGTTGAAGAACAGGATCTGGACCAGGCTGAACGTCGATTGCGGCGCATTCTGCACCTTGTCGATGTTGCCGAGCACCGATGGATGATACGTCGCCACGCAGCGCGCGCCGGTCAGCAGCGACAGCAGCCGCCCCCACATCAGCATGCCGAGCCCATGGACGTTGATCACGGAGATGTCGTTCTCCCGGATCACCTTCAGAAGCTGCATGAAGATCGACAGCGCGGGCAGCTTGCGAAGTCCGGGAACGACGTGCCACTGCTTGACGGCCGCGGCCAGCTTCTGGCGCTTGTATTCCGACTTCTCGTCCGACCGCACGGCGCCGGAGACGAGGTGAATCTGCACGCCGCGGGCATGCAGCCCCGTGGCCAAGGTCTCGCAATAGGATGCAATCCCGTCATTGCAGTTCACGACCTCAACCAGAAACATGACATTCGGGGCGCCCGACATGGGATCCTTCATGGGAATGGCCTTCTACTCCGTTCGATCAGACGAGACGTTAACCAGTGCTTAGCGGCAAATTTCGTGCCGTGCCAGCGGTTTGCCCGCCATAGCTTTGCGCGCCTAACATATTGACGTTGCGGATCTGCGACGCTCGACAGGCCGGCAAAAGCGGCTTCAGAAGCCGCGTTTCTTGAGTTCGGCGGCTTCCTCCGGAGTGAGCTTGCCCCCCGCAAAGCGCGACACGAGGTAGAGCGCGACCTTCGGTCGGTCCAAATCGTACATCAGGCCAAAGCGGTTTTCCGGAGGCTTCTTGGCCGGCTCGTCCACGATTTGGTAGATGTTGATGGCATCGACCACGACGTCCTTCTGATCCCTGATCGCCGTCAACATACCGTTCAAATTCTGCAGACAACGCTCGGTTGCAGCGTCCCCGGGGGCGTTGCCGTAATCGGGCTTGTAGATCTCGCCGCAATTGACCTCGTTGAAGAGAACGTGCCGGCGATAGGACGCGAGCTTCTTGAACAGGTCGAAGCGCGGGTTCCAGCCGTTCCAGGCATGACGCATGTCCTGTCCCAGCACTTCATAGTAATGGTAGGAAATCAGGTCGTAGTGGACGCCGCGCGACTCCATGAAGTCCAGAAAGCCGAACATGGTGGAGGTGGTGTTCAGGATCTTCCTCAGGTGCAACCCGCTCTCCTGATTGATCCGGTCGATCGCGTCAGACGCCCCGCGCAGGACGGCGGCCCAGTCCTCCATGGCCGGCATCTCGAACTCTGCGGCGGTCATCCCTTTGCCGAAAAGGCGCTTGTCGTTGCGGTCGCGGGCAACGAGATTGATCTCGTTCTCCAACTCCCACTGATCGATCTCATTCTTGAACTGTTTCACGAACGCGTACGTCCGGTTGTATCCCTGCTGGTACAACGCCTCGCGATCACCAGCAGGATACAGGCCTGCATCGGTGCGGTCTCCCCAACGGAACGGGAAGCCGAAGATCGGTTGCAATCTTATCCCGTAAGCCTTCGCCAGCTGGAGTGTCTTCGCGAACGCCGGACCTCCCGTCTGCTCGTTGTCCTTCGTCAGGTTCACGCCCCACCTGATCACGGTGAAGCCGCGCTCCTTCATCACGCGAAAGAACGGCTCGGGATCCTTTCGCATCGCTGCGGGTCCGTTCACGCCCCACTCCAGCGCCTCGGCAGACGACGACACCGACGCGCTCGTCACCGCGACAAAAAGAAGCGCGCTGATCTTTGCTAGAAAGTTCCATCGCATCCGATTCCTGGCTCCTCGCTGCTCTCGGGAAACTTCGGGCGACTCCAGTCGAGCCTTCGACGTCAGAACAATTGTCACATGCGAAGTTCGGCCCGTGCATTTACGGCAATCCGCTTCTAGGCAATTCGATCTGCTCTGGCCATAGCTTAATGGCGCTTAACACAATCGAGCTCGATGCTGCCTACGCGACAAGCAGATGCGCCTTGATTGAGCAGCGGCACAACATCGATGCAACATCGACGTTGCATCGCCATCGCGACGTCATGCTGCAAGCACATTAGCGTGGTCTTCACAGATGAAGCTCAGTGTAAGCAAATCAGTGTAGGCAGATTCGTGCGCTGCGAGCGTCGCGCGGGAAAATCTCGGCGAGAGAATCTCCCGGGTGCTTCCATTTTTACCGATCTCACCAACTCGAAAAACAGAGATTGGTCGATACGACAGACGCAAGCGGCAACGGACTCTCGCGCTCCAGAAAGGCTTTGGAAGACCGATGACTACCGCATCACCAGATCAGACGATCCTGTCGGCGAGCACCTTCATTAGTTCCATCGGCGTCAATACCCACGTTGGTTATGGGTGGGGAGGCTACAACAACCTCGCACTCGTAGAGGACGACCTCAAATATCTCGGCGTTACGAAGCTGCGCGACGGACTTGCGACGAGCCCGGCCGCCCAACCGGTCCTCGATGGCCTCGCCAAGGACGGGTACACGTTTGACCTCGTGGTTCAGTCGAAGGTCGCGATCGGCGGCACATCCGCGCTTCAAGATTATCTCGATGCAGTCAAGGCGTTCGAGACCAGCCATCCGGGCAGCGTCATCGCGCTCGAGGGCCTCAACGAGGTCAACCTCGACGAATTCAACTACGACGGAACCTTGACCATTGAGGCCGCGGCGCAGTTCCAGACCGCCTACTACAACGCCATCAAGGCCGACGGCACGCTCAGCAAGATTTCGGTCTACAACCTGTCGCTGGGCTATAACGACACCACCGACTACGCAAAGCTCGGAGACCTCTCGGGCTCGACGGATTACGCAAATTCCCACGCATATGTCAGCACGAGCCTGACGCCTGCGGCCGCCCTTGAGGCCCTGCTCGGCAATGCCACGTCGGTGACCGGCACCGATCCGGTCGTGATCACCGAGACCGGCTACACGACCAAGAGCGATACACCTTATATTGGCGCCAACGAGAATGTGCAGGCGAAGTCGATCCTGAACACGTTGGTCGATGCCTACAAGGACGGCGTCAGCACAACTTACCTCTATCAGCTGCTCGACGCTTCGGCGAGCAACGACACCACGGACTCCGAATCGCACTGGGGCCTGTTCAACAGCGATGGAACCCCGAAGCTCGCAGCGACCGCGATCCACAACCTGACGACAATCCTGGCCGACGACGGCACGGGCGGCCATACGCCGACCGCTTCGCTGAACTATACGCTCGACGGTCTGCCTGCGAGCGGGAACAGCATGGTTCTCGGCAAAAGCAACGGCGCCTATGAGCTGGTGGTCTGGGCGGAACCGAAGATCTGGAACGACGCTACCGACACCGAGATCTCGAACCCGACCACCTCGGTCACCGTCAATTTGGGCAGCGTCCATCATCTGATCAGCGTTTACGATCCGCTGCAGGGCTCCTCGCCGATTGCCACCTACACCGACGTCAGTCAGATCGTGGTTCCGATCACGGATCATCCCCTGATCATCGAGATCGACGCCCCGACGGGAGGCGGCACGACACCGCCCGCCGTGACCGATGTCAGCGGAACCGCTGAGGACATCGTGTCGCAGATGTCCGAGCTGAACGCCTCGGATTCGCTTCAGACCATCACGCTCACCGACACGCATGTGCTTCCGGTCGCCTCGACCTCGACCATGGAGTACATGATCTCGCACTATACGAAGGCGCTGGCGGCGATCCAGGGCGGCTACCAGTTCTCGGTCACCAATTCGACCGACACCTGGAGCGTGACCAAGGTCTACGACTCCTCGGCGACGCTTCTATCGACCAGCACGTCGAACTTCACGAACGGCGTCATCACCAGCAAGGCCACGATCAATACCGACGGCTCGACGGAGAGCATCGCCTACACCGACGGCAAGATGGTGCGTGACGTCACGGTCACGGCGATCGGCGACAAGGACACCAAGACCTACGATGCGAGCGGCAATTTGATCGCGGACCTCGTCCAGAACAAGGACGGATCCTCCTCGAACACGCTCTACTCGGCCGGCGTCAAGACCAAGATGTACGTCACCAACGCCGACCGCACTCACGACAACTACTATTACAACATCACCGGCCAGTCCTATACCAGCGAGCATGACCAGCTCGACGCCAGCGGAAGGCTGCTGTCCGTCGTCCGCACGCATGCCGACGGCTCCATGGCCTACAGCCAGGTCTTCAACAGCGACGGCAGCAAGGTCACGACCCAGTACGACTCCACGGGTCACAAGACCTCGGTGATCACCGTCACGTCGACGGCGACCACGACCGACCTCTATACCACGGCCGGCGTGCTCAAGCAGACGATCGTGCAGACGACCTCCGGCAACGTGACGACGACCAACTACAATGGCGCGCTGCTGGCGTCCGTCTACGTGGTCAATGCCGACGGGTCCAAGGATTCGAAATTGTATGACGCCAAGGGCATCATCGCGAGCGACCTGATCCAGAACGCCGACGGCTCGTCGTCGAACACGCTCTATACGGCGGGCGTCAAGACCAAGACCTATGTCACCAACGCCGACGGCAGCCGCGACAACTACTATTTCAACATCACCGGCCAGTCCTACACCAGCGAGCACGACCATCTCGATGCAAGCGGCAAGCTGCTGTCGGTGAGCCGAACGCATGCCGACGGCACGATGGCCTACAGCCAGGTGCTGAACAGCGACGGCAGCAAGGTCACGACCCAGTACGACTCCACGGGCCACAAGACCTCGGTCGTCACCACGACGTCGACGGCCACCACGACCGACGTCTACACCACCGCCGGCGTCCTCAAGCAGACGGTCGTGCAGACGACCTCCGGCAACGTGACAACGACCAACTACAACGGCTCGCTGCTGGTGTCGGTCTACGTGGTGAACGCCGACGGCTCGAAGGACTCGAAGCTCTACGACTCCAACGGCATCATCGCGAGCGACCTCGTGCAGAACAAGGACGGCTCGTCCTCGAACACGCTGTACACGGCAGGCGTCAAGACCAAGGCCTATGTCACCAACGCCGACGGCAGCCGCGACAATTACTACTACAATATCACCGGCCAGTCCTACACGACCGAGCACGACCACATCGATCCCAGCGGGAAGCTGCTGCTGGTCAGCCGCACCCATGCCGACGGCTCGATGGCCTACAGCCAGGTGCTGAACAGCGACGGCAGCAAGGTCACGACCCAGTACGACTCCACGGGTCACAAGACCTCGGTCGTCACCGTCACCTCGTCGGCAACGACGACCGACACTTACGACCCGTCGTCCGGCGCGCTGAAGCAGGAGATCGTCAAGACGAGCTCCGGCGACACCACCACGACGAACTACAATGGCACGGTGCTGGCATCGGTCTACGTGGTCAACGCCGACGGGTCAAAGGACACCAAGCTGTACGACTCCAACGGCATCATCGCCAGCGACCTGGTGCTGAACAAGGACGGTTCGTCCTCGAACACGGTCTATTCGGCCGGCGTCAAGATGAAGCTCTACGTCACCAACGCCGACGGCAGCCACGACAATACCTTCTACAACATCACGGGCCAGAGCTATACGACCGAGATCCAGCACCTCACCGCGGCCGGCACGCTGACGACCCTGACCCGGCTTCATGCCGACGACACGCTTGCCTACAAGCAGGTGATCAACAGCGACGGCAGCAAGGTCACCGATCTCTACGACAGCACCGGTCACAAGACGAGCGAGATCCTCAACGGCACCGATGGGTCGACCACGACGGACACCTACAATTCGTCCGGTGACGTCACCCAGCATGTCGTCAAGACCGCCGGCGGCGACGTGACGACGACGAACTACGCGAACGAACTGCCGACGTCGATCTACGTCGTCAACGCCGACGGCACGAAGGAGACCAAGCTGTTCGACAGCAGCGGCAGCCTCACCAGCGACTACGTGCTGAACAAGGACGGGTCGAATTCGACGACCATCTACACGTCAGGCGTCAAGACCAAGGCCTACATCAACAATGCCGATGGCAGCCACGACAACTACGCGTACAACATCACCGGCAAGAGCTACGTGACGGAGCACCAGCACCTCGATTCTTCGAACAAGGTGACGCTACTCGAACGCTCCCACGCGGATGGCACGCTCGACTACACGCAGGTTCTCAAGTCGGACGGCAGCAAGATCACGGATGTTTACGACAGCACCGGGGTCAAGACGACGGAGACCATCAACAACGCCGACGGCAGCTCCGACATCTTCAAGTTCCAGCTCTCGGGCCAACCGGGCGCCGTCGAGCACGACAGCTACAATTCCAGTGGCTCGCTGCTCGCGATCGACGTGACCAACAGCGACGGCACCCACGCCGTCACCGCGGTGAGCGCGGGACTGACGCTGGCCGGCGGAAGCGGCAACGACGTCTTCTCCGCGGCGCCGGGCACCACGACCATCATGTTCGACGGCGGCAACGATCAGATCAAGAGCTTCCACGCCGGAACAGCCTCCAACCACGACACGATCGAAATCCTGAAATCACTGGTGGCCGACTACAGCCATTTGCAGATTTCGCAGTCGGGCTCAGATACGCTGATCCAGATGTCGACGAACGACAGCATCCTGTTGAAGAACGTCAATTCGGCGACGCTCGATCACGGCAACTTCCTGTTTGTCTGACACAGAGGCATGCGCCGGCAGGTTCGCCTGCCGGCGCAGTCTCCGGGACAAGAGGAAGAGCGACTTCAGTGTGACCGGGAAGCTGCGGCCGAGCCGGTGTCGAATTTCCCGCCGACCTCATTTCCGAACGGCCGTGTCCTCAATGACCGGACCATCAGCCGCTGACACGCGCAGTCGTGCAGGCCATTTGACTTTCTTGATGAGCTTCCCGGCAGCCAACGCCGGACGTTCGACAAACCACCACAAAAAGGCTGCGAAACAAACGGTCGCGACGCTCGATCACGGCAATTTCCTGTTCGTCTGACACAAAGACAAGCGCCGGCAGGTGAGCCTGCCGGCGCAATCTCTTTGATAACAGGAAGAGCGACTTCACTAGGGCCGAAGCGCTGTGGCCGCGCAGATGTCGAACCTCCCGGCCGGCAGTCATTTGCGTACGGCTGCGTCCTCAATCTCCATGACTGTACGATCGGGCGCTGACAAGCGCAGTCGTGCAGGCCATTTGATTTTCTTGAGAAGCTTCCTGGCGCCCAGCGCCGGGCGTTCGACACACCACCATGAAAAGGCTGCAAAGCAAACAGTTGCGACGACAGCCGCTGCCGATCCCAGGTTCAGACCCGGCCACAGATGAGCAGCGGCCTGCTGAAGCGGGAACCCGTACAGATAGATGCCGTAAGAATAGTCTCCGCTGAGCATGACCTTGTTTCGAGCGGGATTGGCAACCCCCAGGAACACCGTCACGTATGTCAGCGGGACTGCGACGACAAGGTCGCCATTGGGAAGGCGGAGCAAGAAATACGAAACCGCCAGGGCGATGCCGAACAGCGCAAAAGACCACCTGATCTTGCTCGCGTAAAAGTAGAACAGCACGCCAACCAGAAACGATATCGGCAGCAACGCGGCCTTGGCAGTCAATGGCGACTTCGCCTCATGAACGCTGTACCAATACATCGCGAAGAGATGAGCTGCGACAATTGCGACGATCAACAGCGTTCTGCTCTTCTTCAAACCTGCAAACGCAAGTGCCCCGAGCACAATGTAGCAATCCAGTTCCCACGGGATTGTCCAGAGTTGCTGATTGACCATGTTCGGCCGCGGATTGTCCAGAAACACGCCGGGCAGCGTGAAATGGATATATCCAATGATGTTCAGGAGGTAAGCCCAGAACTTGGGGTGCGAAAAATACTCGGAGAGCGGTAGCGCCGTGAACAAGGCGCCAATCACAAACGCGCTCAGGACAACTTCCGCAATCAGCGCAGGCGCAAGCCTGATGACGCGAAGTGCAAAGAATTCCGGCAAGGTTTGCGTCCGCACCAGACTGCCGGCGACCAAAAAGCCGCTCAGTGCGAAAAACATAGGCAATATGCAGGCCACCAGCGGGCGAACAACGGGCGTGAGATAGGCGCTGGCTGCCTCGTCGCCTAAACCGGTCTGGAAAATATGCACCGCGACTACGCTTAAGGCGAGAGCAAGTCTGAGATAGTCGAATCCAGTCGGCCGACCATTGGCCGCTGCAATCTTGTCCTCAAGCATCATCGAATTGTTCCGGGAATTGCATTTGCCTAAACGCATAATGATTACAGATGAGAAGCAATGCAACATCATTAGAGACGATCAGCAATGCATGTTCATGCGAGGGTTTCACGCACGCATTGAGATCGACGACGGATCCGGCTGAGATACGTTGCTGCAGCCCGCGCCTGCTCCGCGGATTGAACCGCGAAGCGCTGACCGTCTCTCGTGAAACGTCGGGAGAAAACTGTTCGTCATCCTCGGAGCGCCACAACATTCGCCGCGCCAGAGATTGCTGTGCTCGTGCTCAGGCGCGGGCGATCGCCTCTTGCCGTCGACGAACGATCAAACGGCAGGATGGTCCCGTCGCGCTGTTTCAGGCGCGCTTGCGGTCCGGTGCTTCCGAACGCACGATCCGGGCGGGGGCTCCCGCAGCGACGGAATGCGGCGGAACATCACGCGTCACGACCGCATTGGCCGCAACGTTGGCGCCCTCGCCAATCGAAGTCGGGCCGACAATGACGGCCCCGGTGTAGATGACGACGTTGTCGCCGATGGTCGGGCAACCCGGTTCATCCCAGGCGCGCCGTCCGAGCGTGACGTTGTGATACAGCATCACGGAACGGCCGATCCGCGAGCCCTCGCCGATCACGACGCCGGTCGGATGCGGCAGGATCAGCCCCGGGCCGATCTCCGCGAGAACGGAGATGTAGCAGCCGCGGCGCATCAACGCCCGCACCAAGAGCCAGGTGATCTGGTGCCCCCAGCGTGTCTGGAAGCGCAGCATCTTGGCTATCCGCCAGGTCGTGATCACCGCAAAGCCCGGGCTCGTGAGCAAGGCGATGAAGGCTGCTCCGACACCGGACTTGCCGGTATTCGCCATCAGGTCCTCGCGCCACGGAATTCCCGCCTGAGGCTCGCTCCCCATTCCCGCTCCTGAAGACATCAACCAATCTCTACTAACTTGCCGAGGGAAGATTTGCCTGAATCGGCGGAGCCGACCCGCCGAGCAGCGACTGCACGCTGCTCCAGATCCGCCGCCTGAATACCACATAGCTGCCGAGCACGATCAGCGCATAGACCGCCGTCGCGATCAGCCAATGCGACAGGCTTGCGACATCCCCCTTCGTCACGACGAGCGCGCACAGAGCGCCGAGCGTCGTGGCGACCGTGGCCGGCATCAGGGCTCCAAGCAACGATGCATAGGGCACCGCGCAGTTCCGGGCTCCGATGATCAGCATGAACGCGCAAACGAGGATCGATACGACCAGATACACGACGGCCACGGCCGTGAGCCCAAACGGCAATGCGATGAGGAAGGCGAGAATCATGCTGGCGCTGTTGGCGGTGCTGACCCAGAACTGAAGTCGCGCCTTGTCGTGAGCCAGAAGAATCGGGCCGGCATAGGCCGCGATCGACTGCGCGGCGCCGGCCGGCGCGAGAATCGCAATCAGCGGCAATACTTCCTGCCAGTGGGCCGACAGGAATGTCGCAACGGGGTATTTCAGCCCGAATGTCAGATAGATCATCGCCGGGAACGTGATCATCGCCGTCATGCCGAGAACCGCGCAAATCGCCGCCTTGCGCCGTTCCCGTTCTTGCTCGCCGTTCATCCGGCTCAAGGTGGCCATCAGAACTCCGCCGCCCGGCCATGACAGGATCATCAGCGGCAGCGTCATGAACTGGAAGGCGAGACCGAACAGGCCGACCGCCGCTGCGCCCAATTTGGCGCCGATCATGAGATTGCCGACGTTTCTCGCCGCGAAGTTGAGGACGTTCGAAGCCAGCACCCAGCCGCCGAACGACAGCATCAGGGCGACGCTGCGCCATTTGAAGGACAGGTGAATGTGGCGCCTGGTGTTCACATAGAACGCGACGGCGCGCACCGCCTGCATCAGGACGTAATACGCGATCAGCGCCCAGATTCCCCAGCCCAGCACGGCGCCGACCACGCCGACGATCGCAGCAATGAGGGCCGCTCCAGCCTCGATCAGCGCGATCGTCTGATAGCGCAGGGATCGCTCCAGAACCGCGCGCGGTCCCATCGCGGAGATCGACAGGACGACCGAACCGGAGAGCGCAGCCAGCACCGCCGGCAGGCCTGGCATATTGACCGCGGCACCGAGCGGCTTCGAGGCTGCGGCCAGCACCAGGGCGCAGCCGATCCCGATCGCAACCATCAGGGTCGTCGCCGCACCGGCCTCCTCCTTCGTCAGCGAGCTCCTCTGGATCATCGCGCTCGAGAGCCCGAGATCGGTCAGCATGGAGATGAAGGCGATGAACGGCAGCGAAAACGCCACGAGCCCGAATTCGGTCGGCGTCACGAAATAGGTGATGAGCAGCGTGATGAGGAACTGAACCGCCGACTTCACGACGTTCACGCTCGACATCGAGAGCAGATTCTTGATGATCATGACGTCACCCGTACGTGATCCGGCTGAAACGATGGCATGGGGACGCGCTCAGGCGACATAACGGGCTTCACGACGCACTCCGAAAAACAGGCCCCGCAGCGCCGGATCGAGCAAGCGGCGGAGTCTCACCTCGATCAGCTCGTAGCTGACCGCACCCGCGATCAGCGAAGCAACCAGACCGAGGCCCGCAAAGGCGGACCAGATCAGCCACAGATTGACGCCATGCGCCGCCAGCTTCACGCCGATGACCTGCAACGGAAATAGCGCAAAAGGATGGACCAAATAGAGGCTGTAACTGATCTTTCCGAGGAACTGCAGGAACTTGCCGCTCAGCGCGACGGCAACACCGGAGTCCGGAGCAAGGACCATTCCAAACAGCAGCGCTCCCGGCAGCAGCCCGACCAGCGGATGCACATATTCGATCGACACATACATGGCGGCGCCGCAGACGATGCCGGCCAGCAACCCGAGCCAGCCGCCGATCCGGATCCGCAGGTCGATGAGACTGAACAGCAATCCGACCAGGAAGAAGGCGGCGATCGGCCGGAACGCGATGCCTGCAACACCGAGCAGGATGAACGGCGCCGCCAGCAGCCAGTTCCTCCGCTGCACCACCATCATGAAGGCCAGCGCGAACAGGATGTAGAACGCCCATTCATAGCTCAGTGTCCAGGCGTTCTGCTGGCCGATCGGCAATCCCAGCGCGTCCGGCAGGAACGCGAGATTGACGAAGAACAGCTTGAGATATGTCGGCAGATCGATGCCCTTGAAGAACTTGTAGCCGACCAGGGGCCCCGCCGTGAACAGGATCAGATGCAGGATCACGAACACGGGCAGGATTCGCAAAGCGCGATCGAGAAAAAACTTTCCGACACTGCGGTGACGCATGAGGCTCGCCGGGATCAGAAAGCCGCTGATCATGAAGAACAGCTCGACGCCGTGCCCGCCCATATTGACCGTGGCTTCGAGCCACGGCCAGATCGGAGGCAGGAAGCCCGCCAGAAGCGGCATGTCCTGCAGATGCACGATCAGAACGCTGAGCGCCGCGATGCCGCGCAGCCCCTGGATCGCCTCCACGAAATTCTTGCTGTCTCCGCTCACTGCTGCGATCCGATCCCAAGATAAAGGAAAGTTACGGACCGGAGCCCGTGCCGCACGACGCAGCTCATTGCATGGGGCAACATGGCCCTCACGCCGGCCGCGAAACCAGGTCATCGACGTCAGGCGCCAGCGGCGCCGCACTCGAGGCGATCCTGTCAGCCCTCCCCTTTTCCCGCGCGAAGACCTCGCTGAATACCACACTCAGCATGATCAAGCCGCTTGCCGGACCATAGGCCAGAACCGTGATGGTGAAGAGATTCATCGCGATCGCGAAAGAGAGCTTGTAGATGTCCCTGGTCCTCGCGACCGCGAGGATGACCAGGATCACAAACACCACGAAGATCGGCCCGAACATCAGATACGTGCCGAGGTAGAAATTATCCACCGGCACGTAATAGCTGAGCTTGTTCGAGAACAGCAGCTGCGGATAGTTGAAGCATCCGAGGCCGCAGCCGAAGAAGAAACCCACCGGCATGAGATCGGCCATGTAGACGAACGGCAGTTGCCAGCTGTTGTTGACGCGGTCCTGCAGGCTGTACAGGCTGCGCGAAATGCTGACGAGCGAGGTCCCGGAGAACAGGGCCATCAGCAGCGCGGGTACGAGGATCGACAGGAACGACAGCAGCGCCATTCGGCGCAGCATGGGAAACTTCTCGCGCTCGGGCAGAAGCCGGACAATGACCAGACAAACGACGTAGATCACCATCACGCCCAGCGAGGTCTTGCTGGTCGTCAGCTTGATCGCATAGAGGCCGACCGGCGCCCAAAGCAGGCACCACAGCAGGCTGCGGCGCACGGACGTCACCACGTAGGTGATGAACACGAAGAAGGCGGCCATGGTGCTGTCGGCCGCAAGGCCAGCCAGCCGCGTCTCCGACGCCGCCCACCAGAGCCGGCTCGCCTGCCGCGTCCCCCCGAAGGTCTCGTAGGCGAAGCCGACCCACGGCAGCTGAATACGGGAGGACAGGAAGATGCCGAAAATCGTCAGATAAAAGAGGGGATGAATCCAGGCCAGCAATCGCCGGTACTGGCCGAAATCGCGGCCGCAGAAGCAGAACCCCACGAATACCGGCGCGATCATCTTGAACGACGATATCATGCCGGTGAAGTAGCCGAGGAAAACGTATCCAAGATAAAGTGCGAACGCGATGTAGAACAGCGTGAGGATCGCAACCAGGCTTCTCCCCACCAGGATGTAGCGCTGGATGAACGCGAGGATGCAAACCATCGCGAAGATGTCAGGCAGGAACCAGATGGGGTCGATCTTGGCGACCGCCAGGTAATAGCGCAATGCGCCGGCCAGCGCGTCGCGATAGAAGTAGAGAACCAGCGCGATCGCCTCAAGATTGAAGGTCGAACCGCTCGCCTGCACGCCATCGTCGATAGGCGGTTCCGCGAAGCGGAAGCCCGGAGCAACAAGCGTTGAAGATGATGGATGAGCGGCCATCGATTCACTCGGCTGCGGCGAGCGAATTGGCTGGACGGGGCCTCAGCAGCCCGAGAACCAGCCGCGACCCCGGCATTTCGATGGTGGCGTAGGTCAGGTTCGAAAGCGCGAGCACCGCGCCAACGAAAGCGACGAGCAGCACCGAGGCAGGCAGGCCGGGCAGCAGACCATCCAACGACTGGAAACGGGCCGTTCCAACGCCGCGCGCAAAATATTCGAGCAGGACGAGCACCAGCGCGTGGACCATGTAGATCGAATAGGATCGCTTGCCCAGCCACACCAGCGGCTTCGCCGTCAGCAGTTCGGGCAGGGGACGATTGGGGAACACCATCAGCGACCCGAGCAGGATCGCAAAGACAACCGGCGCGACGAAGCTGATGGCCGGCAGCCACCCGACCACGGAGATGATCACGATCGCCGTGACCGCCGCGCCGATCTGCACGGCCGACTGAAGCACAGGGCTCACGCCCGGCCGCACCATCGCCGCCGCACGAACCGTCAGCACCCCGAGGAAGAAGCTGAGAATGCAGCGAACGATGCCGAACTGATAATGAAAATCCAGGCTTTCCATCCGCAGCACGAACAGGATGATTCCGAGGCTGCCCACGACCAGCAGGATCGAGAGGGCGTAGACCATGCGGACATTCCTCGCGGCCTGCGCCGCGAGCATCACGGCTGCGAATACGAGGTAGGTGTAGAACTCGGAACTGATGCTCCAGCTCGGCCCATTCCAGCTCAGATAGCCAATGATGCCGGACGCCTGCAGCAGCAGCAGGTTCACCACGAAGGAGACGTAGTTGTTGACCACCATCTCGGGTGCCGCGAAGTGCAGGACGCCGACCGCCACCAGGCCCATCTTCATCAATCGAAACGACAGGAAGGCGAGCAACGTCGCGAGGTGAAGCGGATAGATTCGCGCAATGCGCCGCGAGACGAAGTCACGGAAGTCGAACCCGCCGAATTCCGACTTCATGTAGCTCATCGAAATGACGATGCCGCTGAGCACGAAGAACAGGTCGACGCAGAGCCACGAATTGTGAAAGAACGCGACGTCGATCCACGCCCGATGCGGCAGGGTCGTCTTGAGCAACTCCGAGCCGACAAAATGGTGAACGACGACGCACAAAGCCGCGATACCTCGAACGCTGTCGAGCGGCACGTAGTGGGCTTTCGGCTTATGAACCGGCAAGGCAGAGCACCTGACAATGAGCTAGAGCAAAATGCTGCGTCGCAACATAATGCCTTTCTTCGACCTGCGGTTCAACTGGCAACACTCAAATTGAACCGAGATTTATCGAGATGCTTAGCGCTCATCGTCGCTTGATGTTCGGCCGTTGCATCCATCGATGGTAAACGCGCCGATCGTGCTGAAATCGTGACGGGATGCGCATTAACTTGATCTCGCGCGAAGTTCTGATAGCTCCGTCGTCGCTGAGCTGAACGACAGAGGGGCCTTTGGGCGCGATATCGCGATTTTTCGCCGCAGCCGTGTTCGTGCTGGCGCCACTTCCGCTCGGATCCCTCGACCTCGCGTGGATTTGTGTCTGGAATTTGCTGCTCGTTTGCAGCCTGCTAACGGCTGATCTCTCAGTCGTGAGTCGTCGCAACGCTATGCTGCTGATTCCTGTGGCAGTCGCCGTCGCAACGGTGGGCGTCATGATTGCGTTACAAATGTGGAGCGACCCCACTGCACAATCCGCAGCCATCTGGGAACTGCCGCGACGGCTATTCGGCCTCGCATTGCCGGACCGCCTCTCCGCGACCGCGCGCGGCCCGTGGCTGGCATTTGGTTCGGTCCTGCTGCTGGCGCTCGCCTTCACCCGCGCAATCATTCTTGCAAGCGATGCGGGAGCTGCCCGCTCGCTGGTACGAATAATGGCATGGGCGGGCTGCCTGTATGCACTCTACGGAATTCTCGCCGAGCTGATCGCACCTGACATCGTCCTGTTCAGGCAGAAAGAAGCCTATCTGGGCTTCGCCACGGGAACGTTCGTCAACCGAAATACGGCGGCGACATTCTGGGGCACCTGCGCGCTGCTGTTTCTGGTGCCGCTCCTGCGCAGCATGCATCGCCAGGAAGGCGGGGCGCCGGCACAACCGAACTGGCGATCGCGGCTGGAGCAGGCTCTTTCCACGCCGGTGGCGCTCGGCGCAGGCTTCGCAATCTGCACGATCGCGCTCGCCATGACCGGATCGCGGGCGGGACTACTGCTGTCGGTCGGCGCGTTTGCGCTCGCCATCGTCCTTTATCTCATTCCTCTCGAGCTCGGCCGATCGAGGAAATGGCTGGTCCTCGGCGGCTCAGCGGCGGCGGGGCTGGTGCTGTTGCAACTTGTCGGCGGCCTCGTGGCCGGTCGAATTATCGAATACGGGCTGATCGATCCTCAGCGGATTGCCGCCTATCAGGCATCAGCGGGAATCATCGCCGACCACCCGCTGCTTGGCATCGGGCTGGGCAATTTCGAGGCTGTTTTTCCCGCCATTCGGCCCGCAGCACTCGGCAGCCTCGGCATCTGGGATCGCGCTCACAGCACACCATTGGAAATTGCCGTCGAATTGGGCATTCCTGCCTTCGCCGTGATCGCGCTCGTCAGCCTCTGGTGCTTTTACCATTTGTTCACCGGCAGCTTGCGCCGGAAGCGCGATCGCTACATACCCGTGATCGGCGCAAGCGTCGCCGTGTTGGGAGTTGCACATAGCTGCATCGATTTCTCGCTCCAAATCCCCGGCTACGGCGTGTTTTTCGCGGCCATTGTCGGATGCGGCCTCGCGCAATCGCGATCATCACAATTTCGAAAAGAACGTGGCAAATTGGTGCAAATCGAGTTAAGCTAAAAATATTGGAAATGGGCAGGGTTATGATTTGGAATTTTAGTAGCCGCTTCGGCGTGATCGTCGGAGCACTGGCGATGGTCGCCGGATCGCCGGCGGCATTCGGCGCAACGGGTGTCAGCGCGGGCTGTGTCGCCAACACCGGGATCGTTTCAGCGGAACGTGCGACCGACTTTCTCGCCAATCCGAGCGGCCTTCTCGACCAGTTCAAGGACGGACAAGGTGGTCTCGCCTCGGCCGTTCGCGACCTCCTGACGGCCCGCCCCGAAACCGTCGAAGGCATTGTCTCGCTGGCGAAGGCCAGCAGCGCCGATCAAAGCCGCGCCATCGGCGCGGGTCTCGGCACGGCCGCCTCAACCTGTGTCCTGTCGCAGCCTCAAGTTGCACAGTTGATCCAGGAAGCGGTCCTCAGGACAGAGAATCCCGACCTCATCACCTCATTCACCAGCATCACCGGCGATATCCCGACCGAAGCGACGAACGGCGCCGATCCGACCGGCGAGACGACGGCCGGTGGCGGCCCGGGCTCGACCGCCGCGGAAGCCCGCGCTGGCGCGGCCAGCTCGACCACGCCCACGGCCCTGAATCAAGCCGGCCCCAGCGCGGCGTCGCAGACGCAGACACTGTTTGCGGCCACGACGACTTCGGTGCTGACCTCGGTAAGCCCGTCGCGCTGACGACGGGAATTGCTGCATTGGCAGCGCATTAACCACCCCTCTCCGGCCGGTCCAGCGACCGGCCGATTTCGTTAGAATTGTAAATTTCCGCGGAACCAAAGTTCAAATCGTTTGTGAGATACCCGTAGCGTCAACAAAAAAGACGAGACGGGGATGTCATGAGCTGGATCATCAAATCGCTGGTCGCGATCGGGATCGCGTCGACCGGTGCCGCCGCCAAGGCCGAAATCGTGAACGACAGTTCGCTCAATCAGGCGAAGGGTGCGTTCATCCGCGAGTACGATAATGCGCTCGCGCCGCTGCAGTTCGTCAAGTTCTGCATGAACAACGGTACGGAGTGCGCTCCCGACACCGCGGAGCGGAGCCTGCCCTCAGGCGAGCGCGCCATGAGCATGCTGCGCGAGGTGAACAGCTCGGTCAACGCGACGATCACCCCGATGCAGAAATCGACCAATCCGATGGTGGCACGCTGGACGATTGCGCCGTCCGCCGGCGACTGCAACGACTACGCCGTCACCAAGCGTCATCAGCTGATCGAGATGGGCTGGCCGAGCTCGGCGCTGCGACTTGCAGTTGTGCTGACCAATGGCGGCCAGGGCCATCTCGTGCTGGTCGCGCGGCTCGCCGACGGCGACTTCGTCCTGGACAATCTGTCCGCTTCGGTGCGCCCCTGGAATGCGGCGGAATACGAGTGGATCTCGATGCAGTCCGCCGGCAATCCGCGGTTCTGGGTCGCGATCGGCGAGCATGGCGAGCGCCTTCGCGCCACCCGTCTCGCGATGCTGCGAACCGTCCAATAACCGCACTTCAGTCTACCCGCCTCTCAGTCACAAGTTCCGACAGGCGCGAGGAGATGGTCGATGGACCGTCCCTCGCGCCTTTGTCTTGGGTAGTGGCGTTTGCCTAAGAAACGTGCTCCACGCATGCGAACATGTGCAAACATTCGCTGAATCTGCGCCTGATTGCAGCACGAGTTTCGTTCATGTTGAATCGCGGTGCGAGGCCAGGCAAGGATGGCAATTCGGTCCGCGCTGGTTTATATTTTGCGCCGCACAAGAATTTGACATAGTTTTGGGCCATCAAGGACCTACGGCCTAAATCCCCACACACCATCAATCCTTCGCAACGAGATATGAGCGCGATCCTCCTCAAACTCGATAGCTTGTTGCGTGGCCATGCTGCGGCCTCACGGATCGCTGCGGCTGTCGTCGTCGCGCTGTACGCAACCTTCGCAGCGCCGGCGCGCGCTCAATGCGTCGACCGCACCGAGCGCGCACCTCCGGCCGCAGTCAGCGCCTTCATCGCGGACCCGACGGTGATTCTTCGATCGTCGAAGAACGACAGGGACAAGCTTACGGGCCGGCTGACCGGGGTGCTGGTGACCGATATCGCTGCACTCGATTCGGTCCGTGAGATGCTGCGCGAGGCCAGCCAGGCCGATCGCATTGCCATCGGCGCCGGACTCCATCGTGCTGAAGACCGTTGCGTGTCCACCAAGCCCGACGTTGCACGCAGGATCAGCGAGTTCGTCGCCAAGCTGCACGACGGTGCCGTGCTCAAGGGATATTTCGGGGACCTGGATGCGGCGGCGGCGCCCGCGCCGGGCAGCCCCACTCCACCTGCAGTGCCGACGGGCGCAAGCTCGAGCGCCGGCCTGATGTCGGGTGAATGGAAGACCGAACTCGCCGATCCGTTCAAACCCGTCCCCCTTCCCGAGTGACAACCTCAAGATTTCCAGAAATGTTTCAGCCTCGAGATCAGTTTCCGCACCGCCCGAGATATGCCATCGAGGTCGGTGGCACGACGCTCAGCGCCGAGCGCGCTCTGGATATCGTGCGTCGCCAGTGGCCGCTGATCGCGGCCGTCGTGGCCGGCGCGTTCGCACTCGTACTCTTCTACCTTGTCGTCGCAACGCCGATGTACACGGCGAATGCGCGTATCCTGATGGACACGCGCCAAACCCAGGTGCTGGACAAGGACAGCGGAACATCCAACGCGCTGATCGACCCGGGCTTCGTCGACAGCCAGGTCGAAATTCTCCAGTCCGACGACCTGCTGCTGTCGATCGTCCGGCGCCTGAAGCTTACCGAAGACGCCGAATTCAACGGCTCGGAGCCCGGATTGATTCCGCTGGTCATCGGCAAGGTCATCGGGCTGTTCGGATCGGACGGCCCTCCCAGCAAAGAGCGGGTCGAGCGGGGCGCGGTCGAGCTGCTCCAGAAGAATCTCAAGGTCGAGCGCGTGCTGACGACCTATGTTCTCTCCATGAATTACCGCTCGATCGATCCGAACAAGGCTGCGAAGATCGCCAACGCGATCGCCGACGCCTATATCGTGGGTGCCCTGGAGGCGAAGTATCAGTCGACCAAGCGCGCCGGCGAATGGCTTCAGCAGCGCAGCGCCGAGCTGCGCGAGCAGGCGACGGCCAGCGACCGCGCCGTGCAGACCTTCAAAGCCGAGAACAACATCGTCGGCACCAGCCGCGGCCTGATGAGCGAGCAACAGCTCGCCGACGCCAACTCGCAGCTCGTCACTGCGCGCGCGGCAACGGCAGAAGCCAAGGCTCGCCTCGACCGGATCGAGGCCCTGCTCGACAAGGATCTGGTCCAGCCGACGGTCACTGACGCCCTCAACAACACCGTCATCACGCGACTTCGCGCCCAATATCTCGACCTCGCGGCCCAGTATGCCGACTGGTCCAGCCGCTACGGCAAGACGCACCAGGCAGCCATCAACCTCGCCAACCGCATGGACGAGCTGCGCAAGGCGATCGCGGACGAAGTCCGCCGTATCGCGGACGCCTATCGCAGCGAATACGAGATTGCCAAGAGCCGCGAGACGTCGCTGGACGAAAATCTCAAGAACCTGGTGTCCCAGGCCAGCAGCACCAGCCAGGCCCAGGTCAAGCTGCGCGACCTCGAGAGCGCGGCGGACACCTATCGCAACCTCTACAACAACTTCCTCGAAAAGCTCCAGAACGCGACGCAGAATCAGAGCTTCCCGATCAGTGAAGCACGCATCATCAGCACGGCGGTCAAGCCGGACAAGAAGAGCTCGCCCAAGACGCTGCTGGCGCTGGCTGGCGGCCTGCTCGGTGGTCTCTGCTTCGGCTTCGGGGCCGCTTTCACGAAGGAGCTGATGAGCGACGTGCTGCGCTCTCCGAGCGACGTCGAGGACCAGCTCGGGGTGAAATGCCTCGGTGTCCTCCCCGACATTCGTCCGGCAAGAGCGTCGGCGGAGCATCCGGAAGCGAACGTATCCAGTTACGTCGTAGAGCACCCGTTCTCGCGATTTGCCGAGACGCTACGAAACATCAAGGTGTCGATCGACGTCGCGCGGCTCTCGCGCGAGGTCAAGGTGATCGGCATCCTGTCGTCGCTGCCGAAGGAAGGAAAAACCACGGTCGCCGCCAATTTCGGTCATCTGACCGCGTTGACCGGCCACCGCACGCTGCTGATCGACGGCGACCTCCATACGCGCTCGCTGACGCGGGCGCTGGCGCCGCATTCCAAGACCGGCCTCGTCGAGGCGCTCAAGGATCCGCGCTCGTTCGGCTATCACATCCAGCGCAGCAAGGAGAGCGGGCTCGACTTCCTGCCCTCCGTCGTCGCCTCGCGCATGGTCAACTCGGCGGACGTGATTGCCTCCAAGGCGATGGCCGACCTGCTCGCGGTCGTGCGCGAGGAGTATGAGTACATCGTCATCGATCTGGCGCCGGTGATGCCGGTGACGGATGCCAAGGCCGTCAGCCATCTCGTCGACGCCATGGTCTACGTCATCGAGTGGGGCCGCACGAGCCGCAACGCGCTGCAGGAGTCGATGGCGAGCTCCGAGGGCATCCAGAAGAAGCTCCTGGGCGCCGTGCTCAATCGCGCCAATCCGAAGATGCTGAAGCGCATCGAGGCGTACAAGGGCTCGCACTACAACAGCTATTATGTCGAGGGAGCCTAGCGCCAGCGAACCGGCGGCGCAGGCGGAGGGCGAGGCGTTTCGCTGGCTTCTGCGCGGCGCGACCGTCGCACTCGCTGCGGTCACGCTGGTCTGGATCGCTGCCGTCGTCCCCGACGTGACCAACCCCGCCGTTCCGCAGATCGCCGGCCGCGTCGCGCGCGGCGAGCGCTATGATGTCGATCGGCTGAGATGGATCGTCGCGGACAATCTGCCGGCCGCGCGCCGGCTGTGCAGCGCCAAGACGCTGCGCGAGCTGCTGCTGCTCCAGCTCGCGATCGCCGACGAATCGACGCGCTCAGGCGACCTGAAGCAGATCGACGTCGACGCTGACGCCGTCGCGTCCACGAGCCGGGCCCTGCTGGCGTGCGCCCCGACCGAAGGGCTGGGCTGGTTCGGCAGCTACTGGGCCGAAATTCGCCAGGTTGGCTTTGGACCGCGAACGGCGGAGCTGCTCGACCTGTCCTATCGCTTCGCGCCGCACGAGGCCTGGCTCCAGCTCATCCGCGCCCCGCTGGCGCTTCGCGTCTTCCACGCGGCCTCGCCTGCGCTCAGGGATTACGCCGCCCAGGACTTCGCCGACATCTTCCAGGCCCGCCTGTTTCCCAGCGCCGCCACGCTCTACCAGGCGGCAGGAACGGAGGCGCGGGTCGCGCTGCTCGACCGCACTTGTACGGCGCCCGAAGCCGATCGCGACTTGTTCTCGCATTTCGTCGCGGAGAAGGGTCTGCGGATTCGTCACCGCTGCTATCCGGCCGACGGCGACGGCTTTCGCGTGAGCCGCTAGAGCATGATCCGGACCCGGAGGGCCGCGTTAGCGCAGAGTGCGAAGCGGTTTTCCGGAAAGATCATGCGTCAACAGCAACCTCAAGCGTGATACGGGCAGTCGCGCACATCCAGCGCGACGAATGCGGCCCGGCTCAGTAGGCTTCCTGGTGGATCAGCGCCAGTGCGGTCTTCAGGATGATCCTGATGTCGAGCCAGATGCTCCAGTTGCTGACGTACCAGACATCGTACTCGACCCGCTTTTCCATCAGATCGATGGTCGGCGTCTCGCCGCGGAAGCCGTTGACCTGGGCCCAACCGGTCAGGCCCGGCTTCATGTGATGCCGGTAGACGTAATTGCTGATGAGCTGGTCGTAGTAATTGTCATGCGCGAGCGCATGCGGGCGCGGCCCGACCAGCGACATCTCGCCGCGCAAAACGTTCCAGAGCTGCGGCAGCTCGTCGATGCTGGTCCGCCGCAGCACGCGGCCGACCCGGGTGACCCGCGCGTCGCTCTTGGTCGCCTGCGTGACGACATGACCGTTCTCCGCCACGGTCATCGAGCGGAACTTCCAGATCTCGAACTGCTTGCCGTTGAAGCCGCGCCGGAACTGCTTGAAGATCACCGTGCCCTTGGAGTCGAGCTTGATCATGATCGCGGCCGTCACCAGCAGCGGCGCCAGCAGCAAAAGCGCGAAGGAGGCAATGCCGATGTCGAGGCAGCGCTTCTGCGCCTGCTCGAACACGCTGAGCGGCGCACGCTGGATCTCGATCGCGACCGTGCCGCTGACGGGCTGGAACGGACGCGAGACCAGATCGGCGATCGGAAAATCCGGCAGCAGGCGGATCGGCTGGGGAACGACGCGCAGGTGCTGGCTCAGCTTCTGGAGAAGCGGCATCTCGTCCCAGTCGATGACCAGGAGATATTCTTCCACGTCCGCCGTCCGGGCCTGACGAATGATGTCGCGGATCTCGCGATCCCAGCCCGCGCCCTCCTCGGACGGCTCGAGCACGAAATGCCGCACGACATTGAAGCCGTGCTTGCGCAGGTCCTTGAATCGGGTCGAGGTGAAATCGAGGGGCTTGAGGCTGAGCAGCACGACCTTGCGGTCGACGAGACGGCCCTTGGCATAGCTCGAGGTGAGACCCAGGCGCCACAACACGCGCAGTCCGCCCAAGGCAATGCCGCCGGTCGCGGCGAACAACAGCGTGGTTCCGCGCGACAGATCCGCAGACGATTTGAGCAGGAACGCCTCGACGGCGAGAATGGTCAGCGAGATCAGCCAGACCGCCAGGCTCTTGCGCAGCTGCCACATCGTGTTCAGCAGGCGATGGTGATCGTAGACGCCCTGGAAGTAGGAGATCATCACGAACACCGCGGCGACGACGAGACCGGCTCCGACGGATGAATCCTGCTCGACCACGAGCACGCGATACAGGCCGCTCGCCGCGAAATAGCTGAGCAGCACCGCGACGAAGTCACCTGCGATCAAAGCCACCTGGAGGGGTCTCTGGAGGGCACCGCGTCGGTTCGATATTCCCGAATAATAGTTTTCCGAACCGTAAGTTGCTACAGCCATCCGAACCTCGCTGCCTCGTCACGCTCTCTCGCAATGGATGCGAGCAATCCGCCAAAATTCTCGATGCGCGCCAAGTATATCTTAACTAAACAAAGCGACATTGCGGCAGTGCACCGAAAAAATCAAACCGATTTTTCTGCAACGCAGCGTCGTTGCAAGTGAATGCACAAACTACTGTCACGCATGTGACAATTATGCGGGCATCACGCCACGATTTCCGTCAAATCGCGTCATTTGAGCGCAACATGTCGCGCGCATTTGAACGGCTGTTCAACCATGCCGCTTAAGCCGTTATTAGCTCGCGGCCATTAACACTCGTGACCAATTCAGGGAGTTGTGTCGTGAGTACGGTTGCCGTTTTCAGCCTGTTGATCGGATCGTTGCTGGGAGGCCGATTCCGAGTCTTCATCCTGCCGCCCGTCATCCTCGTCGGTGCGGCGATCCTCGGTGCGGGCTTGACCTGGCAAGGACATGATTCGGCTCACATCGTTGTCACGATTCTTGTTTTTGCGGCGGTGCTCCAGCTTGGCTATTTCTGCGGCGCGGCTGTGGTCCGCGCGCGGGCGTCTGCCTATCGCGGCAAGGCCGCGCCCTCGTTCGACGGCCCGAGCTTCGGCTAGTCGCCTGGACACGCTGGGGATCGACGGCTCGCCAAGCGGCGGGATATCGATCAGCCCGCAGAAATCAACCTTTACGCGCGGAAGGTAGGGAAAAAGCGGCTCGTGGCGCCCGGTTTTGGTCGATAGGATATTGACATCCCGGGCGAAGCTCTCTGAAAGAGTTGCACCCCATGTCCACGACCGCGCCCAAAAATTCGCCCCGGCCGAAGCTACCGAATGGCGTGCGCATCTATGCGATGAGCGACATCCACGGCTGCGCGCATCTGCTCGAGCAGATGTTTGCCGTCATCGACGCGGACATGGCGAACAGCCGGCCCTATCGCGCCATCGAGGTCTTCCTGGGCGACTACATCGACCGCGGGCCGGATTCGCGCCACACCCTCGACCTCCTGATCCAGCGCAGCCGCCGCCGCAACACGGTGTTTCTCAAGGGCAATCACGAAGCCTATTTCACCTCGGTGCTGGAGGACCCCTCGCGCACCACCGAATGGTTTCAGTTCGGCGGGCTCCAGACCATGATGTCCTACGGCGTGTCCGCGGCGCCCGGCCTCAGCAAGGACGAACAGTCAGATCTCGTGCGCGAGCTCACCTCCGCGATGCCGCCGGAGCACATCGCATTCCTGCGCCAGCTGCGGCCGACATTCACATGCGGCGACTTCTTCTTCGTCCATGCGGGGGTGCGCCCGGGCATTCCGCTCTCCGAACAGCGCGAGTCAGATCTGTTGTGGATCAGGGACGAATTCCTGCAGAGCAAGCGGCGGTTCGGCAAGTACGTCGTGCACGGTCACACGCCGGTGAAGCAGGCCGAGCTGCTGGAGAATCGCGCCAACATCGATACCGGCGCGTATGCCACCGGAAATCTGACGCTGCTGTCCATCCAGGGCAACAGCATGCTCGCAATCTAGCAGCCTGCGCCCGGCACTCTAATTGGTGGAGCTTGCGGGAGGCTTGTATTCCGGAAAGCGGCTCAGCACCGCCGCCTTCAGGAACTTGAAATGCGCGATCGAAGCGCCGAGCTCCTTGAGCCGGCGCTGGCCGTTCAGGATTTCCTTGTCGAACAAATCCTGGTGATGGTTGTCGAGCGCCTCGCGCTCGAGATATTCGTCGTCGCCGTTGCCGATGGTCACCGCCGCACGCGCCAGCACGTCCTCGACCCGGCGGTTCAAGCCCGACTGTTCCCGCTCCGCCGCGTGGAGCGCATCCTCGATCGCGGTCATGATGGCTTCGATCCGCGTGCGGTCGGTTTCGGCGTCTCGCTCGGGCGAGCGCGCCCGGAAGGTCTGCTCTCCTCCGAAACGGTCCTTCAGGAAGTTATGGGTGCGGGCCCGCAAGAAGAGCTGAAACATGCGTGCATTTTCCGGTTCGAGGCGCCAGACCAGAAAATGGGTCCGGGATGGTTAATAAAGGTTGAATCCTTCGCGCCGTTCGGTGCGGCTTTGCGCCATCCAAGCCTTCCAGGCGCCCTCGTGCTTCTCATAGAGCTCGAGCCGGCGCCGCTCACCGGCATCCGGCCACATATCACCGCCATCGGACGCCAGCTGCACCCGGCCCGGCGCCTGTCCGCTGTCGAGCCGCTCGAACTCGAACGTCTCCTCGGGCGTCAGGCCAATCAGGACGCGCCGGCCTCCCGCATCGACGAAATACCGCCGCGGCGCGGTGTTCGTCGAACTGGTGAAGGCGTCTACCCACGTTCCCGTCATCATCCACTCCCCTGCCGCGATACAAGCCGGCGCGCCGGTTGCAAACCATCGAAATGCACGCGGCGCCCCTCGCCGACGTGACGTGTCAGTCTCGTCTTCGAGTTGTGTCGAGATCATGATGAGCGCCGCTGATTTTCTTGTCACGCCCGAGATTTTTTGGGCAGCACCGTGCTTGCGAAGCGATCCGTCGCGCGCTCAGCTGAAGAACCAGAGGAACAACCTCACCAGCAACAGCGTGATGAAATACACCCATCCCGCCATCGCAATCAGCGCAACGCTGAAAAATGCGCCTTCGAATGCCCACTCTCTGATCTTCGTGAGAGGAAGTGCCGCTCGCGCTTTCTGAAGCATCTCGGTCTTCTGATTTGTTTGATTTGTTCGCGGTCGTTGGCGCGACCATAGCCGAACGAATTCGACGATCTCGTGACGTCTTGTCTGAGCGAAGCGCAATGCTGCTCGTCGAGATTGAGTGCGGGACGCATGCCGTCGCGATTGGATCGATTCTGGTTCGGCACGGTTGCAATCAGCCCGGCGCGATGATTCAATTCAAATCGACTCCGCGCTCCGCAAGCGCGCCCGGCCCGACAACGATTCTGCAATCGCGCCCAAGTGATCGTGGCGAGGCAATGTCCGCGGATTTGTCGTCCGTCATTCACAGATGCGGCGGTTGGCGCGCCGGCTTCGACGGCCCCGGCTTCGCACAAGGGCTCGCGGCCCGATCGGCTTCGTCGCGGATCGCCGCCGTGACCTCACGCCATGAATCGCGGCGATATCGAACGCGATCCCCGCCCGGCATCCTCGCCGAGGTTCGAGCTCCGTTGCCGCCATCGGAGCCCCGCGGATCAACCTCGGCGGGCGAAAACCCCGTGGTACTACGGAGCGCCGCGCGCCGATTTCGTCCTGGTAAGGTTGAGCGGTTAGCTTAATCCGCGGTGTTTGTTGCGAATGCCGAAGGATCGCATATCCATCTTCGCACCGGGCTCCCCCAAGCCCGGCCCCACCCAAGCAAAGCCGTCGAGCGAACGTGGGTCCGCTTGGCGGCTTTGTCGTTGTGTCGACGAGAGGATGAATTCGGTTATGGCGCGCAGGCCCTGGTCGTTCAAGGAAGACCGCCGGCTGATGGAATTGGCCAAGTCATCGACATCGCTGGAAGAGGCGGCGAAACTTCTCGGTCGCTCGCCCGACGCGATCAAGCGCATGGCCTTGCGTCTCGGCTTGTCGCTGAAATCCAAGAGCACCAAGAAGAACTGACGCCCGCCGCGCCGGTCGCGCGCGACAGCTCATGGACGTGCGCGCCTCCCCGCATCAAGCGACGGAAGGCCGCCAAACGACGCAAGCCCAAATACCTTCAGCACACTCGATCTCTCCGCGCCGGGATGTTAAGCTGCCCAGCGACGACAATTGAGCGTCGTCCTTTTTTCGGCGGAGAATGATCGCGCGACCGGCTGCGATATCCGCTCGATCGTTTGTTGGAGGAATGCACCATGTTGTCCCGCGCACTCGCCGTCGCCCTGCTCCTGGCTCTGCCTTCCATGGCGTCGGCGCAAGTCCCCGTGCGGTTCGGATTTCCGAACGGTGCGCCGTGGTGCGCCTTTGGCTTCGATTGCAGGTTCCTGAACTACCGGGAATGCGCGGACTGGATCTATGATCCGGCGCGGAACTGCCTCAAGAATCCGTACTTCGCGGCCCACTACCCGACCAATGTCGACAAGGGCTGGTCCTACAATCGGCGCTGAACGTCACGTCCCGCGAACGACTTTGTCACGCTCAGGCGCATAGCTTTGCGCCTGAGCCTGCTCATCGATGACTCCAGTCAAGGTGGGGACGATCGCCTGCCCGCTCCGCAAAGGCGGAACTCTCGACCGCGCTCTACATTGTTTCCATGAGAAATGCGGGAAGCGGAGGCCGTCGTGGCGAACTCCTTCCTTGTTGTGATGTCGATCTGGTTCGGCATCAACATCTTGTTCGTGGCAGTGCGGCTGTGGGTCACCAGGCCGAAGAACCGGCGGATTGACGCCCGCTCCGGCCAACTCAGAACAGCCTGCGTGAAATCGCGGCAGCACGCGTGATGTGATCCAGACCGTCGTCGCAATGGATCGTCATCGCCGATCGGCGATTTGCCCGTGAACCCCGGTTCATGCCTTGAAGGTTCGTGAACTTTAACGATGTTCTTGGCTTTCGAAAGCGGCCCGCCGGCGGAGCCGTTATGCTGGCGCCATGCGCCGCAACCATCTCATCGCAGCCGCGGGAATCTGCCTCGCGCTCATCATCTACGCCACGCTCGCCAAGCTCGCGGGCAGGCCGGTGCTCATGGGACACGCGGAGGCCTATTGGGTCGTCGTCATCGAGCGCTTCAGCGCCTATGGTCTGTTGGGCTTCCTTCTCTCCTTCCTGTTGCCCGGGCGGTTCAAGCTGGCTTGCATGTTCGTGGTGGCCGTCGCGATCGGGCTCGAGGTGCTGCAAGCGGTAACGCCGGATCGCGATCCGCGGCTCATAGATGTGCTGCAGAAGGCCGCCGGCGGCACCGTCGGCGTCCTTCTGGCTCAAACCATCCTGGCTTTCCTGCCCCGGCCGCCATCCTGGTAGTGCAGGTGGCGCAGCGGAGTTACGCCACGCCGCGCCTGAGGCTCTCCTGCTCGGTCGCGAGAACGCCGGACATCTGCCGATGGGCCTCGCGCAGCGCTGCGATCGCATCGTCGAGCGCGACGTCGGCTTCGCGAATGGTCTCGAAGAACCGGCCCATCAATGCCGGGCTCAGCTTGACGCGCGTGTTCCCATCACGGCTCTTGCGGCGATCGAGCGACAGATGCAGCGCCTGCAGCCGTGCTTCGGCAGCGCTGCAGCCGTTGAGTGTCGCGAGCTCGTCATATGTCATCCAGATTTGAGGCATGTCCCTGTCCGCCTTTTGTTATGGGCCTCAACCTAGAGGTCACCTCTAAAAGCAGGGTTGCTGCAGTGCAGTCCCGCGATGTTTTCGCGACAACAGCGTCAATGCAAAGCTAAGACGCCGGCGCCTCAGGACAGCGGAGGAGCCTTGGTCGGTGTGAACGGATGGCGCGGCCGGGTCCGGCTGTCGAGGCCCTTCGGCAATTTTTCGGCGTTGAGCCTGACCACCGCACAGCGCCCGTCGGAGGCCGGCGCATCCTCCTGGCTGTAGATCAGCGTCGCCTCGAACTTCACATCGGGTGCTTCCCTGGCCGTTCCCGTGCAGGTCGCCAGCAGGCCGTTGCACACACCCGAGAGATCGACCTCGACCTGGTCCGGCCCGAACACGTTCGGCGGACCATCGGAGTGGCGATTCACGGTCAAGACTGCGGAGAAGTGCTTCTCGTCGACACGATACGAGCCGCCATAGGTGAAGAAGCTGTCGCTGCCCGAAATCCGGCCCCCGGCGAGATCCACCACGCCAGTGCCCTGGCCACGCGCGGTCCTGAACCAGGCAGCGTATTTGCCGTCTTTCAACATACGAAATTTCTCGACGCGAAGTTGACGGACTATTTGCGACCAACTCTGGGGCGCGACAATGGCCAACCCGCCAGCGCTGTCGGCAAGGTTAACGTCCCGAAAACCCGATCCATCGAATTGCGGTAGAGGCGCGCGGTGACGCGGGCGCGGACGTCAAAACAATTCTATGCCGTCATCGGCGGCCTCGACCGCCTCGACGCGCCGCGTGGCGGCGATCGATGCAAGTCCGAGCGTATGCAGGAATTCGCGGTGGACGTCCCGCTCGCGCTCCATCGTGTAGCGCGTGAAGAGATCGTCGAGCATGGCCTCGTCCTGCGCTTGCGGCTGCGGCCGCTGAACGCCCGCGCTCGCGGTCTCGAGGCGCGCCGCAACAGCAGGCAGGGCCGCAGAGCCTTCGCCCAGCGTGATCATCAGGCCTTGTGCCGAATTCATCAGGCCTTCGAATTCGGCGCCCTCGTCGACGAGCCGGCTCATCAGCTTGTCGAGCCGTTCGTTGCCCGCCTCGACCTCGCGCAGCGCCTGGAGGATCTGCGGCTCGAGCTTGGCAAGCTGCGTGGGATCGCCCTGCACGCGCAGCTCCTTCAGCTCCCTGGCCGAACGTTCGATACCGTCGAGCACGGGTCGCAACCGCCCTGCCCCCGCCGAGACCTGGTCCGCAGTCGCCTTGAGCTCGTTGGCGATCACGACGAAGGCGCTGCCGCGGCTGCCGAGATGGCTGGCCTTCAGGCCGGCATTCATCCCGATCAGGGTGATGTCGACGGTGGCCTCGGCAAGGCCCGATATCGCCTGGCGAAACTTCGCCAGCGTGTCCTCGACGATCGCGAGCGCCTCGTCCACGGAGCGGCCCGCGCCCTCGCAAGTGGAGATCAATGTCGAGGCATGCGCCAGCGTCTGCTTGATGCGCGCCAGGAACGACGACGAGCCGCCATCCTCACCGCCGTACAGCGTGCGGCCATGGCCGACGACGCTGCCGGCATCGTGCAGGATGGCCGTCAGCGCCCGGACGATCTGTCCGATATCGCCACCGAACTCGCGCTGGGCGTCCCTGAGCAGGGCCGCCTGCAATTGACAGATCGCGCGCGCGCCGTCGTCGCTGGCGACCGGTTCGGGAACGAGGCTCGGGGATGACCCGGACGCAAGGCCGAGGCCGTGACAGACGTGCTCGAGGCGTTGGCGCGTACTGTCGCCGGCCTGCAGCGAGATGATCGCGCTGCCGACCGCCTCGGCGATCTTTTTGGTGCTGGTGCCCGCGAGGTCGGCGAGTTGGCTGCTCTTGCTGCGCTGGTCCCGTAGCCCGCCATAGGCCGCGCCGAGCTCGGCGCTCTCCGATACGAGTTGATTCCGGTACCGGCTCTCGAACTCCTTCTGCCGGGTGGAGGCGGTGGCGACGGCTTCCGACAGACGCTGCTGGTCTTTTCCGCACTCCTCGAGCGAGCGCTGCACGGCCTTTCCGAGGTCATAGGCTTCCTGCGTGAAGGCGAGAAAGCCCTCGCGGTCACCGTCGAGCGAAGCCGCCTCGATCCGCGCACTCCGCGCGATGATGGTGATCATCTGGATGTGCTTGAACAACGGCTTCAGCAGCGAGGACGCCTCTGCCGTACTCGCGCCGATCGTCGCAAGCAGGGCGCTCTCGGCCGGGAGCGCCTGCGCCAGCTCGCTGAGCCGGGCGGCGATCTCCTGCAATGCCGTCGCCGCACCCTCGATCTCGGCGCCGGAGAGTTCCCCGGACATTGTCGCGAGACCCTGGTTCAGCTCCTTGAAGATGATGTGGCCGCGGCCGAGCTCGTGACCGACCCGCGCGAAGACGTCCTCGATGCGCGACGAGACGTCCTCGATCGCGGCGATCGACTCCGTGAGCGTAGTGGGCGGAATGACGGACATCGCGGTCAACCTGCCATCACGGCATGTCCGGCCTGGTACCAGGCCATGATCTCGCGCGGGATATTGTGCAGCGACACGACCTTCTCGACGCCGCCATGCGCGATGGCTTCCTTGGGCATGCCGAACACCACGCAGCTCTCTTCGTCCTGCGCCCGTGTCGAGGCGCCCAGCTTGCGCATCTCCAGCATCCCGCGCGCGCCGTCGTCGCCCATGCCGGTCATGATGACGCCGAGCGCATTGGCGCCGGCATGCTGGGCCGCGGAGCGGAACAGCACGTCGACGGAGGGGCGATGCCGCGACACCGGCGGGCCGTCCTTGATCGCGATCTGATAGCGCAGGCCGATGCGCTGGAGCAGCATGTGGCGGGCACCCGGCGCGATATAGGCACAGCCCGGCAGCACCGGCTCGCCGTCCTCGGCTTCCTTGACCCGGATCTGGCAGACGCTGTCGAGACGCCTGGCAAAGGCCGCGGTAAAGCCCGCCGGCATGTGCTGGACGATCACGATGGGAGGGCAATGCGGCGGCAGCATCTCGAGGACGTCGTTGAGCGCTTCGGTCCCGCCCGTCGACGCGCCGATGCACACGATGCGTTCCGTCGTCGGCCGGACCTTGCCCTGCACCGGCGGCGGGATGATGGCGTCGGCCGTCAGCTTCTTCTCGACCACGCGGCGCTCCGAGCGCGGACGGACCCGCGCGCGAGCCGCCGACTTCACTGCCTCTCGCAGCCGCGTCGAGCATTCGAGCAGCGCCTGGCGCGTGTCGATCTTCGGCTTCGGCACGATGTCGACCGCGCCCGCCTCGAACGCCTCGAACATCACGTTGGAGCCTTCCTCGGTGAGCGAGGAGCAGATGATCACCGGGATCGGACGTTGCGCCATGATCTTGCGCAGGAACGTCATGCCGTCCATGCGCGGCATTTCGAGATCGAGAATGATGACGTGGGGCAGCTCCTTCTCGAGGCGGCGGGCCGCGACGAAGGGATCGGAGGCGGTCGCCATCACCTCGATATCGGGATCTTCACAAAGGATCGTCTGAAGGATTTGGCGCACCGACGCCGAATCGTCCACGATCAGAACGCGAACTTTCTCCCTCGGCATTGTGGTTGCGCTCCGGCTAGACCTGGAAAATGGTTGGCTGAACTTGCTTCAAGCCCGGCACTGCACTGTGAATCATCGATTCCGAATGTCCGACCAGCAGATAGCCGCCCGGCCGCAAATGGTTGCACAATTGCTCGATCACCTTGCGCTGCGTCTCGCGCTCGAAATAGATCAGCACGTTGCGGCAGAAGATGATGTCGACATCGCGATCGACGGGATAGGACGCATCCATGAGGTTCATCCGCATGAAATGCGTCATGCGCCGCAGCTCCGGCACCACCCGCACCTCGCCGCGCGACTTGTCCCGCGACGAGAGGAAATATCGTTTTACGAAGTTCTCGGGCACCGGCGCGAGCACGTCGCGGGTGTAGATCGCGGTCTTGGCGAGGCGCAGCACCGCGGTCGATATGTCGGTCCCGAGGATGCGATACTGGAAGCGCGAGCCGTTCCGCGTCATGTCGTCCAGCACTATCGCGGTCGTGTAGGCTTCCATGCCGGTGGAGCTCGCCGAGCTCCAGATCTTCAGGTTCGCGTTCCTGCGGCCATGCGATTTGAGCAAAGCGGGAACGGCGACGTCCCGCATGAAGGTGAAGTGCTGGGGCTCGCGGAAGAAGTCGGTCTTGTTGGTCGTCACCACATCGATCAGATGGGTGAGCTCGGTGTCGAAGTGGTCGGCCTCGAACAGGTTGTCGACATATTCGTTGAGGTCGGAGAAGTTCAGCGCGCGCACGCGCTTGTGCAGCCGTCCCTCCAGCATCAGCCGCTTGCCCTGCGGCAGCTTGATGCCGACCTGGCCCTCGATCAATTCAGCGATGGTCCGGAAGTGGCGGTCCGAAAGATGCACGGCCGTATCCTGCACGGCGGGCATCATGGCCGCATGCCCCGGTCCGTGACGGCCGCCTGCACTGAATGTCGGGCCGAACGGGCCATCTCGAATCCTACACGTCTACGCAATGACTGACGACAGATCGGCCCCCATTGGGGGCCGATCCCACGAAGAAACTCAGCGCTGGAATTCGGCGTCGCGGTCGTCCTCGCCGTCGTTCATGTCGAAAGCGAAGCCGCCGCCACCGGCAGCCTTCACGGCGCGCGCGGGCCTCGCCATCGGCTTCTTGGCCGGACGCTCGGCCGCCGCCATGGTCGCCGCCTTGGCGCGCAACTGGGTCACCGCCCGGTCGATCGGCGCGGCATGGCCCTTTCCGCCCTGCTCGATCCGGAAATAGGCGATGGTCGACTGCAGCTGCTCGGCCTGGGAGGCAAGCTCCTCCGAAGTCGAGGACACCTGCTCGGAGGCGCTGGCATTCTGCTGGCCGACCTTGTCGAGCTGCTGGATCGCCTGATTGATCTGCGCCGAGCCGACGTCCTGCTCGCGGCAGGCCGCCGTGATTTCCTCGACCAGCTCCGCGGTCTTCTTGATGTCAGGAACGAGCTTGGCGAGCATGGCGCCGGCTTCCTGCGCCACCTTGACCGTGTCGGCCGAGAGCGTGCCGATCTCGGCCGCGGCCGCCTGGCTGCGCTCGGCAAGCTTGCGGACTTCGGACGCAACCACCGCAAAGCCCTTGCCGTGCTCGCCGGCGCGCGCGGCCTCGACCGCCGCGTTGAGCGCGAGCAGATCGGTCTGACGCGCGATCTCCTGCACGATGGTGATCTTCTCGGCGATGGTCTGCATCGCATTCACGGCGCGGCCGACGGCTGCGCCGCTGGCCTCGGCGTCCTTGGCGGACTGTGCGGCGATCTTCTCGGTCTGGTTGGCGTTGTCGGCGTTCTGCTTCACGTTCGAGGCCATCTCCTCCATCGAGGACGAGGCCTCCTCCGCGGACGAGGCCTGCTCGGTCGCACCCTGCGAGAGCTGCTCGGCGCTGGCGGAGAGCTCCTGGCTGCCGGCGGAGACGTTCTGCGCCGCGGTGAGGGCTTCCGACACGATCTGCCGGAGCTTCTCCACCATGCGCTCGAGCGCAAGGCCCAGCGTGTCCTTGTCCGACAGCGGCTTGGCTTCGACCATGAGGTTGCCCTGCGCGATCTCGTTGGCAAGCGCGGCCGTCGCATTCAGGTTCACCGTCATCGCGTTCAGCGACTTGATGAGGTCGCCGATCTCGTCGTTGCTGGAGGACTCGATCTTGTGGCTGAGATCGCCGATCGCGACCGCGTCGGCAAGTCCAACGGCTTGCGCCAGCGCCCGGCTGATGTTCATCGCAATCCAGGTCGCTGCGACGGCGGCGATCAGCAGCGAGGCGATGACCAGGCTCATGAGCAGCAGCTCCGCACGCGAGCCGTCCTGCTTGGCCTGTTCGGCCTGCTCGGCCATGTTCTTCTTGACGTTCTTGATATAGCCGTCGGCCGCTTCCAGCGCGTCTGCGACGACCTTGCGGCCATCGTGCATAGACCGGTCAAGCGCCTTCGGCTTGTCGGTCTTCGCAAGCTGGACCGTCTCGTCCTGATAGGCGTTCAGCTTGGCGAACGCGACGTTGAAGGCCTCCATCAGCTTCTTGCCGCCTTCGCTGGCCGCGGCGTAGATCTCGTCCTTCGACTTGGCGACCGCTTCGCGGTTCTTGATCAGGTCGAGCCGGAACTGCTCGTGCTCTGCGTCGGACGCAGCGAGGATCGAGTTCTTCTCGGCGCGCACCAGGAAGAGAATGCCTTCCTTCAGCTCGGCAGCCTTCTCCATGCGGCCCGCGCGGGCGACCAGAACCTCGGTGGTGCCGACCATGTCGGCCAGCTTCACGTATCCGACCGCACCGGCGATCATGGAGAGCAGGATGACGACGCCGAAGGCGCTGGCAAGCTTGGCTTTGACGGTGAATCTCATTGTTAGGCTCGTTGGTTCGAATTGAGGTGCTTACGCTTGACCACGCTTCACTCTTGCAAACTCAGGCGGCGCGAGGCGCATCGGCGCCGGCATCGCGCCCATCCGGGATCCTGTCATTCGCCATCAGCTTGGCGAGATCGAAGATGACGACGAATTTTTCGCCCTTGCGGCCGATGCCGGCGGCGTAGTCGGACTGCCACGTCCCGCCGACCTCGGGGATCGGCTCGATCGCCTGCTCGTCGATATCGGTCACCTCGAACACGCAGTCGGCGACGAAGCCGACGCCGACCAGGCGGTCCTTCATCGGCACGTCGAGGATGATGATGCGGGTGGCTTCAGTGGCCGCGACGCTGGGCAGGCCGAGCTTGGTCCGGAGGTCGACGATGGGATAGCCGCTGCCGCGCACGTCGATCATGCCGAGCAGGAAGTTCGGCGCATGCGGAAGCCGCGAGATCGGCCGCATGTCCAGGATTTCGCGGACGTTGCGGATGCTGATGCCGAACGTCTCGCCGGCGAGCCCGAGCGTCAGATATTGCGAAGTTGCGGCCATGATGCAGTCCAGGGGTCCGAAGGTTCTAAAAACGGGCACGGTCCGGCGCGAGCCGGACCGGTTGATCAGCGTTGGAATTCGGCGTCGCGGTCGTCTTCGCCGTCATGCATGTCGAAGGCGAAACCGCCGCCGCCCGCGACCTTCATCGCGCGTGCCGGTTTGCGGACGAGCCCAGGCTTCTTCGCACCGCGATCCGCTGCCGCCATGTGCGCCGCCTTGGCGCGCAACTGGGTGACGGCGCGATCGATCGGCGCGGGTGCGGCGCTCTCGCTACGCCCGACATGCTCGATGCGGAAGAACGAGATGGTCGATTGGAGCTGCTCGGCCTGCGAAGCGAGCTCCTCCGAGGTCGACGACACCTGCTCGGACGCGCTGGCGTTCTGCTGGCCGACCTTGTCGAGCTGCTGGATCGCCTGATTGATCTGCGCCGAGCCGACATCCTGCTCGCGGCAGGCCGCGGTGATCTCCTGGACCAGTGCGGCGGTCTTCTTGATGTCGGGCACCAGCTTGGACAGCATGTGGCCTGCTTCCTGCGCGACCTTCACGCTCTCCGTCGACAGCGTGCCGATGTCGGCAGCCGCGGCCTGGCTGCGCTCGGCGAGCTTGCGCACTTCGGAAGCGACCACCGCAAACCCCTTGCCGTGCTCGCCGGCGCGCGCGGCCTCGACCGCCGCGTTGAGCGCGAGCAGATCGGTCTGGCGCGCGATCTCCTGCACGATGGTGATCTTCTCCGCGATGGTCTGCATCGCCTCGACGGCGCGGCCGACGGCGAGGCCGCTGGCCTCGGCATCCTTGGCCGACTGCGCCGCGATCTTTTCGGTCTGGTTGGCGTTGTCGGCGTTCTGCTTCACGTTCGACGCCATCTCCTCCATCGAGGAGGAGGCTTCCTCGGCGGACGAAGCCTGCTCGGTCGCGCCCTGCGAGAGCTGCTCGGCGCTGGCGGAGAGTTCCTGGCTGCCGGCGGAGACGTTCTGCGCCGCGGTCAAGGCCTCCTGAACGATCTGCTGGAGCTTTTCGACCATCATGTTCAGCGATTTGATGAGATCGCCGATCTCGTCATTGCTCGCTGAGGGGATGGTCTGGCTGAGATCGCCGGTGGCCACTGCGCCGGCAAGCCCGACGGCGCGGCCGAGCGAACGGCTGATCGAGATCGAAATCCATAACGCGGCACCGATCGCGACCATCAGCGACACACCGAGAAGCGTCATCAGCAGGAACTGCGCCTGGTGTCCCTCTTGCTTGGATTGGACGGCCTGCTCTGCGAGCTGTTTCTTGGTGTTGGTGACGTAGGCGCCCATGGATTCCATCGCATCCGCAACGACCTTACGGCCGTCGCCCATCGAGCGTTCAACAGCCTTCGCCTTGTCGGTTTTTGCCAGCCTGAACGTCTCTTCCTGGTACGCATTCATCTTGGCGTATGCCACCGCGAAGCCGTCGAGCAGCTTCCTGCCGGCCTCGCTTGCCAACGCGTAGACCTCATCCTTGGTCTTCGTTGCTTCCTCGCGAAGCTTGGCGGCATCAGCGGCGAACTGTTCGGCTTGAGCTTCCGTTCCGAGAATTGAGTTCTTCTCCGCCCGGAGCTGAAGCAGAATGTTCTTCTCGATCTGCGTCGCCTTCTCCATCCGAGTTGAGCGCAGTACCATGCTGTCAGCGGTCGCCATCATGTCGCCGAGCTTCATGTAGGCGACGCCGCCGGCGACCATGGACAGAACAATGACCAGGCCGAACGCACTGGCAAGCTTTGCTTTGACCGTAAATCTCATTTCCAGCCCCTGACCCCAGTCCAAGTCCCGCCCACGGGACCTCATTTCAATTCAGAATGCGTTCCATGTTCGGAACGATGACGAACTCTTCACGCCATTTGGCGATGAAGCGAATGAACTCCGGCTTCCAGTGCATGCCGACGCGCGGCGTCTGCTGCACGTCGGTCTGCGAAATCTCGGTGACCTCGTAGACCTTGTCGGCGGTGACGCCGACCAGAACAGGCTCGCCGTCGAGCTCGAGCTCGATGACGACAATGCGCGTGTCGGCGGAGTCGTCGAGCTGCGGCATGCCGAAGCGGATGCGCAAATCCGCCAGCGGAATGACGTTGCCACGCACGTTGATCACGCTGGGAACGAAGGCCCGGGCGCCGGCGACCTTGGTCACGGGGACGGGATCGATGATCTCGCGCACGAGGCCGGCGTCGAGCGCGAACTTCTCCTCGCCGAGCCCGATCATCACGACCTGCATCGCACCCGTCCGATGCTCTCCGGCCAAGCTATCGTTCATCACGCCGCCTCGCTGATATGCTGCCTCTCGACCTTCGACTGCGCCAGCGTGACGAGCTGGGCGACGTCGAGGATCAGCGCCGCCGTGCCGTCACCGAGGATCGTCGCGCCGGAGAAGATCGTGACGTCGGAATGCAGCTTGGAGAGCGACTTGATCACGGTCTGGTGGTTGCCGATGATCTGGTCGGCGACGAGACCGACGCGGGTCTCGCCGGTCGAGATGATGATCGTCTTCTGGTGCTTGTCGGGCGAACCGGAGGCCGTCAGAAGCTCACGCAGGCGCAGGAACGGCACGAGGTTGCCGCGAACATTGAGGAAGTTGCGGCCGCGCGAGCGCTCGTCCTCGGCCGTCAGCTCGACGCATTCCTCCACCGCCGACAGCGGAATGATGTAGCGGCCCTCGCCGACGCGGATCAGGAGGCCTTCGATGATCGCGAGCGTCAACGGCAGGCGTAGCGTCACGGTCGTGCCCTGGCCCGGCTTGGTCGACAGGTCGATCGAGCCGCGCATGTTCTCGATGGTGCGCTTGACCACGTCCATGCCGACGCCCCGGCCCGACAGCGCCGAGATCGTCTGCGCGGTCGAGAAGCCCGGGTGGAACAGGAACTGGTGGATCTCGTGATCGCTCAGCACGGCGCCGGCGGCGATCAGGCCCTGCTCTTCCGCCTTGGCACGGATGCGCGCAGTGTTGAGGCCGCCGCCATTGTCCTTCACGGTGACGAGCACCTGCGCGCCGGAATGAACGGCGGCGAGCTCGATCCGGCCCTGCTCGGTCTTGCCGTTGGCAGCGCGCGTTGCGGTGTCCTCGATGCCGTGGTCGATGGCGTTGCGGATCAAATGCACCAGGGGATCGGCGAGGCACTCGATCATGGTCTTGTCGAGCTCGGTATCCTCGCCCGAGGTGACGAACTCGACCGGCTTCGACAGATCGCGCGACAGGTCGTGCACCAGGCGGCGGAACCGGCCGAACAGCGAGCCGATCGGCACCATGCGGGCGCCCATCGTGGTGTCGCGCAAAGAAGAAGCGAGGCGCTCGATCTCCTCGGCGATCATCTTGATCGAGAGATCGGAGCCGGAGGCGGCGAGCTGGCTCAGCCGCGCCTGGGCAATGACGAGCTCGCCGACCCGGTCCATCAGCTCGTCGAGGCGCTCGGCCTGGACGCGAACGGTGGCGATGCCGCGCTCTTCGCGCTTGGCCTCGGCTTTCGGCTCAGGCTTCGATTCGGATTTCGGCTCTGCCTTCGCGACAGGCTGCTCGGCGACCGGCGCGGCAGCAACTTCGATCACCGGCGCAGCCATCTCGGCCGCAGGCACCGGCTCCTCGTCGAGCAGCTGGAATAGCGGTAACGGCGCGAGCGCTTCGACCTGCTCGAGCGGCGAAAGCGTCAGCTTCATCTCGTCCTGGACGAACATGAAGACGTCGTCGATCGCGTCCTTGTCGCAGGCCGCGTGCAGCTTGACGTCCCATTTCAGATAGCAGTCTTCCGGCTCCATCTCGTCGAGGAACGGGATGCCGTCGGTAACAGGCACGACGAAGCAGGGGCCGAGCTTGCAGAGATCTTCCAGCAGATCGAGCGGGTTCGAGCCGTTGCGCAGGATGTGCGATTCGAATTCCAGATAAAGGTGCCAGCCGGCCTGCTTGCTCTCGGCCGGCGCCAGCGGTGGCGCTTCCGCGATCGCGGCAACCGGAGCTGCGGGCTGATCCGCCGACACGAAGCGCCTGAGGTCGTCGAGGATGGCTTCGCCGATGATATCGTCGGTCGACTGGGGATCCTCGATCAGCGCGCGGATGTAATCCTTGGCGGCGAGCGCGACCGAGATCAGCTCCTGCGTCGGCTTGATCTCGCCCTTGCGGACGCGATCGAAGGCGGTCTCGAATTCGTGGGTGAAGGAGGCGACCTTGTCGAAGCCGAACATGGCGCCCGAACCTTTGATCGTATGCAAGGCGCGGAAGGCGGAATCGACCAGCTCGCGGTCGTCGGGACGCTGACCGAGATCGAGCAGGGCCCCTTCCAGGACCTCGAACAGCTCGCTGGCTTCCTGGCGGAAGACCTCGGTCGGGTCCATCGCGCTCATGCGCGCACCAGCTTGCCGACGACGGCGAGCAGTTGCTCCGGCTTGAACGGCTTGGTGATCCAGCCGGTAGCGCCGGCGCTCTTGGCTTCCTGCTTCACCGCATCGTTGGATTCGGTGGTCAGGAACACGATGGGCATGCCGACCGCGCTCGGCAGCTTGCGCAGCGCCCGGATCAGCTCGAGCCCGTTCATGACGGGCATGTTGAGGTCGGTGATGACGAGGTCGAGCTTGCCGGCCTGGGCCTTGGCGAGCCCTTGCGCGCCGTCACCGGCTTCGATGACGCTGTGACCGGCCGGCTCGAGCACGACCTTGATCATCTGCCGAATGCTGGGTGAATCGTCGACCGTGAGAATCGTGGCCATCAGGTGCCATCTTTCTTTTGCGGGAAATGCTGATCGATCATCGCCTCGCTGGCGAAGCCGGCGCGGCGCAGGGTGTTGCGCAGAGACTGGGAGAATGAGGTGAGCACCACCGGGCGGCCCTGGGCCTCGCCTGTCTTGGCGGTGGACAGCAGAAGCTGGATCGAGGTCACGTCAGCCTTGTCGACGCTGGAACAATCGATCTCGAGCCGCTCCTGGCGGCCGAACGCCTCGCGAATGAGGTCATAGACGTTACGAATGGCCGCGATGCTGCAATCGGCGGGCAACCGCAGCGACCACTTCGGCTCCGTCGGATTGAGCGCCATCGCTACCCCGCCTTTGCAAAATTCCGATACACGTTTGACGTGAATCGAATGAGCAAACCCCTAACGAAGGACTCCGTACAACTACGGGTCACAATTCGAAAAACTTCGCGCATGCATGCAGACGTGCATGGCCCGCTCAAATCTCATGCGCCGCGCGCAGTCATGAGGCAGCTTGCCGCCGGCGAAACGTTTGCTTCGCGTTAAATCGCAAAGGCTAGTTGTTGAGGTCATGCCTCGCCATCCGAACAAGCCCGGCCGCCGATGCTGACCCAAGCGCTTCTGGTTGACGACAGTCGCTCCGTCCTCAACTTCCTGAAACGGCACATCGAGGCCGAAGGTCTGGTCGAGGCCACCACCTTCCTCGATCCCGTGGACGCGCTGGTGTGCGCGCGGGAGCGCCTGTTCGACCTCGTGCTGGTCGATTACGAGATGCCGCACATGGACGGCATCAGCTTCATCCGCACGCTCCGCACTCTCCCCGGCTGCGCCGACATTCCGATCGCGATGATCACGTCGTGGCAGACCGACGACGTGAAGATGGAAGCGCTGCAGGCGGGTGCAACCGATTTCCTGCCCAAGGCTCCGCAGAGCGTCGAGATGACGGTGCGCCTGCGGAATTTGATTCAGCTTGGTGCAGCCGTACGCAAGCTCAATGATCGCGCCGCGCATCTCGCCAGCGAAGTCGCGGCCGCTACACGAAAGCTCGGCGAACGCGAGGAGGAGATCATCCTCCGGCTCGCGCTCGCGGTCGAGTACCGCGACAACGACACCGGCGAGCACACGCTGCGGGTCGCCCGCTACAGCCGCATCATCGCCGAGCAGCTCGGCCTGCCGGCCCGGCTCTGCCGCGACATCTATCTCGCCGCGCCCCTGCATGACGTCGGCAAGGTCGCCATTCCCGACAAGATCCTGCTCAAGCCCGGCAAGCTGACCGACGAGGAGATGGCGGTGATCCGCACCCACGCCAGGATCGGCGAACGGATCCTGGCGGACTCCAGCTGCGAGCTGATCCAGCTCGGCGCACAAATTGCCGCAGGCCATCACGAGCGCTGGGACGGCGCGGGCTATCCGAACGGCCTCAGGGCGGACGAGATCCCGGTTCCCGCACGCGTGGTCGCGGTCGCCGACGTGTTCGACGCGCTGACGACGCGGCGGCCATATAAGGAGCCGATGCCGCTCGAGATGGCGCGCAACTACCTGATCGAGAACGCGGGACGGCAGTTCGATCCCGCCTGCGTCGAGGCCTTTCTGTCGCGCTGGGACGAGGTCGTGAAGATCGCCGCCGGGCAGCACGCGACGCCATTCCAGAAGACCGAGGCCGCGCTCGTGCCCATTATGGAGAGCGCAGCCGAGAGCCGTCCCACTGAAGATCGTTCGACCCAGGCCGTCCCGGCCGGCTGACGTTATCCATCCCGGCAACAGCTTGCCGCGGCTCTGCTTTCTCCGGTCGCCGGGTTGAACCTGTTCCTGCTAGAGTGGCACCAAGAATAAAGAGTGATTCCGGTCACACTTGCCTGGGCGCACCGCTGCTAAGCATCGGATCAGGGCAGGACCGGCAGCATCGGTCGAATTGGATGAGAATACCCATGAGAAGTCTGATCGGCGCCGTTGTCGGCGCGTTCTGTGTTGCGACCCCCGCGCTGGCGGAGACCCCGGCCGCGATCGTCGAGGACGTCCAGGGCAAAGTCGACGGCATCGCGTTCATGGACTACGTGGCGCCCGGTAAGATCATCAAGCTCGGGCCCAAGGCGAGCATCACGCTCAGCTATCTCAAGTCGTGCCAGCGCGAAACCATCAGCGAAGGCGTCGTGCTGGTCGGCGCCGAGCAGAGCACGGTGCAGCTCGGCGAGGTCAAGCGGGAAAAGGTCCCCTGCGATACCAATGCGGCAAAACTGTCCGAGCGCGAGGCCAACCAGAGTGCCGCGACCACCTTCCGCACGATGCGATCGGATGGCAAGGGCGCCCCGGCCAAGCTGCCGACGCTCTACGGCACCGCCCCGCTGGTGCAGGCCAAGAGCGGCAGCACGCTGGTGATCGAGCGCACCGATGGCAAGGAACCCACGATCAGCGTACCGCTGAAGAATGAGGTCATGGTTGGCGGCAAGTTCTATGACTTCGCCAAGGCCGGGAAGTCGCTGACCCCCGGCGGCAGCTATCTCGCCATCCTCGGCGCCAAGCGCTACGCCTTCCAGATCGATGCCAGCGCCACGTCGTCGCCGACGCCGATCGTCGGCCGCCTGCTGCGGCTCGAATAGGCGGCCTAGCGAAGGCGCGATGCGGCGGATCGGCAGGCGGGACATCGTTGCGGCGATCCTGATCGCGCTCCTTGCGGGCGCGGTCTTCACGTCACCACCGCTTCAAACGCTGCAAGGTCTCTCCCTCGACATCCTCACGGCGCTGCGCGGCAAGATCATTGGCGACCGCCGTGATCCCGCGACGTCGCCAGTCGTGGTGGTGGCGATCGACGGGGAGACCTACGACACCCCGCCCTTCAAGGGATCGCCGACCCAAACCTGGACGCGCGAGATCGGCCGCGTGCTCGGCAGCATCACCGAGGGCGGCGCCAAGGTGATCGGATTCGACGTCATCTTTCCGAGCTCGATCGAGCAATCGGAAATTCCCTTTGGCGATGCGTCGTTCGGCAGCCGTGTAAGGGGATTTGACCGGGACTATCTGATTGCGCTCAGGCGGCTCTCCGACAGCGGCAAGCTCGTGCTCGGCGAAATTCTGAGCAACGACCATCCCGACAGGCCCGATCGCGCACAGCAGGTCGCAGTGAAATCCAATATCCGCGCCCTCAACGTCCACACCGACAGTGACGACGTGATCCGGCGGATGCCGTTGAGCTTTTCCATCGAGGGCCAACCGGTACCTGCAATGGCCGTCGAACTCGCCGCGCGCGCACTCGGCGCCAAGCCTGAGACCGGGCCGGCCGGGGTGACAAACCTATCCGGCTACGCGATTCCGAGCGCGGTCCCCAACACGCTCACGCTCAATTTCCGCGGCATGGGCCGCGACGTCCCTACCTATTCCTTCGCGGATTTGCGCGCCTGTGTCGAGAAGGGAGACACCGACTTCTTCCGCCGCGCCTTCGACGGCAAGATCGTGCTGCTCGGCAGCATCCTCACCTTCGACGACCGCAAGCTCACCTCGATGCGCCTGGGTGCCGGACATGATGGAACACCCGGGCCGCGATGCGCCCTCCCCGCGCCTGCGAGCAGCCCGCAACAAGCCCGCAGCGCGGTCGCCGGCGTCTTCGTCCACGCCACAGTCGTGCGGAATCTGCTCGAGCATGATGCCGTCACCGAGCTCGGCTCTCCGTGGCGACCGATCCTCACAATTCTGTTCGCCGCCATCGTTGCTCTTGCCGCCTGTCTGCTTGCTCCGACCGGCGCAGCGATCACCTGGCTTTCGCTCACCATCGCCTACGCTGTTGTCGCCGTCAGCACATTCGCGCATGCCATCGCGCTTCCCCTCACCGAACCCGTACTTGCAAGCCTCGCCGCATTGGCGATGATGATCGGCTATCGCTTCGTGCTGGCCGATCGCGACGAGCGCTTCCTGCGCAAGAGTTTTGCGCTCTATCTCGCGCCCGAGGTGATCGAGACCATGGTCGCCTCCGGCAAGATGCCGGCGCTCGGCGGCGAGATGCGCAACGTCACCATGTTCTTCTCCGACCTCAGCGGCTTCTCCTCGATCGCGGAGACGATGACGCCGGGCGAGCTGGTCACGCTGATGAACGAATATCTCTCCGCTATGACCGACATCATCGAGGGCCATGGCGGCTACGTCGACAAATATATCGGCGATTCCATCGTCGCAATGTTCGGCGCGCCCGCCGACGATCCTGCCCACGCCCGCAACGCCGTCCGCGCGGCGCTGAAATGTCATGAGAAGCTGGCGGAGCTCAATGCCGGCAATCCCGCCTTCGCCGGCCACGGCCTGTCGCACCGCATCGGGCTCAACAGCGGCGAAGCCGTGGTCGGCAATATCGGCTCCCGCCGCCGTTTCAACTACACCGTGATGAGCGACACCGTGAACGTCGCCTCGCGACTCGAAGGTGCCAACAAATATTACGGCACTGCGATCATGGCCTCGGAAGCGACGGTCGCGCAGACCGGCGACATATTCGCCTGGCGCGAGCTGGATGCGATCAGGGTGATGGGTCGCGGCGAGGCGATCAGGGTGTTCGAGCCGCTGGCCGAGAGGGGCGCGGAGAGCGCGGAACAGGCGAAGGTGGCCGCGGCATATGCCGAAGGGCTGACATGCTGGCGGGCAAGGGAGTTTGCGAAGGCGGCCGATGCGTTCGACGGCGTAGCGAAGATCGATCCTGCGTCGGCCCTGTTCGCGAAACGAGCGAAAGTGCTAACGGAGAATCCGCCGCCGCCGGACTGGACACCGGTCAATACGCTGGAAGGAAAGTAGCGGCCTCTTCTTACCCTCTCCTGGAGGGGGAGGGTCGGCTCACATTGAGCGCAGCGAAGTGTGAGACGGGGTGGGGTGACGCTCTCTCCACCTCGAACGCTGCCCGCGTGGAGAGATCACCCCGCTCGCGCTTCGCGCGATCGACCTTCCCCCTCCAGGGGAGGGTGAAGGTGCGGCTGCCTAAAACGGCAGGCCCACATAGTTCTCCGCAAGCAACCGCTGGGCCGTCTCCGACGAGAGCAAATAGTCCAGCTCCGTCTGTTGCAGCCGGTCCTCATATTCGATCCGGTCGGGGAAACGATGCAGCATCATCGTCATCCACCAGGAGAAGCGCTGCGCCTTCCAGATCCGCGCCAGTGCCTTGGCGGAATAGCCTTTGAGGCCGGAATCGTCACCGCGCTGATAGTGCGCGAGCATGGCGTGGTAGAGGTAGTAGATGTCGGAGGCCGCACTGTTCAGTCCGCGCGCGCCGGTCGGCGGCACGATGTGCGCGGCATCTCCGGCGAGGAACAGGCGGCCATAGCTCATCGGTTCGGCGACGAAGCTGCGTAGTGGAGCGATGCTCTTCTCGATCGACGGTCCCGTGATCAGGCGGCCTGCGACGTCGTCCGGCAGACGGCGCTTCAGCTCGGCCCAGAACGCATCGTCGCTCCAGTCCTCCACCTTGTCGGTCAGCGGCACCTGGATGTAGTAGCGGCTGAGCACCTGCGAACGCAGGGAGCAGAGCGCAAAGCCGCGCGCGTGCTTCACATAGATCAGCTCGGGCGACACCGGCTTCGTGCGCGACAGCACCCCGAGCCAGCCGAAGGGATAGACCTTCTCGTATTCGCGCAGCACGTCCTTCGGGATCGATTTGCGGCTGACGCCGTGAAAACCGTCGGCACCGACGATGTAGTCGCAATCGACGCGGACGATCTCTCCATTCGAGCGGTAGGTCACGTAGGGCCGGTCCGAGGTCAGCTCGTGCGGCGTCACATCCTCGGCATTGTGCACGACGTTGCCGCCGAAGCGGTCGCGCGCCTCGTAGAGGTCGCGCGTGAGCTCGGTCTGGCCGTAGACCAGCACCGAATTGCCACCGGAATGCTTGTGCAGGTCGATATGGGACAGCTTGCCGTCATGGGCGATCTCGAACCCGTTGTGGATCTCGCCTTCGCGGTCCATCCGCTCGCCGCATTGCGCCTCGCGCATCAGCTTTGCAAAGCCGTGCTCGAGCACGCCGGCGCGGATCCGGGCGAGCACATGATCGCGGCTGTATTTCTCCAGCACGATCGTGTCGATGCCCTTCAAATGAAGGAGCTGGGACAGCAGCAGCCCGGACGGCCCACCGCCGATGATACAGACCTGAACTTTCATTTTTGCGTCCTCCCGTCGGCACTTTTTTGCAGATTTGGCGCTGCCAACCGATGGAGGGTTTCGCCATTGTCTTGTACTATTCGAACATGAGAAGCACCGCCCCTGCCCCGGCGATCCGGGTCTACAACCTGTTCGGGGAATCCGGCGATCTGCCCGACGTCGTGCATTGCGAGACCATTGCGTCCCGCTCTGTGCTGCATGACTGGACGCTGGCGGTGCACCGCCATGCCCGGCTGCACCAGGTGCTGCTGATCGAGCGCGGCGGCGGCGAGGCGACGCTCGACGGCCGGGTCGTGCCCTTGAAGCCGATGCAGATCGTCAACGTGCCGGTCGGACACGTCCACGGCTTCCGCTTCGAGCCGGATACCCAGGGCTGGGTCTTGACCATCGCCGCCGAGATCCTGGACGAGGCGCTGCTCGCGGCCGAAGGCCTGCGCGGAGTCCTGTCGCAATCGGGCGTGGTGCGCGGCACGCCGCAGATCCGGGCCACCATGAAGCAGATCTTCGCCGAGCACGCGGGACGCGACTACGGCCGCGCCCATGTGCTGCGTGCATTGTCCGCAGCCATGATCGGTCTCGTGGCCCGCGCGCTCACCAGCGGGAGCGGCGGCAACGGCACGGCGGAAAGCGGCCTGTTCCGCCGCTTCGAGGCGCTGCTCGAACAGCATCATCTGGAGCGCTGGAGCGTTGCGGACTATGCGGACGCGCTGTCGATCACGCCGACCCATCTCAACCGCGTGACGCGGGCGGCAACGGGCGACACCGCCTCGCACCTGATCCTCAACCGGCTGATCCGCGAGGCGCGGCGGAACCTCGTCTACACCAACCTGCCGGTCTCGACGATCGCCTACGCGCTCGGCTTCGAGGACCCCGCCTATTTCAGCCGGGTCTATGCGGCCGCCACAGGACTGTCGCCGCGCGCCTTTCGCGCGCAGCTTCATGACGGCGAAGGCTGACCCATCGGATGAAGGACCACGCGCGCTGATGGTCGGAGGCAACACTGCAAGCGCGCTGGTTGCCGGCGCGTCCCACTTACCTTCGTATATGGGGTGCTATCCTTTGGATAGAGGCCCTTAACCTCAGTACAATTGAGCAGGGAATGCGCTCGCCCTAGCGTGGCTGCATTCGGCGCCCTGGCGCTGGTGGCATTGGGACCTCCATAACCTCGGCGCAAGACGGCCACCCCTGTCCGGTCGTCTGCGCCGCTTTTTTAGCTGGCCATCGGCGCCTTCGGTGTTTTGCCGCCGATACACCGTGCCTTGGCGGCGAGACCGGCTGGCTTCGTGCGGAACTGGAGATTTGTGCATAATGTCTTCAATTGAGAAGATCGCACTCTTTATCGATGGCTCCAATCTCTATGCCACCTCCAAGGCGCTCGGCTTCGACATCGACTACAGGCGCCTGCTCAGCGAGTTTCAAAGCCGGGGCACGCTGCTGCGCGCCTTCTACTACACGACCGTCGTCGAGGATCAGGAGTTCTCGTCAATTCGTCCGTTGATCGATTGGCTCGATTACAACGGATACACCGTCGTCACCAAGCTCACCAAGGAGTTCGTCGACGCCACCACCGGCCGCCGCAAGGTGAAGGGCAGCATGGATGTCGATCTCGCCGTGAGCGCGATGGAACTTGCCGAACACGTCGATCAGATCGTGTTGTTCTCGGGCGATGGGGATTTTCGTTCGCTGGTGGAAAGCCTGCAACGCCGCGGTGTCCGCGTGACAGTCGTCTCCACACTCTCCACTCAGCCGCCCATGATCGCCGACGACCTGCGCCGGCAGGCGGACGTCTTTATCGATTTGGCTGAGCTGAAACAAAAGGTGGGGCGCGATCCGGTCGACCGCCCGGCATCGCGCGAGGTGCGGCAGCCACCGCAATTCCTCGCGCGCGGAACGGTCAAACGCGACGACCGGGTCGAGTGACCCTGCGCGACGACCGCCGGATCCTCACACGTCGAAGAACACCGTCTCCTCCGGCCCCTGCAAATTGATCGTGAAGGAATACACGACCTTGCCGGCGCGCTCGCTGCGCGTCGCGATCAACGTCTTGCGGCGCGCCGGCTGCTCGATCAGGTTGAGCACGGGATCGGCGGCATTGGCGGCCTCTTCGTCCGAGAAATAGAGCCGCGTGTTGAGACCGATATTGATTCCGCGCGCGACGATCCAGACATTGACGTGCGGCGCGCATTTGCGCCCCGTCTTGTCGGTGATCGCGCCGGGCTTGATGGTCTCGAAGGTGACGAGGCCGCTGTCGAAGTCGGAGCCGGCGCGGCCCCAGCCGCGAAATCCTTCCTCCAGCGCGCCGGCCGAGCGATCCGCCGGATGGTTGTAGCGGCCGACCGCATTGGCCTGCCAGATTTCCAGCAGCACGTCGCGCAGCGGCGTACCGCTGCCGTCGAGCACCCTGCCTTCCAGCGTGATGCGTTCGCCCTTGGTGTTCGGCGTCACCAGCACGTTGGAAAAGTTCTTCTCGAAGATGTCGAAGCCGGCCATGGCCGGGATCAAGCCGATATGGACGTAGGGCCCGGCGGTCTGCGAGGCGGTTTCCTTGAGATAGTTGAGCGGCTGCGGCATGGACTTAGTTCCCCGCGGTGCGATTTTCGAAATAGGTGGAGCGCTGGCCGCGCAGGACGATGTCGAAGCGATAGGCGAGCGAGTCGAACGGCGTCGAGGCGTTGAGATCGAGCGGCGCAACCAGGCGGTCGAGCGCATCCTTGTCCGGGATAGTCGTCAGGATCGGGCAGACCGGGATCAGGGAATCGCCCTCGAAATACATCTGGGTGATCAGCCGCTGCGCAAAGCCCGAGCCGAACACCGAGAAGTGGATGTGGGCGGGGCGCCAGCTGTTGACGTAATTGCGCCAGGGATAGGGACCCGGCTTCACGGTGCGGAAATAATAATAGCCGGTGTCATCGGTCAGCGCGCGGCCGCAGCCGCCGAAGTTCGGATCGACCGGCGCCAGATACGTGTCCTTCTTGTGCCGGTAGCGGCCGCCGGCATTGGCCTGCCAGAATTCGACCAGCGTGTTCGGAACGCCCCGGCCGGTCTCGTCCAGTACGCGGCCGTGCACGATGATGCGTTCGCCGACGGGATCGCCGTCCTTGGCGTAGTTGCGGATCAGGTCGTTGTCGAGCGGACCGAGATCGTTGTGGCCGAACACCGGCCCGGTGATCTCCGAGACCGAGTTCTCCAACGACAACAGCGCCTGGCGCGGGGAGCGCAGCACCGAGGATTTGTAGCCGGGCGCGTGCGCCGGCGGATGGATGGAACGGTCGCGCTGGAAGAAGCCGCCATCGCCGAGCGGCGACGCGAACGGCTCGGGGCGGTTGAGGCGGGGATCCTGCAAGGCTGGCGCCTGGGCATTCATCGGCGTTGTCTCTCCCTTGGGCGTCCCGGGGTCCGGGTGCGCGGCTTATTGAACGATAATGCCGCCACCTATTCTCAAGATAAATAGATCGATTATAATGAATTCCATGAAAGAAATCGATCATTTGGCCCTCGACGGCCACGCCCTCGAATTGTTCCTCGCGGTGCTGGAGGAAGGCTCGGTGACGGCGGCTGCGACACGGCTCGGCCTGACACAATCCGCGGTCAGCCACGGCCTGAACAAGCTGCGGCGGATCGCGGGCGATCCGCTGTTCGCCAAGTCCGGCCGCGGCATCGTCGCCACGGCGCACGCGCAGGCGCTGGCCGCGAAGGCGCGCGCGCTGATCGACGAGATGCGCAGCTTCGCCGGCGGCGTCAGCTTCGCGCCGGCGCGGGCGCAGCTGTCGCTGACGATCGCCGCCAACGACTTCCAGCGCGACCTTCTGCTGCCGCGCTTCTTCGATCATGTCGCCGGCCAGGTGAAGAGCCTGAACCTGCGCGTCATCCCCTCGCAATCCCCCTCGCCCGCCATGCTGCGCGAAAACCGCTGCGATCTCATGATCACGCCGCTGCCGCCGTCCGGCGTCGACATCGTGCAGAAGCGGCTGCTCAGCGATCACTACGTCTGCTACTACGATCCCAAGGCGCGCGCGGCGCCTTCCGACCGCAATGCCTATCTCGCGGCGCGCCACATCACCGTCGTCTATACCGACAACGAGCGGCTCGACTTCGACCGCCGCCTGGCCGCCAATGGATTCCACCGCGACATCGCGATCTCGGTGCCGAGCTTTTCCGGCGTGCCTTCGTTCCTGCGCGGCTCGCAGATGCTCGCGAGCATGCCGAGCCTGCTCGCGTCCGGCGTGATGGGCGGCTTCGCGCAAACGCGCATTCCATTGGCGTCGCGCACACGGACGCTGGCCGAGCTGCCGATGTTCATGGTCTGGCACCAGCGCTACCAGAAGGACCCGGCGCATCGCTGGATTCGAAGCCAGCTCGAAACCGTCGCAACGACCGCAGCCGGAGACTGAGCTCCCGCTCCGAATTCGCGGAAGCCTGCCCCTCGCGGAACCCACTGGTTGCCTCGCGATGGGCACGCTAGAATTGCCCCATGACAGTGACCGACATTGCGAGCCGGACCTACAATCACAGCTGGCGGCTGGATCCCATCATCCGCAGCCTGCTTGATACCGACTTCTACAAGCTATTGATGTTGCAGATGATTCGGGAAGATTACCCGGATCAGCGGGTGACCTTCTCGGTCATCAACCGCTCGCGCCATGTGCGGCTCGCCGAGATCATCGACGAGGGCGAGCTGCGCGCCCAGCTCGACCACGCCCGCACCATCCGCTTCACCAAGAAAGAGCTGATCTGGCTGGCCGGTAACACGTTCTACGGCAAGACCCACATGTTCTCGGCGGATTTCCTCCGCTGGCTCGCCGAATTCCGCCTTCCCGAATACGAGTTGCGCAAGGTCGACGGCCAGTACGAACTGCACTTCCACGGACCGTGGACCCACACCTCGATGTGGGAGATTCCGGCGCTCGCGATCCTGAACGAGCTGCGCTCGCGCGCGGCGATGAAGGGCCGCGGCCGCTTCGAGCTCGACGTGCTCTATGCCCGCGCCAAGGCCAAGCTGTGGACCAAGGTCGAGCGGCTGCGCAAGCTGGAGAACTTGCGGCTCTCCGACTTCGGCACCCGCCGCCGCCACGGCTTCCTCTGGCAGCGCTGGTGCGTCGAAGCGGTGAAGGAAGGCCTCGGGCCCTCCTTCATCGGCACGTCCAATGTGCTGCTCGCGATGGACAACGATCTCGAAGCGATCGGCACCAACGCGCATGAGCTGCCGATGGTCGCCGCTGCGCTTGCCAAGGACGACGAGGAGTTGCGCTGGGCGCCCTATCGCATCCTCGACCAGTGGCGGCAGACCTATGGCGGCAACCTGCTGATCGCGCTGCCCGATGCCTTCGGCACCAAGGCTTTCCTGCGCGATGCGCCGGAATGGGTCGCCGACTGGACCGGCTTTCGCCCCGACAGCGCGCCGCCGATCCAGGCCGGCGAGGAGATCATCGCCTGGTGGGAGAAGAAGGGCCGCAACCCAAGGGACAAGCTGCTCGTCTTTTCCGACGCGATGGACGTCGGCTCGATCGAGGAGACCTATCACCATTTCACCGGCCGGGTGCGGCTCTCCTTCGGCTGGGGCACCAATCTCACCAACGACTTCGTCGGCTGCACCCCGGACGGCTCGTTCGATCTCGATCCGATCTCGCTGGTCTGCAAGGTGTCCTCGGTCGACGGCCATCCGGCCGTCAAGCTCTCCGACAATCCGGAGAAGGCAACCGGCCTGCCCTCGGAGATCGAGCGTTATCTGCGCGTGTTCGGCGACGCCGGCCGCGTACGCAAGCCGGTGCTGGTCTAGCAATTCTCTCGATCGGGTAAACCGCAGACGACGAATGCGCGGCATTGGCTCGCCGATACCGCGCCAGTTCCGCTTTCTCGGCATTTGAAGCGATCTGCGCCCATCCACTTCACGACGTCTTCACCCTGCGATGCGGTCCTGCGCTGTTTTCAGCCGGGGTTAAGCAACCTTCTCCTCTACTTGGCGTTGCAGGCGCAACGCTCCACTGGGGGTCGTTGAGCGATTTGGGGAACGCAGGGTGTTTCGCAGAACAGCGTCGTCGATGAAGGGGCGCAGCTTCCTTCACGTCATCAAGCTCGTCTCGCCTTTCGTGATGGTCGTTGTGCTCCAGGCGACAATTGCGGGATTCAGCCTCGAGGTGATGTCATCGGTCCGCGCCTATGTCGCGGGCGAAGCGCTATGGTCGCGCTCGCAGAAGAACGCGGTCTATTTCCTCAATCTCTATCTGCATTCGGGCGAGCCGCGCCAGTTCGCGCAATATCAGGCCTCGCTCGCCGTTCCCATCGGCGACGAGTTCGCACGCTGGGCGCTCGAGCGCGATCCGGTCGACGTCGAGGCCGCCCGCATCGGCTTCCTGCAAGGCGGCAACCATCCTGATGACGTTCCGGGATTGATCTGGCTGTTTCGCTACTTCAATGGCGTCAGCTTTCTCCAGGAAGCGATCCGCGAATGGGCCGCCACCGATCCCATGCTGCTGGAGCTGAGCGTCTTCGGCGAGGTCATCCGGTCCGAGCTGGCGAAGGGTCCCGTTCAGGACAATGGCCGCCTGCAATTCCTGTCGGCGCGGCTCTCGGAGCTCAACACCCAATTCACGGTGCATGCCAAGCGCTTCTCCACTGTGCTCGGCGAAGGCTCCCGTGCCATCAAGGTGACGCTCACCTGCATCAACATCGCGACCGCCGCTGCCCTGATCCTGCTCCTGATCTGGCACACGCGACGACTGGTGCTGCAGCGACAGGCCTTCGAAGACGCACTCCATGCGGAAAAGGAGCGCCTCGCCTGGCAGGCGTCGCACGACTGGCTGACAGGCCTTTCCAACCGCCGCGCCTTCGAGGCACGCCTGCAGGGCGAGCTGGACAATGTCGCGGCGGGCCCGCTGGGACTGATCCTGCTCGACCTCGACCAGTTCAAGAACGTCAACAGCTGCGGCCATCTTGCGGGCGACCGCCTGCTCTGCCAGGTCTCCGGCCTCCTGCAACAGGACCGGCGGCCGCACGATTTGGTGGCCCGGCTCGGCGGCGACGAGTTCGGCCTGATCCTGCCGCAGTGCTCGCCGCCGAACACCGTCGAAATCGCCGAACGGCTGCGGCGATCGCTCGAGCTGTTCAGCTTCGCCTGGGACGATCGCTGCTTCGCGGTGACGGCCAGCGTCGGCGTCACCTGCATCGCCGACCGCGATACCACGCTCGAGGAGGCGATGCGCCGCGCGGATGCCGCCTGCTATCGCGCCAAGGAAAAGGGCCGCAACCGGGTTCAGGTCGACAGCGTGAGACCGGACGTCGTCGTCGTTGCAGCCCGGGCGCGCGAGGCCGTCGCGGCACGAGGTTGAAGGCCGCCCGCGAGCCGCTGCATCTCGTCGGGCACGAGGACCCGCCGCTCGGACACGTGAGATCAGGCCGAGTGCGTTCCAAGCCATACGTAATGACGCCCTGATCAGGCCTGGCATGAGGGGCAAACGCTGCGGGACGGCCCCGTTGTGGCGCCCCGGCCACATTTTTCCGGAAAGGTCGCCTCTTTCGCATTTCGACACATCGCTTTGCGCGCTGGTCCAAGAAGGCCGGGATCTCCACCACTAAGCATGGCAACTGCCCAGCGTTGCGGCCGGATTCCGTCCGGCCCGAACGATAAAAGGAATTCGCAGGTGTCTTGGAATGCTTCGTTCACCCCACCGGATGTCCCTCGCGCGAAGGCGTATCGGCGGCCTGCGTTTCTTGTGAGCACCGCAATCAGTGCTCTTGCCACGGCTAGCACGCTGACCTGGTTTACCGCCCCCGCTGCAGCGGCCTGTGTGATTAGCGGAAGCGGTTCTCAGACGACGCTTCAGTCAGGCGATTCGATCACCTGCACCGGGGCGGGCAACACCCAGGTCAAGACGGCACCCGTGGTCAGCGGTGTGACCGTCAACATCGGCGACGGCACCGCGACGTCCCTGAACGATCCCACCTTTGCGAGCATTGTCTTCGAAGCGGCATCAAATAGCGCCATCAAGGTCTTCAACAACGCAACGGTTACGTCCGCCAACAGCGACGGCATCGCAGTGATCGGCGGTGGCGGCAATACCATCACCGTGGACGCCGGCGCTATCGTTGGGTCATCGAGCCTCGGCACGTCGGGGCTAGCTCTGGCCAATTCGAGCAACAACGTCATCGCAATCGGAGGTACGGTCGGAAACGGCTTTACCGGAGCCATCGGCATCAGCATCGGCGCCGGGTCGGCGAATAATCAGGCGAGTATCCTGTCGAGCGGCTTTGTACATGCCATCAATGTCGCGGCCGTCGATCTCAGCGGCGCAGCCGACGGCAATATCATCAACAATGCCGGCACGATATCGAGTGCCTCGGGCACGGCAATCATCGGCTCGGCCAATCAGGACACCATCATCAACTCAGGCACGATCAGCAGCGGTGGCGTCAGCACGGCTGCCGACCTCAAGGGAGGCAACGACGTGTTCGAGATGCGTGCCGGATCGGGCATCACCGGGTGGGTCCTGGGCGGCAACGGAACGGACACGCTCCGCTTGGGCGGAGCCACCAACGCAGCGTTCAATCTCAGCATATTCGGCGCGGCCGGTCAGTTCCGGGAATTCGAGGCGCTGGAAAAGACCGGCAGCTCCACCTGGACACTGACCGGCTCGACGACGGACACAGCGATCATGAACGTCCAGGCCGGTACCCTCATCGTCAACGGCGCAATGCCTAATGTTGTGACGACGGTCAGCAGCGGCGGCACCCTCGCGGGCAACGGCAATGTCGGCGATCTCGTCGTGCTGTCGGGCGGCAGGGTCGCGCCCGGCAATTTCGGTTCGCTCACGAGCTACGGCAATGCCACATTCAACGCCGGTTCGACCTATGCGATCTCCGTCAACGCGGCCGGACAATCCGACAAGATCGCTGCGGTGACCGCGACGCTGAACGGCGGCACGGTCGCCGTCACCACGCTTGCGGGCGCCTACGGCGCATCGACGCAATACACGATCCTGACCACGACGACCGGCCTCACCGGGACTTTCTCCGGCGTGACGCTCAGCGGATACAATCCACAGTTCTTCACCTCCGCTCTCAGCTATGACGGGTTCGCCGTCCTCCTGACGCTCAACTACAATGATGCCGCGTTCCTCTCCCTCGCCCAGACGCAGAACCAGAAGGCCGTGGCTGGCGCGCTGAGCGCGTTCGGCCCGAACCTGCCTTTCCTGTCCTCGTTCGCGGGTCTCAGCGATGCGCAGCTTCGTTACAATCTGGACCAGCTCTCAGGGGAAGCTGCGACCGGCGCACGACAGGGTGCCTTCCAGTTTACGGGCCAGTTCCTCGGCCTGATGCTCGATCCATTCGTCGATGGCCGCGGCAGCGGCCTCGTCGATGCGGGCGGCACGGCATTCGGCTTCAGCCCCGAGCGTCCTGCGTTGCCGGAAGCCGTTGCCCTCGCCTACAACAAGGCCTTGGGCATGCCGGCCGCGAAAGCGCCGGCCTTTGCCGAGCGCTGGTCGGCCTGGGGCACCGCGTTCGGCGGCACCAACCGCACCAACGGCGATCCCGTCGTGATCGGCAGCCACGACCTCAACGCGCGCGCCGGCGGCGTCGCGGCCGGCGCCGATTATCACTTCAGCCGCGACGCCCTGGTCGGCTTCGCGCTCTCGGGCGGCGGCACCAAATGGGACCTCGCGCAGGCGATCGGCGGCGGCAAGAGCGAGGCGATGCAGGCCGGCGTCTACACCGCCGTACGCAACGGGCCGGCCTATTTCGCTGCCTCTCTCGCCGTGGCCAATCATTGGATGTCGACCGATCGGCTCGCACCGTTCGGCAATCAGCTCACCGCGAAGTTCGACGCACAAACCGTCGGTGGCCGCATCGAGGGCGGCTATCGCTTCGCCACGCCGATCGGCGGCTTCACGCCATACGCTGCAGCGCAGGCGCAGGCTTTTCGCATGCCGACTTACACCGAGACTGATCCGGCCGGCAGCGGCTTCGGTCTGACCTATCAGGGACGCACCGCCTCCGACACACGGAGCGAGGTTGGCGCGCGTTTTGATCGCGCGACACTGGTCGCGCCGAATGCGGTCCTCACGTTGCGCGGTCGCGCGGCCTGGGCGCATGATTGGGTCAGCGATCCGACGCTCGTCGCTGCATTCCAGGCGCTACCTGGCGCGAGCTTCATCGTCAATGGCGCGACGCCGGCAAAAGACGCCGCGCTCGCGTCCGCCGGTGCCGAGCTGAAGTTTTCGAACGGCGTCGCGCTGTCCGCCAAGTTCGACGGCGAGTTCGCGGCGCGCAGCACGACCTACTCCGGCACTGCGAGCCTGCGATACGCCTGGTAGGGGCGGCGCCTCATCGAGATTGCAGTGCGCCGACCGGCCGAATTCCGAGACCGGCCAAATGCGCGTCGATGAACTGTTCGATCTGCTGGCGCAGCATCTGGGGCGGCACGGCCACCATGCGCTCCTCGAGGCCGAGCGAGATGATGCCGTGCACCGCGGAGAACAGGGTGCGCGACAGCAGCGCAATCTTCACGTCGTCCGCATCCGGTAGCACCCGCACCAGGGGCGCGTGCATCAGCGCGAAGGCGTCCATCACCATCTGAAGGATGTCGTCGGGATAGGGGCGGTCGTCCTCCATCCGGTGCTCGAACAGCGACCGCAGCAGATTGGCGTGCTCGGCAAAGAATTCGAGATAGGTCTCGGCAAGCCCGTAGAGCTGGCGAATGGGATCCTCGGCCGGAACCCCGCGCAGCCGGGCCGTGAGCGCCTGAACGGTCTCCCGGTTGACGGTCAGGATCACCCCGTCGAAGTCGCCGAACTCGTTATAGACGCTGCCGACCGAGCAGCCGGCGGCCTCCGCGACGTCCCGAACCTTGAGCGATCTCAAGCCCTTAGAGGAAATTATGCCACGGGCAATCTCGAGGATCTGGACGCGGCGCCGATTTTTTTTCTGGTCCCGCAGCGATTCTTCTTGAACATTGTTCATTTTCAAGCTACCAATGTGAACATTGTTCAACTTAACCTGGAGACCTGCAAAATGCAAACCCTCGCTGTTGATATCGCCGCCACCTTCGTCGATGACGCCGCAGCCCTCGTGACCGGCCTCGGCCGGGCTGCCCTCAAGTTCGTGATGGCGCCGATCGATCGCATCGCCAATGCCTGCGACATTGCCGGCGTGCTCGCCGAGCGGCGCGCGACCTTCCGGATGTGGCGGGCCAACCGTGGCCGCGTCCGCCGCGACGGCCGCCGGTTCAGCCTGCTTGGCCGCCTGTCACCCTTTCGCCATCTCGCCCATCTCACCTGAGACGCGCCCCGCGAAACGGCTCGAATGCAAGGAAAGGCCGCAATGAAGGGCTTACCATTTGCCGACATTCGCAGCCGATGTCGCGGGCCTCACCGGTGCGGTTCAGTTTTTGCTCACGGCCCGTCGCATATCCGGGTCGGAGCGGCCCTTCCGCCCAAAGCTGACGCGGCCGCGTCAGGAAATTTGCGAACCAAACAAGACCATTTGGAGACCAACAGGATCAGAGGGACCAGGGGGACAGAGCAGACCGACGACAACAGTCACTCTGCAATCGTTCGTCCCATGCCCTTCCGGTCGTGACACTTTCACCGCCAACGTATCAACCTCAGGCTGCCTTTCCAAAACAGGACTAGTCATGATCAGGGAATTGATGTCGTCACGCCGCTTCGCGCCGCTGTTCTGGGCGCAATTCTTTTCGGCGCTCAATGACAACGTGCTCAAGAACGCACTCGTCATCATCCTGCTTTACAGCGCCGCGACCGGCCATGGCGATGCGCTGGTGACGGTGGCAGGCGCCGTCTTCATCTTCCCCTACTTCATCCTGTCCGGGCTCGGCGGCCAGCTCGCCGACAAATACGTCAAGTCCGTCGTCGCACGCCGGCTCAAATTCGCCGAGATTTTTGCCGCGGCCTTTGCCGCCGCCGGCTTCTTCCTGCATTCGGTGCCGCTGCTGTTCGCAGCGCTCGCGCTGTTCGGCACCATCGCCGCCCTGTTCGGCCCGGTGAAATACGCCATGCTGCCGGACCAGCTCGAGCTCGGCGAGCTCGCAACCGGCAACGCGCTGGTCGAAGGCGCGACCTTCATGGCCATTCTGCTCGGCACCGTCGCCGGCGGCCAGTTCGTCGCCGGCTCCGCGCATATGGGCTGGGTCGCCTCCGCCGTGGTCGTGCTGGCCCTGCTGTCCTGGGCTTTCGCCTCCCGCATTCCGCAGACAACGCCCTCCGCGCCCGACCTGCCCGTTGACGCCAATCCCTGGACCTCGACGCTCAGCCTGCTGAAGACGCTCTATGCCGACCACCGTCTGTGGGACGGCACCGTGATCGTCTCCTGGTTCTGGCTGGTCGGCGCCATCGTGCTGTCGCTGCTGCCGGCGCTGATCAAGGAGGTGGTCGGCGGCACCGAGGGCGTGGTGACGCTGTGCCTTGCGATCTTCGCGATCGGCATCGCCATCGGCTCGCTGTTCGCCGCAAGCCTGAGCCACGTCCGCCCCAACCTCGCGCTGGTGCCGATCGGCGCCATCATCATGGGATTTGCCGGCCTCGATCTCGCCTGGGCCATCGGTGTGACCACCAAGGGCCAGGACATCACCGCGGCCGATTTCGCGACCTCGTTTGCTGGCCTGCGCATGCTGGCCGACTTCGTCGCCTTCGCATTCGGCGGCGGCCTGTTCGTGGTCCCGTCCTTCGCTGCGGTCCAGGCTTGGTCGGTCCCCTCCGAGCGCGCGCGCATCATCGCCGCCGGCAACGTGCTGCAGGCTGCCTTCATGGTGATCGGCTCGCTGTTCGTCGCGCTGCTGCAGGCAGGCGGATTGCACGTCGGCTGGATCTTCTTCGGCCTCGGCGTTGCCAGCTTCGGCGCGGTCTGGTTCGTGCTGACCAAATGGGGCAAGGAAGGCGTGCGCGATGCCGGCGGACTTTTGTTCCGCGCGCTGTTCCGCACCGAGGTTCGTGGCCTCGAGAACCTGCCGCCTCCGGGCACGCGCATGCTGATCGCGCCCAACCATGTCAGCCTGATCGACGGCCCGCTGCTGCACGCGGTGCTGCCGATCGATGCGAGCTTCGCAGTCGATACCGGCATCGCCAAGGCCTGGTGGGCCAAGCCGTTCCTGCGCGTAGTCAAGCACTACACCATGGACCCGACCAAGCCGCTGGCCGCGCGCGATCTGATCAAGCTCGTCGCCGCCGGCGAGCCTGTCGTCATCTTCCCGGAAGGACGCATCACCGTCTCCGGCTCGCTGATGAAGGTCTATGACGGCACCGCGATGATCGCGGACAAGGCCGACGCCGTGGTCGTGCCGGTCCGCATCGAAGGTGCGCAGCGCTCGCATCTCAGCTATCTCAACTCCAGCCAGATCAAGCGCTCGTGGTTTCCGCGCGTGACGGTCACCATCCTGCCGCCGGTCAAGCTTCCGGTCGATGAAGCGCTCAAGGGCAAGGCGCGCCGCAATGCCGCCGGCGCCGCGCTCCAGGACGTGATGATCGATGCGATGGTCAAGAACGCCATGCTCGATCACACCCTGTTCGAAGCGCTTGGGCACGCCTATCGCGACCGCGACACCGGCAAGGTCATCATCGAGGATGCGCTCGGCACCAAGCTGACCTATCGCAAGCTGATCCTCGGCGCGCAGGTTTTGAGCCGCAAGCTCGAGACGGGCACCGCGGCCGGCGAGAATGTCGGCGTGCTGCTGCCGAACTCGGCGGGCGTCGCCGTGGTCTTCATGGCGCTGCAAAGCATCGGCCGCGTCCCGGCAATGCTCAACTTCTCGGCCGGCCCGGTCAACGTCCTCGCCGCCATGAAGGCCGCACAGGTCAAGACCGTGCTGACCTCGAAGGCCTTCATCGAGAAGGGCAAGCTCGACAAGCTGATGGCCGCGATCTCGGCCGAGGCCCGTGTCGTCTATCTCGAGGACGTCCGCGCCTCGATCGGTCTGGCCGACAAGATCAAGGGCCTGCTCGCAGGCACCGCGCCGCGCGTCGCCCGCCAGGCCAACGATCCGGCCGTCGTGCTGTTCACCTCGGGCTCGGAAGGAACGCCCAAGGGTGTGGTGCTCTCCCACCGCAACATCCTCGCCAACGCGGCGCAGGCGCTGGCGCGGGTCGATGCCAACGCCAATGACAAGGTGTTCAACGTGCTGCCGGTGTTCCACTCCTTCGGGCTGACCGGCGGGATGATGATGCCGATGCTCGCGGGCATTCCGATCTATATGTACCCCTCCCCGCTGCACTACCGGATCGTGCCCGAGCTGATCTATCAGACCGGCGCCACCATCCTGTTCGGCACCGACACGTTCCTCACCGGCTACGCCCGCTCGGCGCATGCCTACGACTTCCGTACCCTGCGCCTCGTGATCGCCGGCGCCGAGGCGGTGAAGGACCGCACGCGCCAGGTGTTCATGGAGCGCTACGGCATCCGCATCCTCGAAGGCTACGGCGTCACCGAGACGGCGCCGGTGCTGGCGATGAACACGCCGATGGCCAACCGTCCCGGCACCGTCGGCCGCCTCTCGCCGCTGATGGAAAGCCGCCTCGATCCGGTCCCCGGCATCGAGGAAGGTGGACGCCTCTCGGTGCGCGGACCGAACGTGATGCTCGGCTACTTGCGGGCCGAAAATCCCGGCGTGCTCGAAAAGCTCCCCGAGGGCTGGCACGACACCGGCGACATCGTGGCGATCGACGCCGCCGGCTTCATCACCATCAAGGGCCGCGCCAAGCGCTTTGCCAAGATCGCGGGCGAAATGGTCTCGCTGTCGGCGGTCGAAGCCATCGCGACGGCGCTGTGGCCGCAGGCCGCTTCGGTCGCGGTGTCGATCCCGGACCAGCGCAAGGGCGAGCGCATCGTGCTGCTGACGACGGAGAAGAATGCCGAGCGCAGTGCGATGCAGGCCCAGGCCAAGACGATCGGCGCGTCCGAGCTGACCGTTCCCGCAACCATCATGGTGGTCGACAAGGTGCCGCTGCTCGGCACCGGCAAGACCGACTATGTCACCGCAACGACGATGGCCCGCGAGCAGGCATCCGCGCCGGACCGCGAGGTGGCGTAGACGAATGCGCGAGGCGCCTCAATCAGGCGACGCGCGATGCCCCGGAGTGGTTCTGCTTCACGGCATCGCGCGGACCTCGGCGTCCCTGACCAAGCTGGAACGGGCGCTCCAGGCGAGCGGGTTCACGACGCTCAACATCGACTATCCCAGCCGCAGCAAGCCGATCGCGGCCATCGCGGACGACATTCATCCGGCGGTCGCCCGTTTCGCCGAACGTGACGCGCCGCTGCATTTCGTCGCGCATTCGATGGGCGGCCTCGTCGCGCGCGCCTACATTGCAAGACACCGCCCGGGCCGGCTTGGCCGCGTCGTGATGCTGGGCACGCCGAACAGCGGCAGCGAGGTCGCCGATCTCCTCAGCGGATCCCGCCTCTACCGCGCGTTCTACGGCCCGGCTGGACTTGAACTTACGACTGCGATCCGTGCCCTGCCCTCTGTGGACTACCCCGTTGGCGTGATCGCCGGAAGCCGCTTCATCGATCCCGTCGCCGGCCTCTTGGTTCTGCCGAAGCCCAACGACGGACGGGTGTCGGTGCAGAGCGCGATGCTGGCCGGCATGACCGACCATATCGTCGTGAAGGCGTCTCACACCGGGCTTCCGCGTCACGCCGCCGCGATCGAACAGACGATCGCCTTCCTGCGCGACGGCCGCTTCCGCGCCGCCTCCGTCACTTGAGCAGGAGATAGCGGACCGGGTTGTCGTCGCACTGACCTGCGCCGCACTCCAGCACGGTGGACAGGAGATTTGCGGCAACCAGCAATGCGAAGATCGCGAAGACCGTGTTGGATGCGAGCCCGACCATGGGCGCATCCCCCTCTCGCTTGCCGGTCGCATCCTTCAGGACAAGGACCAGAGCGACATAGCACACGACGCCTACCGCGGCGATGAGCGCCCAGGTGTAGAAGTGCAGCCCGAACAACGCCGAGCCGTATCCGGGATCGCCGGGCGCCAGATGCAGAGACACCTGCCGGATCGCGATGAAGCCGGTGACGAGGCTGGCGATGAGGATCATCGCATAATGCGACGGACGCTCGCCGAGGCGCAGGTTGAACAGGAACCCCATGCCTATCGCGATGAACCCGGCCCGTTGCAGCAGGCACAGCGGGCAGGGCAATTCGCCAAGCGCAAGCTGATAGATGAACGCGACCGTCAGGATCAACGAGATCCCGAGCAAGCCAAGCGCATTCAGAATCGCGCCGACCGGCCGTTGCCTACTCGTATCAACGATGCTCATCTCGACACCGTCAGAAAGAGAATTTCAGCGGATCGGTCGCGTGATGGAAGAACGACGCGACGGTGACGGCAATTGTTGCGCTCCAGAGCAGATAGCTCAGTCCCGCGCGCGAACGCCAGACGCTCGCGCACCCCGCGAGCGCCAGCAAGAATGGCAAAAACATATACATGAGCGCGGGCTCCCAAGCGATTCGCGCTGTGCGCGCGCCGAGAAGACATACGTCAGCCCCATACGCCCCTCAAGAGCCCGCCTCGCTACGGCGCTCCTGCGCATAGCGCACCAAAGCCACGAAGCGGTAGATGCCGTGGACGAACTTGCCGTAGGGCATGGTGATGAACAATGCGAACACGGCGCCGAGGTGCAGCGCGAGCAGCGGCCCCATTGCGGCAGTCTCGCGCAGGATCAGCAACAGCATGCCGGTGAGACCGGTCAGGAACAGCATGGCGATGAAGCCGACATCCATGCCGTAGCGGTTCTCGTCGAGCAACGCCGGATCGCGCTGCATCTTGGCCGCGAACAGGCCGATCGGCCCGATGATCAGACCGATGCCGCCCAGCGTGCCGAGCACGACCGGCAGGTCCCACCAGGGATACGGCGCCTCGCGCCCCAGCAGATAGTGATAGAGCGTCGCGACCGAGGTTGCGGCAAAGCACAGCAGGAAACCGTAGAAGGTCAGGTGATGATAGAGCTTGCGCCGGTCTGTCGGCCGATCGTCCTCGTTGTAGCAGCCGACGCCGCCGCCATGGAGATAGCGCAGCTCGCCGGCATCGCGGATCGCCTGGAAGATCGAGCCGCCATCAGCGCGGCCGCCAATCGGGGACCCGATGTCGCGCCAGAAAGCGCGCACACTCATGGCCAACGCGAGAATGGCATAAAGAAACGCGACGCTGAACAGCGCAGCCATCGCATTGTGCGGCATCAATTTGTAGAACGCACCCGGACCGGTGTGAACACCGAACAGCACGCTGCGGTCGTTGAGAGCGGCAAAGCCGAGGATAAAGGCCGCCATGCTGAGCGCGGCGATGATGCTGATGACGAGACCGTTGCGCGCGAAGGCACCGGACAGCGCCGGCGGCCAGGCATAGGCCGCGTAGGACTCGGCGCGCGCCACCGCAAGCGTCTTGGGAACGTTGACATTGAACTCGTGCGGCGGCGAGAACTGGCAATCGACGTAGCAGGCGCCGCAGGAATGGCAGAGATTGGCGAGGTAGTTGAGATCGCCGTCGGAGAAGGCCCGCCGCATCTCCATGGCGGGAAATACCGCGCACAGTCCCTCGCAGTAGCGGCAGGAATTGCAGACCGTCATCAGACGGTCGGCCTCGTCGAGGATTTGGGTTCCGTGCATGGCTTTACTTCGTCAGGCCGTTTGCCTCGAGCCATTTCTGGATCAGGCCCGCGACCTCGAGGTTGTTCTTGTCCATCATCACCATATGAGAATTGCCCTTAATGCCGGCCTGCGGGAGGTCGACGACGTCGACGCTGCCCCCGGCGACCTTGATGGCGTCCGCAAAGGCGATGCCGTTGGCACGGATCTTGGGCCAGCGCGAGTCGCGCTCGATATAGTCGCCATAAATGATGAGGGTCGGAATGTTCTTCAGCACATCCGCCTTGGCGGGGTCGCCGATGCCGGCCGGCTCGATCGCGATCAGCGCCTTGACCTTGTCTGGCCGTGCCTGCGCCACCTTGAAGCCGAAGCTGCCGGCCTGGCTGTGGAACAGGATCACCGAGGGGCCGACGCGATCGATCTCGGCGATATAGGCAGCGACGGTCGCATCATCAGTCGTGGTCCAGCGCGGCACGTTCTGCTTGACGAAGTTCTCGTAGCCCTCGACCGGAAACTGGTTGCCCGGCAGCACTTTCCGCTTGGCGGGATCCATGTCGTAGGAGTTGGGTCCGTCGCCGATGCGGAAGCGCTCAAACGGATTGGACGTGGTGAGGAAAACCGGCTCGCTCTTGAAGATGTCAGGATATTGCGCCCAGCCTGCGCGCCCGCGCTCCACGGCGTCGGAATTGTAGACCGCCCATCCCTTGCGCAGAAAGTAGTTCAGCCAGCCTTCGCGGCCGTCGGGCGTGGTCTCGTAGGTGACTCCGGTCAGTCCGCCGCCATGCCACATCAGCAGCGGATAGGCCCCCTTCTCGTTGGCCGGCAGGAAGTACTGCACGTACATCTGCTCGACCTGATAGGTGCCGTTGGGATCGACCTTGGCCGGCACGCCGCCGGGCGTGAACATGACCTCCTTCACCGGCTTGCCGGAGATTTCGACCAGACGCCCACCGACGTGGAACGACCCCATGTCGCGCAGCGTGATGGGCTCGGCAGCGCGGGCGTGGCCGGCGATCAGCAGCGCTGTGATCGAAGCGATGGCAATGCGTGACATGGTTTCTCCCATCATCTTTCTTCTTGATCCCTAGTTCCTGGCGTTGCGCGCCGCTTCGCGTCCCGCAATCCGCCCGAACACGCTGCCGATGGTCATGCCCATGCCGGCCGCATAACCCTTGCCGAGCACATTGCCCGCCATGATCTCGCCGGCCGCGAACATGTTGGCGGACGGCTTGCCGTCAGCCATCAGCATGCGCGCCTCCTTGTTCACGCGCGTGCCGAGATAGGTGAAGGTGATGCCGGGCCGCACCGGATAGGCGAGATAAGGCGGCGTCTCGATTTTGCGCGCCCAGTGCGTCTTGGGTGGCGTGATGCCCTCGGTCACGCAATCATCCAGAATCGTGTGGTCGAAGGTGCCGGGCCGCACCGCCGCGTTGAACTCGGTGATGGTCTTCTCCAGCGCGGCCGGATCGAGCTCCAGCTTGCGGGCGAGCTCGGCAATCGTTTGCCCGGCGATCGGCGGAAACAGCGTCGGCATGAAGCTGGTCACGACCGTGGAATCGAAGATGATGTAGGCGATCTGGTCGGGCTGCGCCGCGACCAGCCGGCCCCAGATGGCGTAGCGCTTCGGCCAGATGTCCTCGCCCTCGTCGTAGAAGCGCTGGGCGTGCTTGTTGACGACGATGCCGAACACGACGGAGTCGTGACGCGTGATGATGCCGCCGTCGAATTTCGGCGCGCGGGCGTCGATCGCGACCGCATGACACTGCGTGGGGTCGCCGACCTCCTGCACGCCCTTGTCCAGCAGCATCTTCAGGATCGAGCCGCGGTTATATGGCGTGCCGCGGATCAGGAAATTATCGGCGGCCTCGCCCCAATATTGCTTCAGCCATTCGATGTTGGCCTCGAAGCCGCCGGCGGCGGCAACCAGCGACGTGGCGCGGATCTCGGTCTCGCCCTTGATCGGTCGCTTGAGGCGCGCTGCGAGGAACGTGCCGTCCTCGATCACGAGGTCGGTGACCTCGGCGTCGTATTCGACATCGACGCCGAGCCGCTCCGCCGTCAGATACAACGCATTCAGCATCGCGCGGCCGCCGCCGAGGAAGAAGGAGTTGGTACGGCCGAGGCTCAGCGTGCCGCCGAGCGAGGGCTGCCAGCGCACGCCCTGCTCCACGATCCAGTTCAGGATATCCTTGGACTCCCGGATCATGTGGCGCGCGAGTTCCTCGTCGGTCTGCCCGCCGGTGACCAGCAGCAGATCCTTCCAGAACTCCTCCTCGGTGTAGGGACCAGTGAGGATTTCGGTCGCGGCGTCATGGGCGCAGCGCATGTTGCGGGTGTGGCGGGTGTTGCCGCCGCGATAGAATTTTGGCGCGCCTTCGAGCACGAGGACGGAGGCACCGCCGCGCCGGGCGCTGATCGCCGCACACAGTGCCGCGTTGCCGCCGCCGATCACCAGCACGTCGTATTTATTGCTCATGCCGTCTGCCCGATGCGACGAAGTTAGAGATATTCTGCCCGCCGGCCGGCACGGATCAACAGCGCCCGCCATTGCGTACTTTTGTATACAAAGATATACAGAGACGTCGCAAGCGACATCTCTGCATGGGCAGGATGCGCCTGGCGGTCGACGAGGATGCATGGCCAAGCGCCCGGCAAAGACAAGCGGATCAATCGGGCGCGGCGGCGGCGTGGCACTGGGCGAAGCCGTGTTCCGCTCGCTGTGCGAGGCGCTGCAGGCCGGCAACTATCGCGCCGGGGACCGTCTCCGCGAGGAGGAGGTCGCGCAGCGGCTCAAGGTCAGCCGCACGCCGGTGCGGGAAGCGCTGGGGCGCCTTGCGGCACGCGGCTTCGTCGAGCCCGCCGGCGGCCGCGGCCTGATCGTCCGCAACCTCGACATCTCGGAGGTGCTCGAGCTCTACGCCATGCGCGAGATCATGGAAGGTGCCGCCGCGCGTCTTGCCGCCGGGCATGCCTCGGCCACGGAGATCGACGCACTCAGGGATCTCGAGCAGGCCTTTGTCGAGGCGTCAGAGACCGACGCCGCCGAGATGGCTCGGCTCAACCGCGCCTTCCACGAGGCGATCTGCCGCGCGGCGCGCAACCGTTATCTCGACAACGCCTCCCGCGAGTTGCAGGACTGGATCGCCCTGCTCGGCCCGACCACCTTCACAGTGACAGGCCGCCCCTCGACCAGCCACGGCGAGCATCAGGCGATCATCGACGCAATCGCCGCCCGCGACGGCGACAAGGCCGAGCAGCTGGCGCGCGCGCATATCCGCGAGGCGCTGCGCTGCCGGCTGAAATTGTTGCAAAAGCAATAGGCCGATCGCCGACGCGATCACGCCTCGAACACACGTATCAGCAGCCAGTAGCCGCCCAGAAGACCGATCACGGCGGACATCGTGTAAACCAGCCGCGCCGCCCGCGCCGGCTCCGCCCGGTCGACCGCAGTCAGCCTGTCCAACACGCCAAGCGCCGGCACCATCAGCGCGACGATCGCGATCTGCCCGATCTCGACACCGATGTTGAAGGCGGCCAGCGCCGGGACGATCGCATCCGGCGGCAAGCCGATCTCGCGAAGCGCGCCGGCGAAGCCAAAGCCGTGGATCAAGCCAAACAGAAAAGCCACGCGCCAGCGCTTGTCGACGTCACGCGAAAAGAAGTTCTCGACCGCCACGAACACGATCGAGACCGCGATCGCGGGCTCCACGATGCGGCTCGGGATGATCAGGACATCCAGCGCTGCCAGCGATAACGTCAGGGAGTGAGCAATAGTGAAGGCGGTGACGATCTTGATGACCGGCAAGAGCCGGCGCGCCCACAATACGACTGCGATCAGAAATGCGATGTGATCATAGCCGAGAAGAATGTGTTCGATGCCGGCCAGGAGATAGCGCCGCATAGTCGAGAGCAGCGACGGGGGCAGCGTCGAGAGCGTAACCGTCGTATTGCCGGCGTCGAGCAAGGCCTGCGTCTCGGACTTGCCCAGCGCGATCAGCACCACCTGGCGCGCGGTCTTGTCCTTCTCGGTCAGCACCGTGGAGCGATAAACGATGTCGCCGGCCAGGTTCGCGCAGGCGAATTTGTTGCGATAGATGAGGCCGTCACCATCAGGCAGGATCGCGGCATCATCCGGCGGGCAGGCCGTGCCGCCGCCTGTCACGGCCAGGTGCCTGTCAAAGTAGGCAAGGATGACGGCCCTCACCGCTTCCACCGCAGCCGGATCGACCGCATCCTGCCTCACATCATAAGTCTTCGCGCCGATCAGGCGATCGACATCGCTGCCCTTCAGCCCGAGCTCGACGGTCACCATGCGGTCGCCTGTCAGCGCGACACGAGCCGTCACGAGGTTGATCTGATGCGCCTCAGCCGGAAGGCAGAGCAGGGCCAGGAGCCACGGCAACAGCGGCCACCTCACGATCCCGCTCCATCGCCTTCACGCCAGCACATCCGCGACGACCGCCTTCAGGACATCCCGCACGTCGGTGGGCTTCAGCCGCACCTGCAACCCACGCTGGCCGCCATTGAGGTAGACCAGGTCGTGCAAGAGCGCGCTCTGCTCGATCACGGTGCGCACCGGCTTGCGCTGCCCGAACGGGCTGATGCCGCCGACCTTGAAGCCGGTGACACGCTCGGCCTCGGGCGGCTTCATCATCTGCGCCGACTTGCCGCTCGCCGCCGCCGCGAGCTTCTTCATCGAGACCTCCTGGTCCGACGGAACGACCACGCAGACCGGCTTGCCGTCCACCAGCGCCATCAGCGTCTTCAGGACACGTGCCGGATCTTCGCCCAGCGCGGCGGCCGCCTGCAGCCCGATGCTCTCGGCGTCGGGATCGTAGTCGTAAGCGTGGACGGTGAAGGCAACACCGGCGGCGTCAAGCGCGCGGGTGGCTGGGGTGACTTTGGACATGGGCGATGTCTAGCATCGGTGCGGCACGGCGCGAAGGGATGGCAGCGCGGGGTTTATGCACGCCATATCCTCAGGTGTCGTCCCGGCGAAGGCCGGGACCCATACCGCGTGATCTTTCCATTGCGGATGGTCGCAGTCCCGAACGACTACCCTCCGCCAAACTGCTCCCTGGGGTTATGGGTCCCGGCCTTCGCCGGGACGACACCGAATGTTTGGCGGCCTTGCGCCACCCAAAGGCGGCGAGCCAGCCCCCTACTCCGCCGCGTCGCGCATCTCCGCGCGCTCGGCCCTCGCCGCGCAGAACTTGAACTCCGGAATCTTGCCGAACGGATCGAGCGCGGGGTTGGTGAGCAGGTTCGCCGCCGCCTCCGCGTAGCAGAACGGCATGAACACCATGTTCTCCGGCACGTCGCGGTCGGAGCGGACCTTGACCTCGACGGCGCCGCGGCGGGTCTCCAGGCGAATGAAATCGCCCGGCGCGAGCTTCTTCTTGCGCATGTCCTTCGGCGACATGAAGGCGACCGCCTCGGGCTCGATCTGGTCGAGCACCTGCGCGCGGCGGGTCATCGAGCCGGTGTGCCAGTGCTCCAGCACGCGGCCGGTCGACAGCACCATCGGATATTCGGCGTCGGGCAGTTCGTCCGGCGGGACGACCTTCGCCGGCACGATCTTGCCGCGTCCGCTCGCGGTCGGGAATCCCGTGGTGAAGATGATCTCGTTGCCGGGCTTGTTCGGATCGTCGGCTGGATAGGTGACGGCGCCTTCGCGCACCAGCCGCTCCCAGCTGATGTTCTTCAGCGACGGCATCAGCTCCGCCATCTCTGTATAGACGTCGCCGGGCCCGGCATAATTCCAGGGCAGGCCCATGCGCTTGCCGATCTCCTGGATGATCCAGAGGTCCTGGCGCGCATCGCCCGGCGGCTTGATCACCTGGCGCGCGAGCTGCACGCGGCGGTCGGTGTTGGTGAAGGAGCCGTCCTTCTCCGCAAACGCGGAGGCCGGCAGGATGACGTCGGCGTGGAAGGCGGTCTCGGTGACGAAGAGATCCTGCACCACGAGATGATCGAGCATCGCGAGCGCATGGCGCGCATGCTGCAGATCCGGGTCGGACATCGCGGGGTTCTCGCCCTCGATGTACATGCCCTTGATCTCGCCGGCATGGATCGCGTTCATGATCTCGACCACGGTCAGGCCGCGCACGGGATCGAGATCCTGCTGCCACAACTTCTCGAAAGCCCCGCGCATGTCGTCGCGGCCGACCGGCTGGTAGTCCGGCAGGAACATCGGGATCAGGCCGGCGTCGGAGGCGCCTTGCACGTTGTTCTGGCCGCGCAGCGGATGCAGGCCGGTGCCGGGACGGCCGACCTGGCCGGTGATCAGCGCCAGCGCAATCAGGCAGCGCGCATTGTCGGTGCCGTGGACGTGCTGGCTGATGCCCATGCCCCAGAAGATGATCGAGGATTTTGCCCGCGCATAGGTGCGCGCGACCTCGCGCAGGGTCTGCGCCGGGACGCCGCAGATCGGCTCCATCTTCTCCGGCGTGAACTCCTTGATCTTCTCCTTGAGGTCCTCGAATCCCTCGGTGTAGCCGGCGATGTACTGGTCGTCGGTCAGGCCCTCGGTGATGATCGTGTTGATCATCGCGTTCAGCATCGCGACGTCCGAGCCCGGCTTGAACTGCAGATGCCTGGTCGCATGACGCGACAGCGACTGCCGGCGCGGATCCATCACGAACAGTTTTGCGCCGTTCTGTTTGACCGCGTTCTTGATGAAGGTCGCGGCGACCGGATGGTTCACGGTCGGATTCGCGCCGATCACGATGATGACTTCGGCATCCATCGCGGCGGAGAACGGCGCCGACACCGCACCGGAGCTCAGGCCCTCGAACAGCGCCGCGACCGACGAGGCGTGGCACAGGCGCGTGCAATGGTCGACATTGTTCGAGCCGAAACCGGTGCGCACCAGCTTCTGGAACAGATAGGCCTCTTCGTTCGAGCCCTTGGCCGAGCCGAAGCCGGCCAGTGCCTTCACGCCCTTCTCGTCGCGGATCTTGACGAGACCCTTGGCGGCGATGTCGAGCGCCTCTTCCCAGCTCGCTTCACGGAAATGCGTGAACGGATTGGCCGGGTCGACCTGGTCGTTGGCGTCCTTCTTCGCATTCGGCAGCCGCACCAGCGGCTTTGTCAGGCGATGCGGATGGTGGATGTAGTCGAAGCCGAAGCGGCCCTTGACACAGAGGCGATTGTGGTTGGCGGGACCGTCACGGCCTTCCGCATAGATCACCTTCTCGTCCTTGACCTCGTAGGTCACTTGGCAGCCGACGCCGCAGAACGGACAGAGCGAGTCGACCTTCTTGTCCGCGTAAGTCACGCGGGTCTGGTTCTCGTCGAGCATCACGGCCGGCATCAAGGCGCCGGTTGGACAGGCCTGCACGCATTCGCCGCAGGCGACGCAAGTGGACTCGCCCATGGGATCGTCGAAATCGAACACGATCTTGGCGCCATGGTTGCGGTAGGCCATGCCGATGACGTCGTTGACCTGGACCTCGCGGCAGGCGCGCACGCACAGGCCGCACTGGATGCAGGCATCGAGATTGACGCGCATCGCCGGATGGCTGGCATCGGTCTCCCAGCGCTCGGCGGCGGGGAAGCGGCTTTCGGTGACGCCCGTGGTCTCGGCCCAGTGCCAGAACTTCGAATCCGGATCGTGCGAGGTCTCGCGCGCCGGTTGGTCGGCGACGAGCAGCTCCATCACCATCTTCTGCGCGGCGGTCGCGCGGGCGCTCTCGGTCTTCACCTTCATGCCGACCGACGGCGTGCGCTTGCACGATGCAGCCAGCACGCGCTCGCCCTCGATCTCGACCATGCAGGCGCGGCAATTGCCGTCGGGGCGATAGTCGGGCGCGGGCGAATAGCAGAGATGCGGGATGTCGCGGCCTTGCCGTTTTGCGACCTGCCAGATCGTCTCGCCAGGTTTGGCTTCGACCTGTTTGCCGTCGAGCTCGAACGTAATCTTCGTCATTCGGCCGCTTCCTTGAACTCGTCAGGGAAATATTTGATCACGGAGGACAGCGGATTCGATGCCGCCTGTCCGAGCCCGCAGATCGAGGCGTCGCGCATCGCCTGGCTCAATTCTTCCAGCAAGGCACGGTTCCAGACCGGCTTCTGCATCAGCAGCGCCGCCTTCTGGGTTCCGACGCGGCACGGCGTGCACTGGCCGCAGCTCTCATCCTCGAAGAACTTCATCAGGTTCAGCGCAGCCGCGCGCACGCTGTCCTTCTGCGACAGGATGACGACCGCGGCCGAGCCGATGATGCACCCGTATTTCTCCAGCGTGCCGAAATCGAGCGGAATGTCATCCATCGATGCCGGCAGGATGCCGCCAGACGCGCCGCCCGGCAGGTAAGCATAGAACGTGTGGCCGTCGGCCATGCCGCCGCAATATTCATCGATCAGCTCGCGGATCGTGATGCCCGCGGGCGCGAGCTTCATGCCGGGATTCTTGACGCGGCCCGAGACAGAGAAGCTGCGCAGGCCGTGACGCTCATGGCGGCCATGGCTCTTCCACCAGTCGGCGCCCTTCTCGACGATGTCGCGCACCCACCACAGCGTTTCCACGTTGTTGATGAGCGTCGGCAGGCCGAACAGGCCGACCTGGAACGGATAAGGCGGCTTGTGCCGGGGCAGGCCGCGCTTGCCCTCGATGCTCTCGAGCAGTGAGGACTCTTCGCCGCAGATGTAAGCACCGGCGCCACGCCGCATATGCAGCGTCGGACCGCCGGCGGGCAATTTTGCGATCTCGCGCTCGAGGATCTCGCGGGAGGCCGGATATTCGTCACGCAGATAGATGTAGATGTCGGAGGCCTGCACCACATGCGCGCCGATCAGCATGCCCTCGATGAAGCGGTGCGGATCGGTTTCCAGATAGTAGCGGTCCTTGAACGTACCGGGCTCGCCCTCGTCGCCGTTGATGGCCATCAGCCGCGGACCGGGCTCGCCCAGCACCGCGCGCCATTTGCGTCCCGTCGGGAAGCCGGCGCCGCCGAGGCCGCGCAGCGAGGCGTCGTCGAGCGCCTTCAGGAGGTCATCCCTCGACAGCTCGCCCGAGCGCAGGCGGCCCAGCAGCTTGTAGCCGCCGTCCGCGACATAGGCATCATAGCCGATATATTTGGGCAGATGCGCGTGGGTGTCGCCGGCCTTCGCCGCCGCCATCACATTGGTGACGGTCGCATGATCGACGAAGTTGTGTCCGACTTCCGCGGCCGGCGCAGTGTCGCAACGGCCGACGCAGGGCGCGCGCACGACGCGGATGCCGGGCCCCGATGCGCTCTGCAAATCCTCGAGCAGCTTCTCGCCGCCGAGCATCGCGCAAGTGAGAGAATCGCAGACGCGGATCGTCAGCGGCGCGATGTCGGGCTCGCCTTCCTTCACCACGTCGAAATGCGCATAGAACGTCGCGGTCTCGAACACCTCGGCGAAGGAGAGCTTCATCTCGTCGGCGAGCCCGGCAAGGTGCGCGGCCGAGATCTGGTGATACTTGTCCTGGATCAGGTGCAGATATTCGATCAGGAGGTCGCGCCGCCGCGGCCTGTCGCCGAGCAACTGCTCGATCTCGTGGGCGGCGGTTGGATCGACCTGCCGCCCCTTGGGCGTGGCCTTGGCTCGCTTCCGTCCCTCGCCCGGATGCTCGAACGAACGGACCTGCTGCACGTCGTGGCTCATCGATTCGTCTCGATCTCGTCTTTTAGAACGGCTCCAGTTCTAGCTTCTGGCATGCCAGATGCCAAGCGAATTATCATGCTCGCGGAAGCATTTAAGCGCAGCTCAAGGGCAACCCTGGATCGCTGCCCGGACACGGCATTGCCGTTCGCCCAACGCGCCAACTGATCAAACGAAGCCTGAATTGGTCTGGAGATCAATAAAGGCTTCCTATGCTGCGATAGCGAAATCGTATCGAGCTCCCGCGCCGAGGCTACAGGTGACCCTCCATGCCCCGATACTGATGGGTCAGCTCTTGCCCATGCACTCCTCGATATAGAACCAGCGATCGTCGCCCGCGAGGCCCTTGGCCTTCACATCCTTGCGGCACTCCTTGAGCTTCGGCTTGTTGGCACTCCACTTGGCCTTCATGTCCTTGAGCTTCTGCACGGTCAGCTTGATCTTGCCGGGCTTGGCCTCGGTCGCGGCGGGCGGCGTTACGGCCGGTGCTGCGGCGGTCTGTGCGGATGCGGATTGCAGGGCGCCGGCGACGAGCAGCATGGCGGCGGCACAAACGAGTTTACGAACCATCGAATTCCCCCAGGGGTCATTTTGAAACAAGCGAAACGAGCGGCGGGAGCGCGCGCATGGTGCGCTCCCGCTCGCGATGAATGGGCGATCAGAAAATCTTGACCGCGCTCTCCAGCGTCTTCCAGACACCCCAAGCCAAGGGAACGCCGACGAAAGCCCAGAACAGCGCCGCCTTGGCGTCAAGCCCGCCGAAGCCGATGCCGTAGGAGCCATGTGGCCCCGCGGCCGCCGCGCTGGCGCTCGCCGCCTGCAACTTGGCGACGTCGGCATCCTTCATGTGCCACTTCGCATCGACCGGCTTGACCAGATAGTTGCAGATCAGGCCCGCGATCAGCATCGCGCACAGGATGTACATCGTCGTGTTGTAGAGCTGGTCGCGCGGCACGCCGGCCGCGAGCTGGAACTCGCGGATGTAGTTCACGACGACCGGGCCGATGATGCCGGCCGTCGACCACGCCGTCAGCAGCCGGCCGTGGATGGCCCCGACGAACTGGGTGCCGAACATGTCGGCGAGATAGGCCGGCACGGTGGCGAACCCGCCGCCATACATCGACAGGATGATGCCGAAGCCGAGCACGAACAGGAGCTTCGAGCCCATCGCCGCAAAGGTCGGCGCCAGCGCGTAGAGCACGATGCCGAGGATGAAGAAGGTGTAGTAGGTGTTCTTGCGCCCGATCTTGTCAGACAGCGACGCCCAGAAGAAGCGGCCGCCGATGTTGAACAGCGACAGCAATCCGGCGAAGCCGGCGGCGATCGCCGCGATCTGCGCCTTTTGCCCGGCATCAAGCGCGTTGAAACCGACGTCCGGCAGGCCGATCAGCTTGCCGCCGAAGATTTCCTGGAGCATCGGCGAGGCCATGCCGATCACGCCGATTCCCGCCGACACGTTCAGGCAGAGCACCCACCAGATCAGCCAGAACTGCGGGGTCTTGTGCGCGTCGTTGAGATGGACGTTGTTCTTCGAGATCATCGCATTGGCCTTGACCGGCGGGGTCCAGCCCTCGGGCTGCCAGCCGGGCGGCGGCAGGCGATAGCGGAATGCGCCGATCATCATGAACACGAAGTAGATGACGCCCATCGCGACGAAGGTCTCCCAGACGCCGACCGAGGTCGGGGTCTTGAAATAGTTCATCAGCAGGTTCGCCAGCGGCGCGCCGATCATGGCGCCGCCCCCGAAGCCCATGATGGCCATGCCAGTCGCCATGCCGCGGCGATCCGGGAATCACTTCACCAGCGTTGACACCGGCGAGATATAGCCAAGGCCGAGGCCGACGCCGCCGATCACGCCCGACCCCAGCCACAACAGCCAGAGCTGATGGGTGTAGACGCCGATCGCACCGAGGAACAGGCCACCGCACCAGCACAGCGCCGAAACGAAGCCGGCCTTGCGCGGACCCACGCGCTCCAGCCAGCCGCCCCAGACCGCGGCCGCGATACCGAGCAGCACGAAGAACAGCGTGTACATCCAGCCCATGCTGGCGACCTTCCAGTCGCAACTGGTCGTGAACAGCTCCTGCAACAGCGAAATGTCACCGCAGGTCTTCGGCGCAGTCACGCCGATCGCGCGCGACAGCGGCAGCCAGAACACCGAGAAGCCATAGGCCATGCCGATGCAGAGGTGGATGCACAGCGCCGCCGGCGGCACCAGCCAGCGATTGAAACCGGCTGTCGCGATCGTGCGTTCACGATCGAGAAAGCCGGAGGCACCAACAGGTGCAAGAACGGTATCGGCAGTTGACATAAGCATTACCTCCAAAGCGTGGCCTTACTGGCGCATCGGTTTGAGACCGGTCGCACGCGCGCTTGGCAGCCGCGCATGACCGGTCGAACTTCATGCCGAAGTGGAATCGTCTGGTGCGCATCTCGTCATGTGCACCGAGCAAGCAGCTGAGCGCGGGTGATGTCCCTTCGCCTCGCGAGCAGCGTTGCAGTGACGGCTATCGCGCCCTCATCCCCCTCAACACCCTGTCTTGGGATGAGCAACGCCCGTGCCAGAAGTCGCGCTGTGATGAATCAATGACTTCCCGCAGCGCAAAGTACTGCGCGGGACAAAATGTCCTGAAATCCCCGGACAAAATGTCCAATCAAGCCGCCTCGGGCAGCCACACCGTGAATGTACTGCCGGAACCGACGCGGCTCTCCGCCGTGATCTGTCCGCCCTGGCGCTTGATCAGCGTCTGGCTGATGGAGAGGCCCAGCCCGGTGCCTTGCCGCCGTTTCGTCGTGTAGAAGGGATCGAAGATCTTTTCGATCACCTCAGTGCTCATGCCGATGCCGGTGTCGGCGACCTCGATGGCGACGCCTTGATGGCCGTCGCGCTCGGCATCGAAGGCGCGGAGCGTCAGGGTTCCGCCATCCGGCATGGCGTGGATCGCGTTGACGATCAGATTGACCAGCACCTGCTGCAGCTCGTTGCGGTTCATCAGCACCAGCCGGCTGGCGCGGTCGTCCCTGACGACGGCAATCTCGGTCTTGTTCAGGAGATGCTGCACCAGCGGCAGACAGTCCGAGATGATGCTTGCCGGCGCATGGCGCTCGACATAGCCGGCATATTCCTCCGGCCTTGCAAACTGCAACAGCTTGGTCACGATCTGGCTGATGCGGTGAATCTGCTCGTCGAGCAGGCGGAACTCGACCCTCGCCTTGTCGGCATCGGCCCCGAACACGCTGCGGATGACGTCGAGATTGCCCTGCATCACCGCGATCGGATTGTTGATCTCGTGTGCGACGCCCGCGGTGATCTCGCCGATCGCAGCCAGCTTCTCCGACATGATGAGCTGCTTGGTGGTTGTCTCGAGCTTGAGATTGGCGTGCTCGAGGTCCCGGGTCCGCTCCCGCACGCGGACGTTCAGCTCCTCGTTCCATTCCCGGAGCTGCCGGTCACGTTCCTGGATCTGGTCGAGCAGGCTGTCGAGATGAACCGCGACGCGGCCGATCTCGTCACCCGAGACAGGCATCTTGGTGCGGGCGGAGAGGTTCCCCCGCTCCACCTCGCCGATCGTCGCGGTGACGCGCTCCAGCGGCATGAAGATCGAGCTCGCCCAGCGCAGAAAGATCGGTACGGTCGCGGCCGTGATCGCGATGAACGCCGCGATGACGATCACCAGCGTCTGGTATTTGGCTTCGCTGAAAGGCTTTTCCAGAAAGCCGACATAGAGCATGCCGACGCGTTTGCCGTAACTGTCGACCAGCGGCTCGTAGGCGGAGATGTACCAGTCATTGACCACAAAGGCGCTGTCGAGCCAGGTGCGTCCCTCGCCCAGCACGGCCGAGCGTACCGCCGCCGAGACGCGCGTGCCGAGCGCGCGCCGTCCCTCGAACAGACGGACGTTGGTCGAGATCCGCACGTCCTCCAGGAACAGCGTCGCGGTGCCCTGGCTGCCCTCCGGCAGGCTTGCCGCGCGATAGACGAGGTCGTTGATCGTGTCGATGAATTCGAGATTCTGGTTGAGCAGCGTGCCGCCGACCAGCGCCGCGGCGCCGCCGTCGGGCAGCATCGCGCGGCTCGCCGCATGCACGACCATGCCGCGCGTCTCCGTGCTGCGGTCGGTCGGCACCGCGTTCGGCGTCGGCACGAGGTCGAGGCGCGCGCGCTCAGCCAGGGTCGGCGAGATCGCGGCGAGCTCGTCATTGCCGAAAATGTCGATGCCCGTCGCCGGGACCTGCCCCGACAGCGCCGACATGATGATCGGCCAGTCATTTCTCGGTTGGTGCTGCAACGGCGGCGATGAGGCCAGGATGTCGCCGCGGACGTTGGTCAGATACAGGAAGTCGAGACCGATTTCCTTGCGGGTCTCGTCGAGCAGATCGCGCAGGGAGCCGCGCGCATCCGGCGCCAGTACCTCCTGGAAGCGGGCCGACAGGCTGAGCGCCCGGAGCTGGACGCCGGTCTTTTCGAGGATGCGGGCGAGATATTGGTGGGCGATGGTGAGATCGCCGTTCACCTTGGAGATCAGGGTCGCGTCGAATTTTGCGTTCCAGCGATAGATCGCAACGCCGAGCAAGAGCGGCAGGATGACCAGCATCGGCAACAGCGCGATCGCGAGCAGGCGGAAGCGGACGGAGCGCCCCCGCACGGGTTCATCGCTGCGGCGGGCCGCATCAGACATCCCACAACGCGCATTTGCGGTCGATGGTCTTGCGCGAGATACCGAGCCGCCGCGCCGCCTCCTCGCGATTGCCATTGACCTCTTTCAGCACGCCGAGAATGTGACGGCGCTCGAGCTCCGCGAGACTGTCGGCGGGCGCGGACTGGCCGTCGTTGCGGGGACCGGCGAAGTCGTCGGGGAAAGCGCCGAGAATCAGCGTCCGCTCGATCAAATTGCGCAGCTCGCGCACATTGCCCGGCCAGTCATAGCTTGCGAGCGCCGCGCGCACCGAAGCGTCGATCGGGACCGGCGGCATGCCGAGCTGAGCCGACAGCTTGCTCATGAAGATGGCGGCGAGCTCCTGCACGTCGTCGCCGCGATCCTTCAGGAGCGGCAGGTGGATCTGCATCACGTTGAGGCGGTAGAACAGATCGGCTCGAAAGCGGCCCTTCTCGACCTCCTTCTGAAGCTCGGCATTGGTTGCGAAGATGAAGCGCAGGTCGACCGGAACCTCGCGCTCGGAGCCGACGGGACGGACGCGGCGATCCTCGAGCACGCGGAGCAGCTTGCTCTGCATCGGCAACGGCAGCTCGCCAATCTCGTCGAGGAACAGCGTGCCGCCATGCGCATACAGGAACAGGCCTTCGCGTCCGGAATCGGCGCCGGTAAAGGCGCCCTTGATGTGTCCGAACAGCTCGGCCTCGATCATCTCGGGCGGGATCGCCGCGCAATTCACAGGCACGAAGGGCTTGTCGGCGCGGTCTGACAGCGAGTGGATCGAGCGCGCTGCCACTTCCTTGCCGGTGCCGGATTCGCCGGTCAGGAGAACCGAGGTCGGCAGGCGCGCGACGCGTGCGATGGTCTCGCGCACGCGCAGCGTCGGCGCCGACTGTCCGATCAGGTTGTCGCGCAGGAAGGTGCGGTCGGACGAGGCGCGCAAAGCATAGCGCAGCACATAGTTCTCGCGCTGGAGGCGGACACGGTCGAGGCATCTCGCCACCGCGTTGAGGATCTGGTTGGAGCGGAACGGCTTGAGCACGAAATCGGCCGCGCCGGCGCGCAGGGCCTGGATCGCAGTGTCGAGGTCGGCATAGGCGGTGATCAGAATCGCGTCGGCGAAAAAGCCGACAGCGCGCTGCTCTGCGAGCCAATCGACGCCATTCTTGCCCGGCATGATGTTGTCGAGAATGACGACGTCGTAGCGATTGGAATCGAGCTTGCGCGATGCCTGATCGGTGTCGGCCGCCTCGTCCACCAGCTTGCAGCGCGGCGCAAGCGTGCGCACCAGGAAATTGCGCATGCCCGGCTCGTCGTCGACGATCAGGATGGAGGCCTGCGACAGTGCGCTGAACTCGGGACCCGTGGCCGTCTTGCCGAGCTTGACGGCAGGCTCGCGGGCGGCCGCGGAACCTGCAGCTGCGCTCGCCTTCGATGTTGAGAGATTCATGCCCGACGTCTTAGGTTTGAGATCATCCACCGCAACCGGCCTTATCGCACTGCAGCGAAGCTCCGGCCGTTCCCCGTGGGAGCACCATAGTCAAGCGTTGCGGCGGTGAACATTCGCCTTTCTACGGGCCGTCGCTCTTTTCGACCAGGAACACGATGCGCGCCTCGTTGCGCTCGGTGATCTCGACCTTGTCGCCGGTTTCGCGGATCAGGTTGGGGATGTCGATCACCGAGAGGGGATCGGTGCAGTGGACCTCGAGCTGGTCCCCTGCCTTGAGCGGCTTGAGCGCCTTGCGGGTCTTGAGGGCCGGTAGCGGGCATTTCAGCCCGGTGAGATCGAGTGTCGTCCTGGTCATCGCGGCAACATGGCGGGGCGGGCCGGCGGCGTCAACGCGTGGGGCATCAGATCAGGCCGGCATAGGGCAGGAAGCCGACGCTCTGCCCAGGCTCGACGCCCGTGACGGCTTCACCGAGCTCGACCAGGCCGTCGGTCTCGACCAGCGACGACAGGAGCCCCGCACCCTCGCGCGGAAACTTGGTTACCTCGAGCGCACCGTCCTGCCCCTTGCGCAGGAAGACGCGGACATATTCGCGCCGGCCTTCCTTCTTCCTGTAGGTGAAGGCGGCACGGACAGGGATCGGAACGATCGGCTCCGGGAGAGCACCGGCCAGCGCCAGCACGGTCGGCCGCACCACATGGACGAAGGTGACGAAGCTCGCGACGGGATTGCCGGGCAGGCCGATCAGCGGCGTGCCCCCGATGATGCCCATCGCCACGGGACGGCCCGGCTTGATCGCCATCCGCCACAGCACGAGCGAGCCGACGCTCTCGACCGCCGCCTTGACGTGGTCCTCCTCGCCGGTCGAGACGCCGCCGGTGGTGAGGATCAGATCATGACCACCTGCCACCTGCTTCAGGCCGCTCGCAAGCGACGTTCGCTCGTCGCGCAGGATGCCGAGATCGCTGACCTCGCAGCCGAGCCGGCGCAGCATTGCCATCAGCATGAAGCGATTGGAATCGAACAGCTGCGAGGCCTCGCGCGGCTCGCCGGGCGAGGCCAGCTCGTCGCCGGTCGAGAACACCGCGACGCGGAGGCGCCTCACGACGTCGAGCCCGACAAGGCCGAACGCCGCAGCAAGGGCGACATGCTGCGGCCGCAAGCGCTGGCCGGCGCGCAGTGCCACGTGTCCCTTGGGAATGTCCTCGCCGGCAGGACGGACATTCGCGCCCGGCTTCAGCCCCGGCGGCAGCACGATCCGGCCTGAAGCATCGATGCGGACATCCTCCTGCATGAAGACGGTTTCGGCGTCCGGTGGCATCGGCGCCCCCGTGAAGATGCGTGCGGTGTGGCCAGGCTTGATCGGTGCCTGCGCAAGACCGCCGGCCTGGATGCGGCCGTCGAGCGGGAATGCCTGCTCCGCAGCTTGCGGAAGGTCCGCGTTGCGTACGGCGTAACCGTCGACCGCGGAGTTGGTGAACGGCGGCAACGGCAGGGGCGCCGCGATATCGCGCGCCAGCACGCGCCCGTCGGCATCGACGAGCCCCACGGTTTCCAGATCGACGATCGCGTTGACGCGCGTCGTGATCAGGCCAACGGCCTCGTCGACCGACATCATCGGTCCGCCGAAGGCAAAGCAATCGTCTGACAGTTGCGCCATGGTGCCTCGTCAGCGTATCGCGGCGCTCTTCGCCACCGCTTCCTCGACCGGCATCGCCGCGCGCAGCAGCAGCGCGGCCACAGCGGGGATATCATCGAGATGGACGGTCGGCAGCCGGGTTTCAATGGCGGTGTCGGTCGCGATCCCGGCAATTCCGGGATCGTCCGGAAACAGCAGCGGCTTGCCATTGGCGGCGCGATGCACCTCGATCTTGCGATGCGGCTCGCGCTTGAAGCCTTCGACCACGACGAGATCGACCGCCGAGAGCTTGCTCAATAATTCCGGCAGCCGCGGCTCCGCCGCGCCGCGCAATTCATGCATCAAGGCCCATCGATTCGACGAGGCAACCAGGACCTCCGCCGCCCCGGCCTCGCGATGCCGCCAGGAATCCTTGCCGGGCACGTCGACGTCGAACTGGTGATGCGCATGCTTGATGACGGAGACGCGCAGGCCTTGCGCGTTGAAATGCGGGATCAGCCGCGTCAACAACGTGGTCTTTCCCGCACCGCTCCAGCCTGCAAGGCCGATGACGTTCATAACCGTTCGATCTCCGCCAACGGCTCGCTAGCCGATGGAACCCGCCGGCCTATCCCCGTCATTGCGAACGAAGCGAAGCAATCCAGACTGTCACCGCGGATATAATTCTGGATTGCTTCGCTGCGCTCGCAATGACGACGAGGCGGCATTTCGTTCTCTCCCCGCCATGCTTATATCGGCTTGACCCGAATGTCATGCTAACGTCGCGGCCATGATGAAGATCGACAAAGCCCCGGTGCCCCTGATCGTCCCCAACCCGGACGACCCGCGCCTGACCCAGAGCGTGGCCGGCACCGACCAGACCGGCGCCAGGGTCGAGATCAAGGTGCCGATGGAGCGGCCGCTGACGCTCTACCTGAACTCCCAGGAGATCGTCACCATGATGACGATCGGCGACTATCCGGAATATCTGGCGCTCGGCTACCTGCTGAACCAGAACATGCTGAAATATAATGACGTGGTCACAGAGGTCGAATACGACGACGACCTTCAGGTGGTGGTGGTGCGCACCGAGCACCACACCAATTTCGAAGCCAAGCTGAAGAAGCGCACGCAGACTTCGGGCTGCGCGCAGGGTACCGCCTTCGGCGATCTCTTGGAGGCGGTCGAAAGTGTCGCGCTGCCGAAGGCGGAGCTGCGCACCTCCTGGCTCTACCAGATGACGCAGACCATCAACACCATGCCCTCGCTGTACCTCGAGGCCGGCGCGATCCATGGCTGCGTACTGTGCAAGGCGGGCGAGCCGCTCTGCTACACCGAGGATGTCGGCCGCCACAACGCCGTCGACAAGATCGCGGGCTGGATGTACCGGCACGGCGTCGATCCCTCCGACAAAGTCCTCTACACCACGGGGCGCCTCACCTCGGAGATGGTGATCAAGACCGTGCGAATGGGCATTCCGATCCTGGTCTCGCGCTCCGGCTTCACTGCCTGGGGCGTCGATCTCGCGAGACAGGTCGGGCTGACGCTGGTCGGACGTACGCGCGGAAAGCGCTTCATTGTGCTCGCAGGCGAGGAGCGCATCGTCTACGACCAAAACCTCGCTTATGTCGAGGAAGAATCAGCCAAGCACAAGCGCAAGGGTGAAGGTGGTGACGACTGAGATTCCGCCAACGAATGTTCCGCCGACTCTTGGCGTGCTGCTCGCCGGCGGCCTCGCGCGGCGCATGGGCGGCGGCGACAAGCCGATGCGCACGATCGGCGGCCGCACCATTCTGGAGCGCGTGATCGCGCGCCTGAAACCTCAATGCGGCGGGCTGATCCTCAACGCGAACGGCGATCCCGCGCGTTTCGCGGCCTTCGGCCTGCAGGTCGTCGCCGACGATGTGCCCGGCTTTCCCGGCCCGCTCGCCGGCATCCTCGCCGCGCTCGACTGGACCGCGGCGAACCGGCCCGACATCGCATGGGTGCTCAGCGCCGCCGGCGACTGCCCGTTCCTGCCCCGCGATCTGGTCGCACGCCTGCACGAAGCGCGGAGCCGGGAGAACGCGCAGCTCGCGGTCGCGGCTTCAGGCGAGCAGACGCATCCCGTGATCGGCTTGTGGCGTGTTGCCCTGCGCGACGAGCTGCGCCACGCGCTGGTCGTCGAGGACCTCCGCAAGATCGACCGCTGGACCGCGGGCTATCCACTTGCGACGGTGACCTGGCCGGCCGAGCCGCTCGATCCGTTCTTCAACGCCAACACCGTCGACGACATCGCCGAAGCGGAGCGGCTGGCCGCGCTGGATGACGTATCCTAGCGAACTTACGAATTGGGAAACTCGTTGAGGAGCTGCATCCAGATGATCGCGAACGCGATCAGGCCGCAGAGGCCGACGGCTGTGGTGAATCGCGGGAGACGCCCGATGGCGACCAGCAGCCAGGCCGGCAGGAAGAACAGTCCGAAGATCATGCCGAGCGGGAACACCGCGAGCCATTGAAAGCCGGAGCCGTCGCCGGGCGGGACATGGGCGATGAAATAGAAGGTATAGAGCCAGAACAGCGTGCCGGCAGCCGCGACGACCGCGGCGATCTTGCGGAAATTGATGGGTGCTGACGCGGTAATGGCCTGGCTCATGCCCCTTGGTCGCGGCGACGGCCGTTGGCGTTCACGGGCATCGAACCGGGCCGAGGCCGGCCGCGACTACTGATCGGGACATCCCCCCGGATGAGCCATGGCCGATTCTCTTCTGAATGCCATCTTCGCAGTCGTCGACTTCGTGTTTGACGTTTCGACGGCGATCGATCGAACGAAGCGGCTGAGCCAGCAGGCCACCGGCAGCGACAAGATTATCGAGGTCCCTCCTGATCCGAAGCCGCTGCCGCCGGCCGCCCAGCGCGCGCTCGCCGAAGCCGAGGAACGGGAACGCGCAAGAGAGCGCGCCGCTCAGGCCGCCAGCGGCACCGACCAGGCGTCGTAGCCGTAGACCCAGCTCGTATCGGTTCGCTGCTTCAGCCAGATATTGGCGCGCGAGGTCTCCTGCACCCGCGTTGTCCGCCCTTTCCGCGTCGCCTCGAAGCGGCGGAAGGCTCTCGCAACACCGTCGCGATCGACACCGTCGAGGCAGCGTGACAGCACGGCCGCGTCCTCGATCGCCATGGCCGCGCCCTGCGCCATGTAGGGCGTCATGGGATGGCAGGCATCGCCGAGCAGCGCCACCTTGCCGTCGGCCCAGCGATCGAGCGCCTCGCGGTCCATGATCGCCCATTTGTGCACGTCGGGACACGCCGCGAGCACTTTTCCGACCTGCGGATGAAAGCCTTCGAACGATGCGCGCAGATCGCGCACATCGCCCTTCGCCGACCATGACTCGATGCGGAAATCCGGCTCGGGCTGGCTGGTGACGAGATAGACCTCGCTGCGGTCCGGCTTGACGTAATAGATCACGATGTGACGATCCTCGCCCCACCACTTCGTGCAGTCGTCGATCTTCTCCCCGCCGAGCAGTGCGGCCGGATATGTGGTGCGATAGGCAATGCGGCCGGTGAACCTGGCCGGCGCGGTGTCGAACAGGATGTCGCGCACCGTCGAATGCACGCCGTCCGCGCCGACCACGGCATCGGCAACGACGCTGGTGCCATCGGCAAAGGTCAGCCGGACGCCATCGCCGGTGTCATCCAGGCCGACCAGCTTGTGATTGAGCCTTATCAATTCATTTGGCACTATGCTCGCCAGTGCCGCGTGCAGATCGCCGCGGTGGGCGAGCAGATAGGGCGCGCCGAACTTCTCTTCCGCGCTCTCACCAAAAATCATGTCGAACTTGATGTCACCGCTGCGCCAATCGCGATTATTCCAGGAGCGCGGATAGAACGACTGGCTGCGCATTCGCTCTTCCAAGCCCAGCGCGCGCAACACCTTCATGGCGTTGCAGCCGATCTGGATGCCGGCGCCGATGCGGGCGAACTGGGAGGCCTGCTCGTAGACCATGACGTCGACGCCGACACGGCGAAGTGCTGCGGCAGTTGCAAGCCCGCCCATGCCGGCACCGACGATCGCAACCGAAAGCGGCCTTGCCATCGCGTCCCCCACCCTCTATCGCGCAGCTTGAATGCCGCGTCGTCGATCTAGAGCATGATCCGGAAAAGTGTGAAGCGGTTTTCCGAACAGATCATGCTCAAACAAGAATCTAAAGCGCGTTCACGCGCTTTAGGCCGGCCGGAAGCCCGCCCGCTCCAGTGCCGCACGCGCCTTGTCCGAGCCCAGCGCATCCAGAAAGGCCTGCACCGCCGGTCGCTGCTTGCGCGCCGTCACCAGCGCGAAGTCATAATGCTCTTCCGCGAGCGGAATGAAACCGAGGCCGGTCGCATGGGCGACCGGCGCAATGGTCATGCCCCAGTCGGCGCGGTGCTGCGCGACAGCCGCGGCAACGGCGTTGTGCGAACGCGGCTGGTTCCAATAGCCTTCCGGGCGCGCACCGCCGAGCAGCCGGTCGATCAGGATGCGCGTGCCCGCGCCCTGGTTGCGGTTGACCATGATGCAGGCGGGGTCAGTGAGCGCGGCGGCGACAGCCTCCTTCGCACCCAGGCCCTCGAACCGCGTGTCGCCCTTGCGGAAGACGATGCCCTGCATGCGCCGCCAGCCGGGGACGAGTTCGAGCCCCTCGACGAGATAGGGCGTGTTGTAGGTCTCGCTCTTGTCGTCGAACAGATGGATCGGCGCGAGATCGCATTCGCCGCGCTTGGCCGCCGCAAGGCCGCCAAGGCTACCGACCGCGATCGAGCGCACCGTCAGGCCGGCATGCGCAAGCTGTGCGGTAACGAGATCGAGGCCGGTGCAATGGCTGCCGACGATGACGAGATCGGGCACCCGCACATGCGGCGTGAACAGCGTCACCTCGGTTTCGGTCCCGGCCGGCATCTGGTCGGCGAGCGCGTCGATGCGCAGGAATCCGTCCGCCTGTGCGAAAGACGTGATCGCACCGGAGCCTTTGCCGGAGGGATAGGCGATCAGGCCATTCATGCCCTCGACCAGCGAGACCATGACGAATTCGGTGCGGCCAAGCTCGGAGGCGATGCGAACCGGCACGGTCGCGCCGACCTTGGCATCGGAGCGCGGCGGCAGGCCGGCCATCCTGCGCAGCACCGGCACGATCATGTCGTGGAAGGTGAACATCGCCGAGGTCGGAAAGCCCGGCAGGATCACCACCGGCTTGCCATCGCACACCGCAAGGCACAGCGGCTTGCCGGGCTTGAGCGCGACGCCATGCGCGATGATGCCGGGCTGACCGAGCCGGCCGATGATGCGATGGGACAGATCGCCCGCGCCCTTGGACGTGCCACCGGAGAGCACCAGCATGTCGGCATCCGCCAGCGCGCTGCGCATGGCGGCTTCGAGCTTGGCCTCATCGTCGGGAATGGCGCCGAGGAAGATCGCCTCGCCGCCGTTCTCGTCGATCGCGGCCGCGACGATCGCGCCGTTGGTGTCGTAGATCGCAGCCGGCGCGAGCGCCTCGCCTTGCTGGACCAGTTCGTCGCCGGTCGAGATCACGGCGACCCGCGGTTTTCGCGCGACAATCACTTGCGCGATGCCGCAGGCCGCCAGCATGCCGATCTCGCGCGAGCCGATGATCGTGCCGGCGCGCAGCAACGCCTCGCCGCGCGCGATGTCGGAGCCGGCATAGGACACGAACTGCCCGGGCGAGACGGCGCGACGTACGTCGATCGCATCGGAGCCGGCCGGCTGGGTATGCTCGACCATGACCACGGCATCCGCGCCGCGCGGCAGCGGGCCGCCGGTGGCGATCGGTGTGGCGGTGCCCGTGGCGACCTGCATCCTCGGCGCGGTGCCGCACTGAATGGTCTCGGCGTTCAACGCAAGGCGCCTCGGTGCACCTTCGCCGGCCGTCGCAAGATCGGCCGAGCGGACGGCAAAACCGTCGACGTTGGAACGATCGAACGGAGGAACGTCGATCGGCGCAGTGATGTCCTCGGCGAGTGCCGAACCGAGCGCAGCAGCGAGCTTGCGCGCCTCGCTGGGAAGCGCCCGCGGGAACAAGGCCGCCTCGAAGCGCGCCAAGGCTTCCTCGCGCGAAAGGATCGTGAGGAATTGCTCCTGTTCGAGCGCGCTGCGGTCGGACGGTTTTGGGATCATGGTCATGCCGGAACCCATATCACTCCCGCATCAGATAGGCATCGACGGACGTAGCCGCTGCAAATCCTTCGTGGCTGGCGGGAATGATCAGCCATGCATCCGCACGGGCCATGGCCTGGAGCGGCCATTCGCCCACGGCAAGCGGCATCCAGGCATGATGTTCCTCGGCCAGCAGCGCGATTTCGGCGATGCCGACCGTGGACGCGATTTTTCGCGCGAGCGGCAGAGTCGTTTGCCGGCGCGGCTGCCGTGCCGACAGACGATCGATGAGCGGAAGCACCAGCGCCAGCCATGCCGCCAGCGCATGATCCGGCGAGCCGGGCAAGGCAACGGCGGGAACCTCGCCAAGCCGTCCGACCGCAGCGGTGCGGCCGGGCTGAAGCGCAATGCCATGGGCGAGCAACTCGCCGCGCCCGGCCAATGCCGTCACCGCGGCATCGTGGCGACCGAGGCCACTGCCGCCGACCGTCAGCAGCAGGTCGCAAGCGGAGGCGTCGAGCACATCGGCGATCGATGCTTCATCGCGCGCACCGGCTTCATGCGTCCGCACATCAAGTCCCGCGGCATTAGCCATCCCGGCGATCATATGCGCCGTCGTCGTCGCGCCCGGCACGTTGACGATGCACAGCCGCGGTCGGCGCACGCTCAGCCCGTTCACCGCCGCGACGCCAGCAAGCGACAGGTCCACCGGACCGACCGGGTATCCCTCCGCGCCGGCCGTCGTGCCGGCGGCAATGTCGCTTCCAGCGCGTCGGATGCCCTGCCCCGGCAACCCCTCCGCCAGCACCTGCGCAAGCGGCCCCGATACCTCCACAGCGTCGGCATCGAGCACACAGTCGCATCCCTGCGGCATGGCATCGCCGGCATCGACCCAGACAGGGGCCGTCGCCAAAGGCAGCGGCGCATAGGCGGATGCACCGACGAGATCGTTGGCGCACAGCGCCCAGCCGTCTGCGGCCGCAATGTCGTGAGGCGGATAGGCCACCAGCGGCGGCGCGCCCGCCGCGACGCAGCCAATAGCCTCGGACAGCGGCAATGCGATCGGCGCGACCGGATCAACGCCTCGCAGCAACGCAGCGAGCGCGGTGTCGAGCGGCGTCAGCGATGGCGGCAGGCGCTGGGTCATGCGCCATGATGGACCATGCCTCGCCCGGTTTGGCAACCGCGGGAGAGGATCTCAGCCGCCCGTCTTGTCCGCATTTGGAAAGAACAGCTGCTGGCCGTCGACCTTGTAGGCGGCGATCGCGGCCTGTCCCTCCGGCGAGATCAGCCAGTCGACGAAGGTTTGCCCCAGCTCCTTCTTCACGTTCGGGAACTTGTCGGGGCTCATCAGCATCACGCCGTATTGGTTGAGCAGCCGCTTGTCGCCTTCGACGACGACATTGAGATCACCGCGATCGCTGAAGCCGATCCAGCTACCGCGGTCCGACAGCACATAGCCGTTCGCGGCGCGCGCGGCCTCGAGTGCCGCGACCATGCCCTGCTTGGCCTCGCGATACCAGGCGCCCTTGGCGGCAGCGATGTCGATGCCGGCGACGATCCAGAGCGCGAGCTCCGCAGCGTGTGTGCCGGAGCGATCGCCGCGCGTCACGAACGGCGCGCCCTTGGCCTCGATCGCCTTCAGTGCGGTCGCGATGTCCTTGCCCTTGACGCCGGCGGGATCGCTCTTCGGCCCGACCAGCACATAATCGTTGTACATCACGTCAAAGCGCTTCACGGCAAAACCGTCGGCGACGAATTTTTCCTCCTGCGGCCGCGCATGCGTCAACACGACGTCCGCCTCGCCCTTTCGCGCGCCGTCGAGCACTTCGTCCGCACGCCGCGCGATCACCCTCACGTCGATACCGGTCTTGTCACGGAAGATCGGCAGCAGATGATCGAGCAGGCCGGACTCCTGCGTCGATGTCGTCGTGGCCAGCACGATCGCACGATCCTCCGCGAAGGAGGCCGCAACGCCCACAGCAAGGCCGCAGAGAAGCGCGAATGCAACGGACAGGCGGCGAGCGGCCATGAGCTGGTTCCCTTCGATACGGCGGGATCATGATGATCGATTGCGCCGCACTCGTGACGCCATCGCGCTGTCGTTCGGGAAATTTCGGCAAGGCACGACGCGGCATGGCGATTGCAAAACCGCCGATCGCATGCACGTTCACGACAGCCGCAAGGCCCGCACCATTCGCGCGCTTCAGGATCGTTCACCAAAGCAGAAATCGCGCGCGCGGATGTGTTGCAAAGCAACGAGATGATCGGGCATGGTTCCCGCGGACACTAATTGAAATGCAGAATTCCACCTGCGACGAACGTCCAAAAAGAAGCAAGAATTTGCATAGGAATGCAGGATGGAATTCCTGACGACCAGCGAAGCCGCCGACTATCTCCGGCTCGGCGAACGCAAGCTCTACGAACTCGTCACCACCGGTGCGATCCCCTGCAGCAAGGTGACCGGTAAGTGGCTCTTCCCCCGCCACGAGCTCGACCTCTGGGTCCTCTCGGGCCTCGCACGTCCGGCGGGCATGCTGACCACGGAGCCGCCGCCCGTCATGGGCGGCAGCCAGGACGAGCTGCTGGATTGGAGCCTGCGCGAATCCGGCTCGGGCCTCGGATCGATGAGCGAGGGCAGCGCGCGCGGGCTCGAGCGCCTGCAGCGCGACGAGGTGATGGCCGTGGCCATGCACTTCCACAGCCTCGATGCCACCGGCAATCTTGGCACCGACGCCAGTGTGACGGCGCTGCAAAACGCTCCGGACCTGCATGACGCGCTGCTGGTCGCCTTCGTGCGGCGCGAGCAGGGTCTCGTGCTGCCGCCGGGCAATCCGAAACGGCTGCGCGGCCTCGCCGACGTGCTCGCGGCCGGCGCCAGGATGGCGATGCGACAACAGGGCACAGGTGCGCAGATGCTGCTCGAGGCGCTGCTGAAGCGCGCGGACGCCACGACGCGCGATTTGCGGCGGGTGGAGACGCCGGCCCTCACCGGGCCGGATCTCGCCGAAATGGTCCGCGCCGGACAAGCCGATTGCGGCATCGCGACGCGCGCGGCGGCGCGCTCGGCCGGCCTCGATTTCGTGCCGCTGGTCTGGGAGAACTTTGATCTCGCGATGCGGCAGCGCAGCTATTTCCGCCCTGCGATGCAGGCGCTGATCCGGCTTCTCAGCGAAAGACGGCTGCGCCAGCGCGCGGAGGAGCTGACCGGCTACGACCCCTCGCCGGCGGGACAGATCCGCTTCGCGGCCTGACATTGACGCCCGCCCCAAAATAGTTGCAAAAGAAACCAATTCAGCCGGGCCGTACCCGGCAAAAGCAACGCCCGGCCAACGCGCCGGATCAGGGGAGGACAAACGTGAAGCGAGCGAGATTTGGACTGCCGGTCGCGGCCGCCCTGACGGCGGCCCTGCTGCCGGGCGCTGCCATGGCGCAGGTGTCCGACAACGTCGTCAAGATCGGCGTGCTCACCGACATGAACGGCCCGGCCTCCGCGCCGACCGGCCAGGGCTCGGTGACGGCGGCGCAGATGGCGATCGACGATTTCGGCGGCACCGTGCTCGGCAAGCCGATCAGCGTCGTGATCGGCGATCACCAGCTCAAGGCCGACATCGGCGGCACGATCGCGCGGCGCTGGTATGACGTCGACCAGGTCGATCTGATCGTCGACGTGCCGGTCTCGGCCGTCGGCCTCGCGGTGCAGAACGTCGCCAACGAGAAGAAGCGGCTGTTCATCACCCACTCCACCGGCACCGCCGATTTCCACGGCAAGTTCTGCTCGCCTTACGCGATCCAGTGGGTGTTCGACACCCGCGCGCTCGCGGTCGGCACCGCGGATGCCGTGGTCAAGCGCGGCGGCGACAGCTGGTTCTTCATCACCGACGACTACGCCTTCGGGCACTCTCTTGAACGCGATGCCTCCAGCGTCGTCACCGCCAATGGCGGCAAGGTGCTGGGTTCGGTGCGGCCGCCGCTGGCAACGCCTGATCTGTCCTCCTTCGTGCTGCAGGCGCAGGCCTCCAAGGCCAAGATCATCGGCATTGCCGCCGGTCCCCCCAACAACATGAACGAGATCAAGACCGGCTCGGAGTTCGGCGTGTTCAAGGGCGGCCAGCAGATGGCGGCGCTGCTGGCGCTGATCACCGACATCCACGGCCTCGGCCTGCAGGCCGCGCAAGGCCTGCTGCTGACCACCTCGTTCTACTGGGACATGGACGACAAGACGCGCGAATGGTCGAAGCGCTATTTCGCCAAGATGAACAAGATGCCGTCGATGTGGCAGGCCGGCGTCTATTCCAGCGTGATGCACTATCTCAACGCCATCAAGGAGACCGGCACCGACGACCCGCTCAAGGTCGCGGCAAAGATGCGCGAAAAGCCGATCGAGGATTTCTTCGCCCGCAACGGCAAACTGCGCGAGGACAATCTGATGGTGCACGACCTCTGGCTGGTGCAGGTGAAGACACCGGAGGAGAGCAAATATCCGTGGGACTATTACAAGATCCTCACGACGATCTCCGGCGACAAGGCGTTCGGGCCGCCGGACCCGGCGTGTCCGCTGGTGAAGAAGTGATTCCATTGTCGTCATTCCGGGGCGGTCCGCAGGACCGACCCCGGAATCTCGAGATTCCGGGTTCGCGTCTTCAACGCGCCCCGGAGTGACGATCGCTTTAAGCGATCGTCACTTCACCACGCCGATCTCGCGAAAATACTTCATCACGCCCGGATGGATCAGCTCCACCTTCGGCGCGGCCGCGACGGTGTTCGCGGCCGTGGTCTCGCAGGCCTGCGCGAGTGTCTTGCAGAATGTCGCCTCATTGCCGTGCAGGGTCCTGGCGAGGCGATAGGCGATGTCGTCGGGCAGATCCTCGCGCGTCAGCACAAAGCTCCACGAGCCGAGCGAGGCGATCGGCTCGGACTGCTTCGGGTAGCTGCCGGCCGGAACGGTGAGCGGCTTGAGGAACGCATGCTTGGCGCGGATACGTGCGATCTCTTCAGCACTCGGCGCGATGAACCGCGCGCCTGATGCGCTCGCGGCCACTGCGGCAAAGCCGGGCCAGCCGATGCCGGCGCCCCAGAGCGCAGCGACGCGGCGGTCCTCGACCATCGCGGGGCCGTCGCCGGCGCGGTCGAGATAGACAGCCTTGAAGTCCTCGTCCTGCTTGAGGCCGAGGCCATCGAGCACATAGCGCGCCAGGATCGGCAGGCCCGAGCCCTTGGCACCGAACGCGACGGGCTGTCCGACGAGATCGGCAATCGTCCTGTAGGGACTGTCGGCGCGCACCACGAACATGCCGGGGTTGGAATAGATCGCCGTCAAGATCTTCAGCCGCACCGGCGCGCGGCCGATGCCGGCGAAGGCCTCATAGGCCGGCTCGCCCGCGACCAAAGCGAGATCGAGCTCGCCCTTCTCCAGGAGCGGAATGTTCTCGTTGCTGCCCTTGGTGTTGCGCGGGGCGATGGTGATGACCGGATCGGCTGCGTTCATCACCTCGGCGAAGGCGTTGCCGTAAAGCGGGAAGCCGCCGCCGGGCGTCGCGGTGCCAAGGCTGAGTGTCGTGGCGGGAATGGCGTTGCCTCAGGTTTGGGCGGCGGCGGGGCTGGCGAGCAGCGCCGCGGCGAGAAGAATGGGAAAAGCGAATCTCATGGTCGTTCCCGGCGGGCTTGCGTCAACACCGACTTGCGGCGATGTAGGCAGCCGCCTGTTTTTGTGAAAGCATGCAGCCCAACGACAATAGAACAATGGGAGGCGTCATGTTGCGAATTTTGCGTCACGGTTTGTTTGGGCTCGCGGCCCTCTTAGGTCTTTTCAGCACCACCCCTCCCGCCGCCGCGGCCTATCCCGACCGTCCCGTGCACTGGCTGATCGGCTTTGCCGCCGGCGGCCCGGTCGACATCGTGGCGCGGATCATGGCGCAGGCGCTCTCGGATCGCCTCGGCCAGCAATTCATCGTCGAGAACCGCACCGGCTCCGGCGGCAACATCGCGGCCGCGGCCGCGGTCAACGCAGCCCCCGACGGCTACACGCTGCTGTTCGTCGCGCCCAACAACGCGATCTCGACCTCGCTCTACAAGAAGCTGCCGTTCGACTTCCTGCGCGACACGGTGCCGGTCGCGAGCATCATGCAGCTCACCAACATGCTGGTCGTCTCCAACGCGTTTCCGCCGAAGACGGTTCAGGAGTTCATCGACTATTGCAAGGCCAATCCGGGCAAGATCTCCTATGCCTCCTCCGGCAACGGCACCTCGGTGCACATGTCGGCCGAGCTGTTCAAGGCGATGACCAAGTGCGACATGATCCACGTGCCCTATCGCGGCTCGGCGATCGCCTTCCCCGACATCATCTCCAACAAGGTGCAGCTGATCTTCGACAATCTGCCGTCCGCGCTGGAGCAGGCGAAGGGCGGCAATGTCCGCGCGCTCGGGGTCACCTCGCCGCAGCGCTGGCCGATCGTTCCCGACGTGCCCGCGATCGCCGAGACCGTGCCGGGCTTCGAATCGGTCGGCTTCTACGGCATCTCGGCGCCGAAGGGCTCCCCGAGCGAGGTGATCGAGATCCTCAACAAGGCCGTCGGCGAAGCGCTGAAGGACCCGAAGGTGATCGCACGGCTGACCGAGAATGGCGGCATCCCGAGGCCGATGACACCCGCCGAGTTCGGCAAGCTGGTCACCGACGAGACCGAGAAGTGGCGCAAGGTGGTGGAGTTCGCGGGGGTGTCGGTGGATTAGGGCGCGGGCCCACCGCAGGGTCCGTCGCTCGCCGGCAAGATGTTTGAGGGGGCCAACAGGCCCTCTCAAACAAAAAGTGCGAAAACAACCCCATGCACAGTAGAAGACGTGAGCAATCACAGGGGCTTAAGGAAGCGCCAAAATGGGCACCGGCCGGATGATCGTCAGGTCGGTTTGACTCGTCGGGCAAAACCGTGGCAAAATGCCATTATTCCGAATCCAGCAATCATCCGGCGAGCAGCGCTTTTGCGCGCAGCGCCCCGCGTTCCCCTCGTTCGCAGCACTGTGTTTGACGCGTTGTCCTGACGCGAACCGAGGACCACTTCGCTTTGAAAACGCTTGAGGATTGCACCCCCGCCTCAGGCCCTGTAAACGAACCGCGCACCGTTGCCGGCCGCACTCCCGCGGCCGTCCCGCGGCGGGGCCTGTAGCTCAATGGTTAGAGCCGGCCGCTCATAACGGTCTGGTTGCAGGTTCGAGTCCTGCCGGGCCCACCAATGAAATCAATAACTTACAACAGGTTTTATTTCCTTGAAAATTTGGGGCACAGTTTGGGGCACAGCTTTTGTTCACGAAATGTATAGCTCGCTTAAGTTGCGTTTTTTCTCTTTTGCGCCTTTTTCTCTCGCCGAATTGCGTCGCTCTTTTCTCGCCTTCTCCTTATGAGTCTTTCCAATTCGGACTCGCCCTCGCGATCTTCGCAATCCGGCAAAACATCACTTTGACGAACCTCATCGGACCGAAAGTTCTTTGGTGCGACCTTGCACAGCGCACGCATCCGCTCGATCGCAGCGAGAGTGGTGAAGTGCTTATTGGCGATCAGCTCTACCTCTAAGCGCCCCTTCTCGATTTCCTTCCGGAGTCCTTTGACCGTTAATCCCCCGGCGGGAAAAGCCAACTTCAGAGCGACGTCCAATCTCAGAGGGGCGTCCCGAGAAATCTTCTCCGTTTTTTCGTCCATTGTCTCGCGCCTTCCGGAACGGCCGTGTCCAAGCTGGAGTGGAGCCATCCATTGTTCACTCCGCGCGGATCGGGCGACCCGCTTGAATACTATAGTCTGTAGCTCTTTAGTCTTCGGGGCAAGACTATGAATGCGTGAAAAAACCAAACGCCTCCTTCGGACAAATCATTGCTGACTTGAGGCTAGCTGCCGGGCTCTCCCAAGAAGAGCTCGCTGAGCGCGCAAACATTCACCGAACGTACGTCAGTCAGATTGAACGAGGTTTGAAATCGCCGACTCTTGTGATGATCTTTCGGCTCGCGAAGGCACTGGGGACCATCCCTAGTAAGATCTTTAAGCAGCTCGAAAGCGATCTCGGTATGTCCTAGCCCCGGGCACAAACGATCGTGCGAGCGATCGGAGTTGATATAGCGCCGATGTGCTAATACTACTTGTAGTTCAAGAGTTTATTTGATTCGCCAGACCACGGCGGCAACTGGGGCTTCTCGTTTCCCGACAATCGGTGCCATCGCAACACAACTTAATAGCCGCCGGGTAAGTCTGCCGTGGAACTCAGTTATCTTACGAGCCGCATCCGCGAGGTCGCAATGGATCATGGAATAGCCACCGCTGCGCTTGGCCCCGATCTAGCGCAAAGCCTTCGAAGTATCATTGCAGACATGCGTGAGGCCATGTACTTAGGCGAGCTAGCTGACTTGCCGGAAATCATAATGGAAGGCGAAACTGTCAAGCTGAGGTTTCTTCTTGGACCAGGCACATGGCTCGTCGTGGAGCCCATCGGCATCAAAGCAATGACCATCGAGAGCTGGCGGCAATCTCACCGCGTCAAACTTCTTCAGATTGCAGGTAGGGGTTGATCTCGAGATGAAGACAGATCCCAACTGGGCCTCACCACCAGGCGAAACGATCCGAAGATTGCTTGCGGCCCGTGAGGTCTCCTCCGAGGAGTTGGCTGATCGAATAGGCCTCCGGAGTGAGCAGTTTGAAACTTTGATCTCGGGACAATCGAGGATCACGTTAGCAATCGCTGAAGCGCTGGCGGAAACCCTGGGCTCCTCTCCCCGCTTTTGGCTTGCGCGTGATAAGAGCTATGTCCGAGAACTTGCACGGTTGGGCGCTACTAAGCCCGCCGATGAAGAGTCTTGGGCAGCGACCATGCCGACCAAGAGTATGAAACGATACGGCTGGTTGCCGCAAACAGCTCGCGGACAAACGCTGCGCTCACACTTGCTGGCGTTCTTTGACTGCGCAAGCATTCAAGAATGGGGCGTTAGATATTCGAGCGGCGTTGGCGAGGTCGCCTTCAGAACGTCATTGGCTTTCCCGGCTGACGGTATGGCAACCTTGGTTTGGTTGCGCGCTGGCGAAAAACAGGCCGAGTTGCTGGGCCTTCGTAAATACAACGCGCAGGGCTTCAAGAAACTCCTGCCCGCACTGCGAAGGCTCTCCGTATTCAAGCATCCGAAGAGCTACCTCGCCCGTCTCCAGTCGGCCTGTAGCGAGGTTGGCGTAGCGGTCACCAGTTCACGCTCACCCGATGGATGCCGCGCCAGCGGCGCGTCTTGGTTTAACCGAAACGGGAACCCAGTTATCCATCTTAGCTTTCGTCACCTGTCAGAAGATCACGCTTGGTTCACGTTCTTCCACGAAGCCGGGCACGTTGTGTTACACGGACAGAGCCACATCGATGGTGAAGGCGCTAGCATCATAGCTGCCGATCAAGCGGACCAAGAGGCCGAGGCAAACGCTTTTGCCCAAGATATATTGTTACCGCGCGAGGTTCGCGAGCGCTTGATAGCCGACCGGCCTTCTCGTTCGGCCATACTTGCTGCAGCGAAGGAATCCCAAGTGACGCCGGGCATCGTCGTTGGACAGTTAGAGAACGCTGGAGTTCTACGCCACGGCAAGATGTCGTTCCTGAAACGGCGATATCACTGGGAGTCGGACCCGTACATACCAATAGTCCGCGGTTAGCCCCGAAAGTACTCGTACGTGCCGGGACTTTTCTGCCAATTACACAAGCTGTCTTCGATCACTTGCTTTCCGACCTTTAGATAGTCGTCAAGTGCGTCGGCCTTTGCTTGGAGCGCTCTCGCCGATACAGACTGGTTTCCATCGGCAATCAGCATGGACGACTTTTTCAAATCCAGCTCTGGCGAACCTGTTGGACCAAGAGCTGGCTAGAAGAGATGTTTTGCGACCTTTTTGGCGTAACTGCAGCGGGTCCGGCCTATGCTTGGTCCCACTATCATCTTTGCGTAAAGCGAGGCATTGACCCGTTCCAAACTCCGCTCACCATTGGGACTACGCATCCGGCGGACGATGCTCGGATGCGAGCTCTCATAATGATGCTCCGTAGAACCGAAGCCTATAGGGTGGATGCCGCCATGATCGACCGAGCCTGGCGAGAGTTTTGCAACGTGATGAATTACCGCGCTTTCGCGGAATACCGCCAATGCTACGCGGACGGCTTACTCGCACAAATCGTCGATGCGGCCTACCAAGGCATTCGAGCTATCGGCGTGACCCCGGCCTCCGACAATCCCAAAGCGCCGATTGTTGGGCTGCTCAATAGTGCATGGACCACATTCTGGAAGTCCCCTGCCGACTATCAAAAGTGGGAGGCGGAACGTGTCCAAGAGCTTAAAGACACGCTCAGCGAGAAGCGTTGGGCCTCCTGAGCGGCCAGACCTAGCGAATCGGCAGCGGCGACGAGTGAAGAATTCGCACTCGTTGTGTGGGACGTGAACAGCACCGCTAGGCCTCGCGCATCTAATCCTTAGTTCCGGATTGCTAATCCGGGAGCAGGTTTTCGGCATTTCACCGATTTCCGTGACCCGACCGTGACCCGAGCCGCGCAGCCGACGAGCGTGTCATCAAACCGACAGACGCGTTGGGCTGCTGCTTGGCGCCGAGGCAGACTCCGATTGAGGCAGACTCTTATCGAACGAGAAACCACAGAAGAGACTGCGAGACCAGTTGTCTAACATCAGGCAATGTGATTGGAATTGGGATGAAAGCGCACTCTCACCGCAATCCGGATTCGCGTTTTGCGTGCGCGAGCAGCAAGATCACCGCGGCTTCTTGCTGGAATAAAAGACTATCGTCGTAGGCCCTAGCTGGTCGCTGCACCCCTGCAAAGCGGAGCCCTAGAAAACTGCGCTCCACAAGTTTTAGTCGCAGTGCAGGGCTACCCGAAATCATTCGCCGGCAGATCGACGACGAGCACACCTCCCCGGATTCACAAACCTGGAAGCCGCCGGTCCGCAAACAGCGCGCGGCGCACCTTTTGCGGGACAAGGTTGCCACCATTGGACTTCCCGTGCTCAATGGCGAGCCAGAAGGATCGCGCCCCTTCATATTGGGCCGTTGAGACGGATCATATGATCATACCCTCATTTCAGCTTGCTCCCCAGCAGGAAGGGTTCCTGAACAGCTTTCTTGAGCGAAATGATGCACGAACTCTGCTCGTGGCAGCGCCCGGCATGGGTAAAACGGTAACATCCATTATGGCTGCCGGCCGGATGTTGGCACGAGGATTAGTAGACCGTGTGTTGCTCGTTGCTGGCCACCGTGCCCTGATAGACCACTGGCAGAGCCTCCTCCAGAGCGGTGCTTTAGGGCACGAGACTGCCCCGGGATCCGCATTCGTAACCACAACGTACGCTGCTTTGAATAGAGACCCAGATAGGATTTGGACGGATGTCGCACCAAGAACCCGATGGCTGTTTCTCTTTGAAGAAGTAAATCTAGCCGGTCCTGACGTCGAAGCCATCGCGGCTGACGCACTTAACCGCTTCCCCGGTTCACGGGCGCTTTTTGTCACGAACGAGGCACCGCCGATTGCGGTGGACACCCAATTCACATTCCAGTTCTTTGGGCGCGACGCACTCTCTGAACCAAACACGCAATCGAGGCTGGAGCAGTCTGCTCCTAGCGTCGGGTTATTGCAGAGGGTTCAGCAGAAGCTAATCCACCTAGATGATCTTTCCTGGCGAGAGTTCGAGCAACTGATAGCCAATATGCTCGAGGCCGAGGGCTATTGTGTTGAACTAATGAAGGGGTCAAAGGATGGCGGCGTTGACGTCGTTGCAATTAAAGACCTAGGCGACACTGGACTATTCAAGTCCGTTTGGCAGGCGAAGAAGCATCGTCTTGACCGGAAAGTTGGGCTCTCGCTCGTGCGCGAGTTGGCCGACACGCGGCAGGAACATGGAGCGAGCAAGGGTATCATCGTAACCACATCGTTTCTGACCAGTGGCGCTCTTGAGCGCGTTGAGCGCGATCAGTATCAACTCGGGAAAGTTGACCGGACCGATCTTGACCGGTGGATAGAGAGAACCCTTCGAGCTGAATGACACAAGCGAATGAACCTGATCGAACGGCTGCTTGATTTGGCGCTGTACGGGATTGCGGTGATAGTGCACTCACTCAGCCCCTTTTTGCACGTTCAAATGCTCATGATTCAGCGCAATGCATTAGGTACACTGGACTGCCCCCTTTAAGTGAGACACGGTAATTGCGGTGACATTGATTACGGTGACGGTGCAATCCAGCACTGTCACCGTATTTACCGTCACCGAGCGGAAGCCTGCTGCGCGGTATCCTCTCGACTTGGGCCTCTCGCGCGATTGGATCGAGGCAGATGGGTAAAGACGGTCTAACCCTTGCGTGTCGGATCGTGGGATGGCCGGCTGCGCTTCATTGCCGGCAGGGACGGAATCGCTTACGCTGCAGAGCCTATCTCGATCGTACGGCTTACCGCGATGGAGAAAAATATGACGACAAAGCATCCAAATTCAAGCCTTGTTGAGATGCGCGATGACCTCAGCGAAGTCACCGCGGTGAGCGAACAGTCATTGCCACGCTTATCTCGCGTGCTGTTGCGGCTCAGATCCAAGCCCGTTCGTTCTCAGAGGCAAGCATCCGTTTTGGCGCGATTGTCCAGGGCAGCCGCATTTGTGCTTGTCGGGTACGCGGTTCTTGAGGTCGTGCCGGGGATATTTGACTCGACCCAGCAACGCGCGCTGCACCGAGCTGCCGTGCACCGCGACGACAGCGTCATCCGCACTGGTGTGACCACACAGTTTAAGCGCTCTATCCTTCTCCACTATCGTGACGTGCACGGTACGTTGCACCTACTCTTGGCTGACGAGGACCGCGTCAGCAAGTTCGTCAACGACACGCTGATCTACCTCGATACGGAGAGTCAGCGAATAAGGGCGAAGACGGCGGTTCGGATTAATGCGCTTCTTGCTGAGGCCTTCGTGGATCGCGATGCTTGCATTGCGGCCTATGCGGATTGGTACTTCGCGTGGAGCCGATCCTGGGCTCTCCTCAAGGAAGCGTCCGTAGGCGGCTTGTCGGGCGCTCTACCCAGTAACGTGCAAGGGATCCTTGAGGGAAGTCGTAACGCGGTCGAGGCTTATCTGATCCGGAATTATCAGCGGTTCGTGCTTAGGCCTGAGTTCCGAAATCCCGTCCTCGAAGCCGGTCTCGCCCGCTTTCTGGCCGGGGCACACGAAGAGTATCTCACCGTCATCACGACGCTTGATGACCGCGTTCAGGATTATCTGAATCGCGAAACCCAGCACCTTGAACGTCTCGGTCCGCTGGCCAAGTTGGACGTTTCGCTGGCATGGGACCAGCAAAAATGGAAAGCACCGCGCGCCGCGGTGGATGACGAACCATTCTGGACGGCTCTTAGGGGAGCAGGGGCCGCTTCCGTCTCGGCCCTTGTCGCCCGGAGCACCGTGCCGGCTGTTGAACGGGCCGTCTCTACCATCTTCGCCAAGGCCGCGACCAAAGCTGTTACGGCGATGCGGCCGCAGATCATTGGGGCCGCCGCAGGGACGATGGTTGAACCAGGTCTCGGTACGGCCGCGGGCTGGGCTCTGGGGGCGGCGGGCGGCGTTGCCATAGACTATCTGGTGAGTAAGGGGCAGGAGTGGCTCGATCGACCCGAGTTTGTACGTGCAAATGGTCAGGCGTTGGACGCGACGGTTCAGGAATGGTCGCGTGTCATGCAACGGGACCTGTTCGTGGCAGTCGATGCGTGGTTTGAGGACACTCGCGGCGTGGTTGCCGAATTCAAGATTCAGAGAAAAATCCCGACCGGTTAACGAGAACCTCTGCTCTGGACTCTTCGCCAAAGGCACCCGATCGCTCTACCTTCGTGCTGCGTGGAGCCGCTGACAGCGCTTGGGAGTCGTTGAAATTGAACAGGACTTTTTGCGTATCCGCGCGCGGCGAAATGCGAATCCGGCAATGCGGCGGATTCATTCTGGCCGCAGGCGAGATGAGTGCGCGGACCGGGGGAATTGATGCAAAGGCTGTAGCCGCATCCGAACGGATGTAGCCGATGTTACGGATGCCAGACGAGCGCTATATCCGAACTGACGGCTGGGCATTCGACCTTCCCGGGACGACATTCTCTCCGGAGTGCAGAACCCGTCCGATCGCGCGGAGCGATTGCGATGAGGGAGGCTACGATGGATTTTACGCGGATGTCGGATGCAATCCGGCTGCATCACGCCTCTCGTCACCACGATGGGTACGATGGCGCGGACGATTTGGGCCCTGCATCGAGAGCTCCGTTCGTGGCTGACCCGGTCGGCGGTGGCGCCCTGTTCCATCGTCCCGGCCCGTTTGCTGGTCCTGGAGCATATGCCGCGAGCGCGAACAGCCAGCATAAAGACTCCGACCCGGTTCAATCCAAACATCCCCCATCGGGGGGCGAGATGGGCGGCCACGCCGGCAACCACGCTGCAGCGGGCCCGGATGTTTCGTCCACGAAGCCTCCTGCCGGCGCATCCCTTCCCGAGAAGGGCATTGCTTCGGTCGAGAGTGGGGCGAATACGGCAGGGAACGGCGGGGATGGCCATTTCTACGGAGGTATCATTCACGCGTCCCTGTTGATCTACGAACCGATCAACATTTCGATCAGCATGGAATACGGCTCGGTCGCCCTGGCCAACCAGTCCAACAATTTGAATGTCGATCAATCCGCTTTTCAAATGGCCGGCGTCGGCGGCCATGGCGGCAATGACAACATTGCAGCGGGTGGGAGCATCAGTACGTTTTCAGGCTCCGGCGTGATCGCGAGCGGCGACAACAGCGCCGGAAACGGCGGCAGCGGCTATTTCTCGGGTGCGATCGTGGACGCTCCCGTGGTGATCTATCATCCGATCAATATTGCCTTGGCGAGCTCGGGCGGCACTGCACATGCAAGTCAGTCGAACACGGTCGACATCGACCAATCGGCTACGCAGATCGCGGGCGTCGGCGGAAGTGGCGGACATGGCAATGTGGCCGCCGGCGGCAGCGTCATCACGCTCGACCCCAGTTGGGGATCGAGCATCTCTGACGTTCAAACGGGCGGAAGCCAGGCCGGCAATGGCGGTGACGGCATGTTCTACGGGGAACTCGTCCATACCTCGTTTGTCGTGTACAACCCGATCAACATCGCCATCGCGGGCTATGGCTCCAGCGCTTACGCGGTCCAGATAAATGATGTCTCCGTGGATCAATCCGCGGTTCAGATCGCTGGCATTGGCGGGCACGGCGGCAACGACAACGCCGCAGCGGGCGGCCATGCAAACCTTCTCTCCCATCATCTGTGGGGCGGGTCCGATACGATCGCGACCGGTTCGAACAGCGCAGGCAATGGCGGCAACGGCTATTTTGCGGGCAGTCTGGTCGACGTCAGCGTCGCGATCTATGCACCCATCAACATAGCAATCGCAGGTCCACATTCGACGGCCGTGGCCGATCAGGTCAACAACGTGCACATCGACCAGAGTGCGACCCAGATCGCCGGCGTTGGCGGGGACGGCGGTTACGGCAACCTCGCGCTAGGTGGCGATGCCGCGCATCTCCTGTCGGATCTTCACCTGGTGGCATAGCGAAACGCCGCATCGCTCGCATTGCCGATCGCATCGCGGCACGCGCCGTCGCCGCTCTCCGCATGCAAAGCCCGCGCAGAGGCGCCCTCCCCTGACGGAAATGTCGTACTTTCGTACGTAGGCCCACCAAACCGGATGGTGTTCGATTTGACATCTATCGCTCTCGCGCACGGGCGGATCAGACTTGCCGTGCGCGTCCGCCTGATCGGGATGGATGTTGCACGACAGCCAACAAAACGACGGAGGCCTCAAATGATGCCAAAGGCAATCAACATCTCGGATACGATCAAATTCAAATCGATCGACACCGGTGGTCAAAGTGCCGGAAATGGCGGCGACGGTACCTTCAAGGGAGCCATCATCAGCAAGCCGACTGTCAACTACGATCCGACCAACAAGGCGGAAGGCGCCGACGTGCACGTGAGCACCGGCGATCACGTCAAACAGACGGCGGATTGGGATGCCGGCGGCGCCAACGCCAAGGCCTCGGTGTTCTCCAAGGCTCATGGCGGAGACGCCGAGTCGAACGGCAGCCAGAAGTCCTACAGCGGCTACGATACCTCCAAGGTCTACGCCAATACGGATGCCACCCAGATCAACAAGCTCGCGGTGGACCAGCACCAGGAAGTTGTCGCCGGCATCGGCGGCGATGGCGGAGACGGCAACTTCGCATGGGGTGGCGGAGTGACCTTCCATCTCGACACGCTCTGACGAGCCGCTCGTCCGACTGGCGGGACCGGCTGCCGCGGCCGCCGGTCCCGGATTTCGCGCCAAAGATCTACCGATGCGGTTGCCGGATTGCGTTGACCAGCAGTCAAGTGCGCCGGACCTCGATTTCAGGCGGTGACGATCATGTTGATGCCGCCCATTCGGTTGCCCATCCTGCCGCAGATCCGGACGCCACTGCACACAGCCCTCCGGTCCTGCGTGGGACCGCTGGGTCTCGTATTCGCATATAGCTGCAGTTACAATCTGCTACTGTTTGCGCCCTCCATCTATCTTCTTCAGATCTACGACCGGGTGTTGTCGAGCCGGAGCGGCGACACGTTGCTCCTGCTCACGCTCATAGTCGCGATCACAGTGGTCGTCGGCGGCGTGTTCGATGCATTGCGGCGCGCCGTCCTTGGACGCCTCGGCGCCTGGCTCGACGATCGCCTTCGTCCATGCGTGCTTTCGGCCGGCCTCGAATCGGCGTTTCGCAGCGATTGGACGCAAGCGTCGGGCGCATATCGGGACCTCACCGTGCTGCGCCAGTTCGTCGAGTCCGGTTCATGTACGATGCTGTTCGACGCGCTCTGGGCGCCCTTGTTCCTCCTTGTCCTCGTTCTGATCCATCCCCTGCTTGGCGTGGTGGGCGCCTGCTGCGTCGCCTTCCTGTTCGCACTCACGGTCGCCGGAGAGCTGGTCACGGAAGACGCTTTGCTCAGGTCCAGCGCCGCGCTCTCCAGAAGCTACGGTCGCCTTCAGACTGCCGCGGGCAACATCCACATGATCCGCGCCATGGGAATGTTCGATAGCGCTGCGCGCATGATCCACCGTGACGCGCAGCACGCGCGCAGAGAGCACGATGTGGCGCTCCGGCGAGGCGAGATCGTCTCACTGGCCACCAAGCCGGTTCGCGCGCTGTCGCAGGTCTTGATCATGGGGGCTGCCGCGTGGCTCGTCCTCGATCACGGGAAAAGTCCGGCAATCATCTTTGCTTCGACGCTGATGTTCAGCCGGGCGCTCGCGCCGGTCGAAAGTGCGGTCGCAGGCTGGAAATCACTCGTGACGGCCGTGAACGCCTGTCAGCGGCTCGGCGCACTTCTCGCCGCATTCCCCGTCGCCCGGCAGGAGAGCGCGGGGGTTTTCCCGCCGCAGGCGCGAAGCGGCCTCGTCGTCGACAATGTGGGCGTATGGCTTGCGGGGACCGACCATCTTCTGCTGAACGGCGTCTCCTTCAGCCTCATGCCCGGAGAATGCCTTGGCATCATCGGTCCGTCCGGGTCAGGCAAGTCCTTGCTCGGCCAGGTGATCGCCGGGCTGTCGATGCCGACGCATGGCCGTGTCCTCCTCGACAATACCGACGTCTCGCTGCTTCGCGAGGGCCGAAACGGCGACGGCCTCGGATATCTCCCCCAGGACATCAATCTGATCGGCGACACCATCAACGACATCATCGCACGCCTTGAAGATGCGGACCGGCGGAAGGTCGTCGAAGCGGCCAAGCTCGCCGGAATCCATGGGGCGATCATGCGCCTGCCGCAGGGTTACGACACGGTGGTTCACAGTGAAACAATCTTCTCACGCGGGTATCGGCAGCGCCTCGGTCTTGCCCGCGCCTTTTTCGGCAGCCCACGCCTCATCGTTCTCGACGAACCCAACGCCAGCCTCGACTACGGGGGCGAGCGAATGCTCCTGGATGCCATCGAGCGCATGAAGCTCGCAGGCGTCATCCTTGTCGTCGTCACTCACAGGATGGGTCTCCTCGCCGCCACGGACAAGATTGCCATCATGGAAGACGGTGCGGTCGCCGCGTTCGGCGACAGCGAGGACATCTTTGAACGGCACCTGAGCCGACCCCAGGTTACTTCGCAGGTTGCGCCATGAGCTGGAATTCTCTCACCATCTGGAAGCATCCTGCCGTCTCGAGACTTCCCATGATCTGGGACCGGCTCATGCGAGCGCCGGCGCGCCCCCCGCCCGCCCGACGATCTGGCGTCCTGGTAACCGCAATCGACGATTTCGAGCCTCTGGAATTTCCGTGGTGCTCGACGCCTACGCCGACCTCGCCACGCGGAAGGCTTCGCGCTATCACCGTCGCGGGCAATCTGCTGGTGCTCTGCTTCATGCTGGGGCTTGGTACATGGGCGAGCCTCGCGCCGCTCGAGAGCGCCGCGATCGCGTCCGGCGTCGTGGAATCGGAATCGAGTCGCAAGACGATCCAGCATCTGGAAGGCGGCATCGTCAGCAAGATCCTGGTTTCGGATGGCGATATCGTGCGCAGCGGCCAAACGCTGATCGCGCTGGAGGACACCCGGGCGAGCTCGGAGGTGCAGAGCCTTCAAGGCCAATTTTGGGATGCAGCTGCTCGTGCCGCTCGGCTTCAAGCCGAGCAGCAGAGATTCGAGAGGATCGCAATTCCGGACGCGCTGGAACAGGACAGCAGGCAGAGCGGAGTGGCCGCCGCCGCGGTGTCGGCGCAGCAATTCATTTTCCAGGCGCGCCTGCAGGTTCACGAGTCGCAGCTTGCGGTCATTCGCGAACGAAGGCGTCAAGTCGAGAAGGAGATCGAAGGTCTCACGGCGCAGGAGAGCGCCACCGGGCAGCGGATCGGCATCGTCCGGGAGGAACTAGATATGGTCACGACCCTCGTCAACAAGGGGCTCGAGCGGCGGCCGCGGCTTCTGAACCTGCAGCGGGAGCTGGCCGACGTTGAGGGCCGCCGCGGCGAGATCGCCGCGCAGATTTCCCGCGCCGCGCAAGTCATCAGCGAACAGCAGGCCACATTGTTCAAGCTCGAGAGCGAGAGGCAGAACGAGATCGCACAGTCGCTTCGTGAAGCACAGAACCAGATATTCCAGCTCCGCGAGCGGTTGTTTGCGGCCAGGGACCAGCTATCGCGAACAGAGGTCAAGGCGCCAGAGGACGGCGTGATAACCGATTTGCGGATTCATACAGCCGGCGGCGTCATCGGAGCGGGCGCTCCGCTCATGGACCTGGTGCCCCGGCAAGACCGTCTCATCGTGACCGCGCGCCTGAGGCCCGAGGATATCGATGTGGTTCATCCCGGCCTCAATGCCGAGGTTCACCTCCTACCGTACAATCAGCGTCGCGTACCTCGCCTGAAGGGAACTGTCGTGCACGTGTCCGCAGACCGGCTCCTCGACAAGCGTACCGACCAGCCATACTACGCGACCAAAATCCGGATCGACGACGCGCAGATCGTCGCAAACGACATCCAGATCGTCCCCGGCATGCCGGTTCAAGTGTTCATCACGACAGGGCGCGGTACCGTGGCTCTCTACGCGCTCAGGCCCCTGCTCGACAGCTTCCGTGGTGCATTTAGAGAGGACTAGGTCTCCTGCATCGGACCTGCGCCGGGTTCGTGATCGCGACCCTGCGCCGGCAACCGGCCGCGCCAGCGGAGCACGGCTTCCGTCCGATTGTGCGCAGCACATTTCCGCATGATATGCTGGATGTGCATTTTGACTGTGCTTTCCGAGAGGTTCAATTTGGCGGCGATCAGCTTGTTGGGCAGGCCGAGCTCCAATTCCGCCAGAACCTGTTGCTCACGAGGCGTGAGATCCGTCACGCTCCTTTCGATAGTCACTCCGGCTCCCTCGTTCACAAGATATGCGCGCGCAAGCCTGCGTGCATCCGGCGCCTCGAAATCCGGTATCCTGTTCATCCCGGCGACAGGCAACGGCCTGTAGACGCCGCCGACGAGGACAAGGCGCAGGCCAGCTATGGCGATCTCGATCGGCAGCGAGGTAGAAAGAAAGCCGCGTACGCCCCGCTGCATCGCGGCCTGCACGGTCGGCTCGTCGTCATGGTTTGACAGGATTGCAACGGCGGCGTTGGGACAACACTCCGCGACGAAGGCGAGACTGCCCTCAACCGAGGGATCGTCGATGGGCTTGTCTGCGATACTCAGCACCACCAGACGAACATCGCGGGTTGACGTGCAGTCCAGGCTTTCGACCGTTGCCATGTCGAGGATCTCGAATTCCGCCAATTCCCGCCTGAGGACGTTCAGAATACATGTGCGAGGCAACAGGAGCGGTTCGACGATCACCAGAACCGGAAAGTGAAGCGATCCATCGAGCCGCTTTGAGGCGTTTGTTATGTCGTCCATGATTTCCTCGAGATGAAAAGAGCTTCCGCGAAATTCCCATTCCGTATTGCGTCTCCCCTGCTGCTGCATTCATCCTGAATGATCATCACGAGAGTGGCGCTGTACCGCCGCCAGTGCCTTATGCACTGCGGCTTTGCCTGGCGCCTGGGTGGAAATTCTTTCCGCTCAAATTCATTTCGGCGCGTACCGCGCGCTGACGCAGTCGACGCATTCCCTAATTGCAGATATTTCGATACGCCGTTGACGCCGCCGACCCCGACTTGCCGTCGACGACATATGCTTCATCCTCCTTCACGAGATAAAGAAACGGTCTCTCTGCTGTCTCGCCGCCTGATGCGCTTCTTCCTTTCACACGCCCGCAAATCGTATCCACGGGGCGTCCAAGCGTGTTCTTTCGCATCGTGCGCTTCATTTCGGTAAATTCGGTCGATCCTGGATCCTCCATCTTCGCCGCGACGGTGACCTTCGCCTTTTCCAGGACAGGATCTGATACTTCCGCGGGCCGTTCGGATGCCGGGACGCTGATGGCCGTCCGCGGTGACGCCGCTTTGGCGAGGTCGACCGATCCGCTCTTCTTTGGAGATGATTTCTTGCCGGACCTTTCCGGAGTTGCAGAATTCGATTTGACGATCACGGGATCCGGCGCCAATGCCGTCGGCGTTGGCTGCGCGGGTCGGGCGACCGCAACCCGGTCGAAACAGGGTCGTGACGCACATCCAAGGAAATACCCTCGGGAAGGCGCGAACCAGCCAAAGCCGATCAGGACTCCTGCCAGCACTCCAACAAAAAGCAGTCCCATGCGATTCCCTCCCCGGGAGCTCGGCTCGCACTTGCAAGTAGGACTAATTCCGCGCTGGTGATCCATCTGTTGCGCAAAAGCGTTAAACGCCCATTAAGCGCGCAGTCGTCTGGCCCATGCCTGGATCGGCGGATCAGAAAAGCAAGCATGGCCCGATTTGGTCGGCTCTTGGCCCCCTCTGCAACTTGCGTGTTCGAAGGTCCGCTTTGCACCACCAAAAGCTGCCGATCACCGGCTTATGGCCCTCAGGCCAATTCCAGAGCACCGCACCAGTTTCGCACCAGAAACGGCGTGAAGAAACGGAACGAAGGCAACTGGGATCGAGCAAGACCGCAGAAAGATCAACGAAGCTGACCAATATTCTCCCGCTCATAACGGTCTGGTTGCAGGTTCGAGTCCTGCCGGGCCCACCACAATGCCGTGCCCGGATTGATATCGTTGATTTTTTAAGCCTCTAATTACCACCGCGCCACAGGTGGTAACGACGGTTGTTCTAGGCCCGTTCCTTTTCGAGGTGCAAATGCACGAGTTCGCTTTGCCCCACCACTTCGTCGGATGAGGGCCGCGTCCACTTCGCCATCGCACGCGCCGCTAGCTTCTTGCGGTCGGCCTTCTTGGTGTAGAGCTGCGCCATCTGATAGCCGCTCCATCCGAACGTCGCGTTAAGTTCGGACTCCGTTGCGCCGGACTCGGCGGCGATGGTCGCGCTCGCCTTGCGCAGGCCGTGCGCAGAATAGCCCTTCTCGTCTGAACCTTTCTTCGACACCGGAATCCCGGCGGCCGTGACCGCCTCGCGGAAGGCATTGCCGAGCCCTTCCTTGGTGTAGTGCGTGCCGTCGTCTTTCGCGATGACGGCGAGACCGGACGATGGGCATGCGTTGATCGACGCCGCCAAGGCGGGATGCACCGGGACATAGATCGGCATGGTGCCGCCGCTCTTTTCAGTCATCAGATGGACGATGCCGTTCCGGATGTGCTGCTTACCAAGCCGCGCTGCATCGCCACGGCGCAGACCGATGTACAGGAATACGTCGAACATCAACCTTTCTTTGCTGCCAAGTGGCCAATGCTGTTCGAACTGCTCGATCAGTTCAATCGGCCATGCGAGGTGCCCTTCGCCATCGCCGCGATTGACCTTGATGCCGTTGGTCGGATTCTTGTCGTACAGCTCATGCTCAACCGCCCACTTGAACAGAGCAGCCATGGTGTTCTTGAAATGGCGGCCTTGATTGGATGAGCGGTTCGAAATGCCTTGTTCTATTTTGGCCCGAGTAATAGCGCTTATCGGCAGATCGCCCGCCGCGACCTCTACCTGCTTCAGGATCGGACCACGTTGTTTCCGTGTCCCCGCGCTCAGAAGCTCGCCCCAATCGCGCGAATGGCGGTACAAGTTGATCAACCAGCCTACCGAGCCCTTGCCATCTTTACCGATCAGCGGTGCGGGCGCGACCGTGCCGCGCACCGCAGCGTGGTATGCGGCCATGAATTCTTCGCTCCGGTATAGACCCTTGATACGGATACCTCGGCCGCGCTGACGCGATGACAGCTTAACGTAAAATGCCAACTTGCCGTGCCGGGTACGATGGCGATGCAGGAATGGCAATGTGGGCTTCGGCATGGTGATTAAAACTCACAGTTTGAAATCACGGTGTTTAAGTTCTTCGGGTTCGGGCTTCCCGTCGCAAGCCGTCTCCGCAATCAAGATTCGGATGGTGCCGTTGGGCAAGACTTCCACCGCTACAGCACCCTCGGCTTTCGCGGCCTTGGCGGCGCGGCTGATGTCAGCAAGTGTGAATCTGGCCGCCGTCTTGCTCATCTTGAGTTTGCGCCTCGTCTTTCAAACCCAGCGCTTTAGTTGAGTGATGGTCACGACACGAACGCTGATCCTTGAACGCCGGGGAATCCCGGCTCGGCCCATAATTTCCAAGCCTTTCCCTCGTGCATATGTCGGATCGGCGTATATCCGAGCCGAAACAGCACCGCGTCCACGCTTTGCCTTTCCATGTCCACGAGCGTCGTAGCCATCGACTCCAGCGTGCGGTCAAACTGAAGCGCGCGCTCAATCTGGAATTCGGCTTCCTGAGATTGAGTGCGGCCGGATGCTATCGCCAACTGGTCGATGATCCGCTTCGTCTTTGCGGTCACCTTCAAACCGAGCGCGACCCGCTCTTGGCCTACTGCCCTCTTGGTGGGGCGCCCGATGCGCTTTGCTGGTTTTGCCATCTTCCTCATCAACCCCGACCGGCCATTTCTTTTCTTACGATCACGAGAAACAGTTGTCAACGATGCCGCGAGGGTGGTACCAATATTTTCTCTTGATCCTGAGAAAGGCTTCCGCCATGCAAAAGCGGACCAAGCGACAAATGCCAAGCGCCGCCAGCGTCGCCGCCCTTCTCGCAGGACATCCCGTCAAGTCGCAGCGCGGAAATTTTCTCGTCCGTTGTCCTATTCATGACGATTGGAATCCATCCCTCTCCCTTCGCGACGGAGACAATGGCCTCCTCGTTTACTGTTTTGCGGGCTGCGATGCGCTCGACATTCTCTCCGAGATTCGGTCTCGTTCAGGCCACACAGCAGAGCCTGTCGATAAATCGCCGAGGCCTGCGAAGGGATCGAGCACCTACGAACGCGGCCAGCGCAGCAAGGCGCGTTGGCTATGGTCGTTGCGGCTGCCGATCGCCGGTTCCATCGCGGAAAGGTATTTGCGCGTGCGCGGCATTGTCTGCCCGCTGCCGCCGACGCTGGGGTTCTTGCCGCCACGAAGGCCCGAGCATCATCCGGCGATGATCGCAGCCTTCGCGCTGCCCGAGGAGATGGAGCCGGGAATACTTCGGAATCCGCGCGACGTTGAAGCGGTACACCTGACCTTGTTGCGGCCGGACGGCACCGGCAAGGCTAAAATGATGCCGGAGAACAAGTCCACCAAGATCATTGTCGGCCGTTCCAACCTTCCCATCGTCATCGGCTCTGCGAACGACCTTTTAGGCCTCGCGATCACCGAGGGCATTGAAGACGCGCTCACCGCGTATCAGACCACTGGGCTCGGTAGCTGGGCCGCCGGTTCGGCGGCCCGGCTACCTGGACTCGCTGCCGCCGTCCCGAACTTCGTCGAAACGCTCACCATCTTCGTGGACCCGGATAAGGCTGGGCGGGACAACGCCCAAGCGCTCGCTGCCGCGCTTCGGGGCCGTCGCATAGAAATCGTGATGGAGGGGACATGACCAAGGCGCCCGACATCAATGCGACGCTGACGGCTCAAGGCCCTGATGCCGTGCGTGCGCGACATGATCAAGCGCACCGTAAACAGGGCGCGCTGATCCTCGACGACGTCCTACGATTTCTACGTCGCTTCGTCAGCTACCCCTCCGGGCACGCCAGCGTCGCCCACGCGCTCTGGATCGCCCACACCCACCTTATGTCAGCTTGGGAATCGACTCCGCGTCTGGCGTTCCTGTCGCCAGAGCCGGGCAGCGGTAAGACGAGGGCGCTGGAGGTGACGGAATTGCTGGTGCCGAATCCGATCGCCACCATGAATGCGTCTCCAGCGTACCTGTTTCGCAAATGCGGTGGCGACGATGGTCCACCAGTGGTCTTGTTTGACGAGATTGATACGGTGTTCGGCCCACGGGCGAAGGAGAACGAGGACGTCCGAGCATTTCTAAACTCCGGACACCGACGTGGCGCAACCTTCGGCCGGTGCGTGGTGCACGGCAAATCCGTGACGACCGAAGAGATAGCGTCATACGCCGCCGTGGCGCTGGCCGGTCTGGGTTGGCTTCCGGACACAATCACGAGCCGCTCCATCATGATCCGGATGCGGCGGCGGGCACCAGAGGAAGTAATTGAGCCGTTTCGTCGCCGCGTCCACGCAACAGCAGGCGAGAACCTTCACCGACGGTTGGCTGCATGGGCTTGCACGATTGTCGATCAAGCCGAGGAAGCGCGACCTGTGATGCCTGCCACTGTTCAAGATCGCAACGCCGACTGTTGGGAGGCACTACTTGCGGTCGGCGACCTTGCCGGAGGTGTCTGGTCAAAGCTGGCGCGCGAAGCAGCCGTCGCACTGGTCGCCGCAAATCGCGCCGCTCCACCGAGCCTGAACCTTCGCCTACTCTCGGACCTACGAACCGTCTTTGTAACCAACTTGTTGGCGGCCAGCCAAGCGAGCCCCGAAGGGCTCTCCACCAAGCGAATACTGGAGGTTCTGCACGCGCTGGAAGACGCCCCGTGGGGAGATAAGGGTAAGCCTCTCGATGCCTATCAGCTATCGGTAAGCCTGCGCGACTACGACGCTGGGCCGAAGAACCTCCGACCCTATGAAAGCAACCAGTGCAAAGGGTACCACCTTGCCGATCTTGCCGACGTTTGGCGACGCTACCTCTCTCCCATGCCCGCAGAAGCCGTCGCAGCCGTCCCAGTCGTAACAACCGAGGCATTTCAACGATATTTTGAGACGGCTCCGACGGATGCCGCTGTCCCCAGCGATGGCGGGTCGTCCCAAGCAGACGGAGAGTCACGGCGGGTCGAGGAAACCGATGGGACGGCTGGGACGGCTGCGACGGGTTTCCGGAGGATAGGAGAGAGAGCGGGCTCAAGATGAGCAAGCGATCACCAAGAAAGTTTGAGCGCCGCGAGCGTGACTTCTACCCGACGCCATTAGCGGCGGTGTCGCCACTAATTCCTCATCTGCGTGGCGTCCGCACGTTCGCCGAGCCCTGCTGCGGCGACGGAAAACTGGTGCGACATCTGGAGTCCTTCGGCCTCCGCTGCGTCTATGCGGGCGACATTGCGAGCGGGCTGGACGCGCTTGCGCTTACGGTCGCGGACTGCAACGGCGCCGATGCGATCATCACCAATACGCCCTACTCCCGTGAGCTGATGCACAGGCTGATCGAACACTTCCGGCGTATTACGCGGATGACGTGGCTGCTGTTGCCAGCCGACTGGATGCATAACCGGCAAGCTGCGCCCTTCCTGCCTTCCTGCACCGATGTCGTTTCGGTCGGCCGTGTGCGCTGGTTCGAAGGGACGAAGATGAGCAGCATGGAGAACTTCGCTTGGTATCGCTTCGACGCTCACCATTCGGCCGGTCCAATTCTTCACGCCCGCGATTCAGCTTCCCTCTCGTCGCGTGTCGGCCTCTGCGCTCATTGCGGTAAGCCTTATCGGCCGCGACGGTCCGACGCCCGGTTCTGCGGCGATACTTGTCGGCAGCGTGCTCATCGCAATCGGTTAGTCGTGACAAGCCGTGACGTACGAGGGTGAGTGTCTGATGCATGAACGTGCCGGGCCGGACGCCCGGCAACACGCAAGCGAGAACTGACCATGGACTACGTGCCAACCGTGTGCCTTTCGAACGATGAGGGGGTCTCGCTGCTGCGGAAGTTGGGCGAACTGGACTGGGTCGTGGGAATGTACACGACGAGCACAGGCAAGCTCAGACGGGTTCGACGGGGCTCACCTCGCGAGGCGACTGCCTACCACGCCTTCAGCGCTGCCATGATCGATGCACTTCACAGCTTCGACATCCCCGGAGAGTTCAGCCAATGGCTCATTCGCAACCATTGTGAGCACATCGAGGCGTGGCTTTACCAAGAAGGCCTACGAGCCGCCTGATGCTCACCCGCGCGCCATCCCGCCGCCGCCAGCGCAACGCCAAGCGCGAGAGAAACCGGCTGGCGAAAATCCGGCAGCGCGCTCGCGAGCTGAAGCACATCAAGCTCTACCTGATCAAGGCGGGCGAAGTCGTGCATGAAGGGCTGCGGCTGCGCAACATCGATGCGGGCATGACGCCGGACGAAGCCGAGAAAGCCGCGCGCAACAAGAAAAGGGTTCGTGCCGATCTCGAAACCATCGTCGCTCAGTGGGCGCTGAAGTATCAGCGCGAGCGCGGGCGAGGCTGATAGGCGTAAACGCGGAAACGTCATCGCTGACGTCCGACCGTTCCGGACCGGGTGTAAGCTCACGCCCATGACCGACATCCGCAGCAAACCGTTCATACCACCGAGCCGAGCCGATCTCGCCGCAGATTGGCGTCGCTCATTCGTCAACGATGCCACCGTCGCCGTGTTGAGCCGCATGCGGAAAACTTCCGCCGACGAGATCAGGCTCGAATTGCGCGGGCCGGTCTCGCCGATGAAGGTCGCTGACTTTCCCGGCGGCAACACCGTCACGAAGATCATGACGTTGGCACCCGACTCCGCATTCGCGGAAATCATGGGACTTGGCGACAAGATCGATCTCAGCGGCATTGCACAGTTTTCAATAGCATCGCCGACGAGTTTCTCCGAGGCGGTATTTGTCGAAGAGGGCTTTCCGATCCCGACCGCGCAAGGCGTATTCGAAGGCCAGTTGATCGGGCCGGTCAAGAAGGTCGCGTTGATCGCGCCGCTGACGAACGAACTGGAAAACCTGTCCGCGCCCAACGCCAGCGTCGTGATCTCGCGCCTATTGAAGATCGCGGTCGGCAACGGCGGCCTCAAGGTTTTGCTCTCCAGCGATCCAGAAACCCCCGCCGCGCCCGCCGGTTTGCTGAACGGGATTCCGCCGATTGCGGCCGGTGCGTCAGCGTCCGATGATCTCGACGCCTTGGTCGCGGCGATCTCTGCCGCTGGCATCGACACCAGCTCCGTCGCTTTCATCGTCGCTTCGAAGCAGGCATCGGCGCTGGAGAAAATGCCGTGGCCAAATTTCAAACGCAGGGTGATCGAGGCCCACACGCTCGCGCCCGGCACTGTCATTGCCATCGCGGCTGACGGCTTCGTCGTCTCTGGCGATGGCGAGCCGACCGTCGATACCAGCCGAAGCGCGGTGCTGCACATGGCCGATCCACCCGAGATGATCTCGACACCCGGCACACCGGCAACGGTCGCAGCTCCAGCGATTTCGATGTTTCAAACCGACAGCTTCGCCTTGCGCTGCATCGCTCGGATGACGTGGAGCGTCGCGCCCGGTAGCGTCGCTTGGCTGGAAAACGCGCAGTGGTGACCAACATGGATGAACGCGCACGAGCAATCTTCGACGAAGCCCGCGCGACGCTCGCGCGCACCGCTCACGTCAAAGTCGAGTATCGTTCGCATCGAGACGATGGCTATTCGTCTGACTGGGCCAAAGGCATGCCGCCGAAGCCTGCACCGCCGACTATCGAGGAGGTGCGGCGGGAGATAGCCGCCGCGCTGGCCGAGCACGACGAGGTCTGGCGCGAAGTCCACGGCGCGGTGATCGCACAGGAGCGAAAGCTGTGGCGCGACGAGGTTGCGAGGATGACCGAGGAGATTGGACTGTTGCGCAGCGGTCTGGCCGTCGCCAAGGCGCATGATGGTCAAGGGCGCAGCGAGGTAGTTGAGGTGCCGCAGCTTTTGGAGCGCCGACGTGCATGACCGGGACGATAAACCCAGCGCGGTCGCGCTGAGCATCCTGAGGGCCGCAACGGTCGCGGAGTTGAAGGCCGACGCCGAAGAGCTGGCCGTGTTGTTTGCCGCGCTGGACGAGCGCGAGCGCGAGCGCATGTTGGCGCTGCTGTTCGGCTCCGCGGTCTGTCGTTAAACGATGCGCGGGCTGGCTGCCCGTCTAGCGGCACAAAAGGGGGTCAGGCGGGACAGTCCGGAATCGTCAGCGGCCGCAGCTCCGAGCGCGGCGGCGGCTGCTCTGTCACCTATCTGGGTGAGAACATTCGCGAGGGGAAATCTATTGGCCAGAAAACCTCCCACGCTCACGGTGATCGACGCAGCATCGAAGCCGAACCCGCTGGCACCGCCCGCCTCCCTCGGCGAAGCGGGCACGAAGCTCTGGCACGCCATCCACTCAGACTACGTAGTCGATGACGCGGGTGGACTGGCGATGTTGGCCCAGATTTGCGCCGCCACGGACCGGGTCGCCGAATGCGCCGCGACGATTGCGCGCGACGGTCCAGTCATCCGCACCAAGGCGGGCCTCAAGGATCACCCGCTGCTGCGGCATGAACTCGCCGCACAGTCTTTCATCGTGAGGTCGTTGCATCGGCTTGGTTTGGACATCGAGCCTTCTCGTCACGAGATTGGGCGCCCGGCAGGAGCCTATCGAGGTGAAGAATGAGCACCATCATCCGCCGTAAGCGCGCCTCGCGCAGTTCACTAGGTCCCTACCGCAGACACGAACTGCTGACGGGTCGCATCCAGTACCCAGTGCAAGGCTACACCGGCTACGGCGACGGCGTCGGCACGGACCTGACGGACTTCATCAGCGACGGGATGCGCGCCGACTGGGAAGCCAACCGCGACGTGCTGATGGCGTTCTGGCGGTCGGGAAAGGCGGAGGCCGACGTCTTCCCGGACGAACTTCCGTGGCTGTACGCGGCACGCAGCGCCGATGGGTTGCCATGGGCGGCACGGCATTTGGCCTAGAGACAATACCTATTAACCTACTGAAATTACGTAATATTATTCCCAGACCTTAATAAAGATCGACTGCGATTTACCCACATATGCGACGAATATTTGTGAAATAATCGGGCCTAGCGTTGACTTGGCACCAACTTTGTCCAATTCTATGGCTCGGTATTTCTACAAATATTCGGAGGATTTTCCATGGATGCGGCTGTGGAGCGCGGCGCTTCGTCCAGTAAGCGCGCAAAATTTCGGGACTTGGCTGAGGCACGAACAAATAAGGCCATCGAAGCCATCCTGCGGATCGGAAACTTGTCGAACCGACAAATCTACGACTTTGAGGACGCTGAGGTGCGCAAGGTCATTCGCGCATTAAAGGAGGCCATCGCAAGCGTCGAAGCCCGATTTGAATCCCCGCGCGGTAAGACCGGCGGCGGCTTCAAGCTCTGAGGAGATGACATGACCACGAGCGCCGTTGCCGCACTTCAAGTTGCTGATGAAGATTTTCTGATCGCCAGCCTGATCGAGCGCTGTCCCAAATCGATGATGATTCGCGAATTGATGATGAACGCGCTCGAAGCTGCGCAGCATGCGGCGGAGGGACAGCGGTTGGTAGAGATCAGCGCCATGGCAATGGACGGCGTTGAAAAGCTCGCGATCTGGAATACGGGCCGTGGAATGGACGACCACGAGCTGCTCAAGATTTGCAACATCGCGTCGTCCCTTGGCAAAGAGAAAAGTCTGACTGGAAATTTCGGCATGGGCGCAAAGGTAGCGTCGCTACCTTCCAATCAGCGTGGGATGCGTTACCGCTCCTGTAAGGATGGTCGCGTGCACGAAGTGATTCTCTGCAAGCGCGAGGGTGTTTATGGTCGCTTGCGCCGCCACGACCCCGAGACAGATACATACGTCGAGGTTGTAGACGTCACCGACATTGCGGAACAGGACGGTCGCACGCTCAGCGAGGATTGGACCGAAGTCGTGCTGTTCGGCAACGGGCCCGAGCAAGACACAGTGCGAGACCCCTATAACGGCGATCCGGAACAGGACGCGCAGTGGTTGGCCACGTACCTCTATCATCGCTTTTACGGGCTGCCGGAGGGGGTCAAGGTCACCCTCTTAAAGGGTACGAATAAGTTGGACGGCAACCGCCAGTTTGAGCCGATTCCGGCGCGGCTAAGACACTTCGAACGATATGAAACAGTGCCACTCCCCAGCGGCATCAAGATTCACTACCTCTATGACGCGCAATACAACGGCACCGGCCACAACAAGTCGATCAGCGGTGCAATCGCATCGGCGGTCAGTACCTGCGCCGTCGTTTACAAGAATGAACTGTACGACCTTTCTAAGGGACGGCAGTGGACGTTTGAAGCGCCAGTGTTCGGCGTTCCCTTCGGGGCGAAGCACATCTCGATTCACATTGAGCTGCCTGATAACTACCCGGTCGTGCCGGAAGCATATCGCCAATTCCTGCAATACACAGGCGGAGAGCAGCTTCGACTTCAGGCCAAGGATTTTGAAGAGTTGGTGCGGGAGAACAGGCCCAAATGGCTCATCGAGCTGATCCATTCATTTGCACCGGATAGCCGAACCAGCGACGAGATACGGGACGAACTGCAGCGGCTGCTGAATCAACTGCGCGTCCGTCGCGTTAGTCCCAAAGTAACGGCACAAGGCGAAACGCGAGTGACACCGGGCGCTGGTCCAGCGAGCGAGCGTGCGCCGGGGGTTGGAAGCGGAGGCGGTGGCGCAGAGTCCGGGCTACGGTCCAAGCCCACCGATCTCTCGGTCATACCCACCGGGGCAAAACGGGCCGAGATGTTTAAGAATCTGGAACGTGCCCCGGAAATCATCCCGCTGCAGACGGATGAAGAGATCGAGGAAAAGGGTCTCAAGGGGCGCGCGGCACGGTATGTCATGGAAGCAGGGCAGTTGTTCGTGAATATGAAATACCCAGCCATAAGCGAAATGGGTGCTCAGTTGGAAGCCGAATACGCAGGTGCGAACGACCCTGAACTCATGCGCTCACTGGTCCAACAGCATGCACAAGACTCAATGATTCTGCGTATCGGGCGCACCGTGGTTTATGCATTGTCGAAGCAGCTCAACAAGGAATGGGACCAGAAAGCACTTGAGGCTGCTTCATCTCCGGAAAGTCTCAGCATGGCGGCAGACAACTTTGGCGACGCGATGCAGAATATTCGCCGCGCCATAGGAAAGGCGCTCCGCACCTCACGGGTTGACGTTGACGCAGCGTAGGTGGGTTACAGCGCCGACTCCACGTCTTTCTGATAAATATAAAAGTCGAATCGCGCCCGCCCTTGGAGACGATCTCCTAGGGGGCCATGGATTGGAAAACGGAACAGTCCTGTGAATGAAGACATCAAACGTGTCGTTATTACCGACCTCGATAACACGCTATTCGACTGGGTTGACCTATGGCACGCGTGTTTTACCGCGATGATGGCGAAGGTCGTCGAAATTAGCGGCGTCAGTCTCGATGACCTGAAACCGGAAATTCGGAAGGTTCACCAGCGGCACGGCACATCCGAGTACTCGTTTCTTCTGGAAGAACTTCCATCGCTTTCCGCCAAGTTGTCCGGCAGGAATGCGGCTGAGGTATTCGAGGCCGCTATCGAAGCGTATCGCCGTCAGAGACGGCAGAAGCTGGTGCTGTATCCGAAAGTCGCCGAGACGCTGCTCAAGATCAAAGGCTCGGGTACAGCAATCGTTGGCTATACCGAATCGATGGGCTTCTATTCGAACTACAGGGTGCGGCGTCTCGGGCTCGATGGCGTTTTCGATTTCATGTTCTCACCAGCGGATCACGATATCCCGGAGTCGATCTCGCGAGAGGAACTGCGAAAGTACCCTGCGGCCCACTATGAATTTCGTTACACCCAAGCAAGGCACACACCGAAGAAATCATTCAAACCAGACGGCCGCGTGTTGAGCCAGATTGTCGAAACGTTGAAGGTAGACAAGTCTGAATGTGTGTACGTAGGAGACAGCCCGACTAAGGACGTGGCCATGGCACAAGACGTCGGCATCTCAGATGTCTACGCCAAGTACGGCAGGGCGCAACACACAGAGGCCTACGATCTCTTGCGTCAAGTTACGCACTGGAGCGATGCCGACGTAGAAAGAGAAAAAAAGATCGGTGAACGGGAGGTGCAACCGAGCACAGTTCTTGATACCGATTTTGGACAAATGCTCGACCATTTTCGTTACGGGGATTGGAATGGACAACGACGAGCGTAAAAACATCATCGAGGTTTGGAAAGCCGTCGTTGGAGTGCAGCAGCACTTCAACGAGATCGAAATGAAGGTTCGCGGCTTATTCATCACGATAGTCGTCGCGATAGCAGCAGCTCAGGGCTTCCTGATCGAGAAAAAGCTGTCTGTTTCGATAGGGCGCATCACTATTCTGTATGCGAATGTCATGCCGTGGCTGGGAATATTGGCCACGTATCTATTCTATTTCGTTGATCGACATTGGTATCACCGCCTTCTTATGGGCTCTATTTTGCACGGCGGCTCTATCGAACAGAAGTACGCTGACGAGATTCCAGAATTGGGCTTGGGTGCTAAGATAAGCGAACAGAGCCCCGTAGAGCTGAAGAACTGGCTGGCCCGGAAGGTCGCTGACTTGGTCGTGTCGGACGAACGATGGGTTAAAAACAGAAGATTGCACTCCGATGCGAAGATTGAGTTCTTTTATAAATCAATCGTGCTCTTGTTTTTCGTTTGGTTCATTGCCACCGTTCTGTTTGCCGGTGTGCTCGTGGACCAACATTCCTTGTTCGAAAAGCTATTGAGATTGCACCCCCAGACAGTTCAGCCGTGATGTCTGCTACGCCTTATCCGGTGGTAATCGCACTTTAAAAAGCGCAATGGCTTCAATGGAGCTTATTGCTTACCACCTAACCGCCAAACGATTGTAAGTGCAGCCAAATTTGTGATCTGCCGGGCCCACCAGCAAATCAACTGTGTAAGTTCGTTATCGCAGCTTGCCAAGCCGCAGCGCGGTGAGCGCCGGGCGATTGCGCACGCCGAACTTGGCGTAGATCGACTTGACGTGGAAGTGCGTGGTGTTCGGACTTTGGTCAATCCTCTGCGCGATCTGCTTTTTCGCGCGCCCGTCGAGCAGTGCGAGCAACACCATGCGTTCAGCAGGTGTCAGGGGTGCATTGGCGATGAGCAGGCCGTGGCTGAGCAGTTGCTGACGGGAAACCATCTCAACCCGCGCATCACGAAGCCCAGACGCTGGCCGTCCTGCGGCGAGAAGCGCGGGGCCTGCGCATCGCGAAATACGAACAGACGCTCTACAACACCAGAAACAGTCCCGAAACCAGCAGGATGCTGAGAATAATTCGCCGGAACAACGCATCATCGACGCACCGAAAAACAAAAATGCCGAGCGCCGTTCCTGCGAGGAGTGCCGGAATGCTGACTGCGAAGTCAACCAGGACCTTTGTCGACAGATCTCCTCGGACCAGCATGAGACCAAGTGCGAATATCTGCATGGCGGCGATGAAGGGTTGAACCATTCCGCGCTGCTCGGTTTTTGGCACGCCGTGGATGTCACACCATATGGTCGGTATTGCACCCGGCATCGCCGTCAACCCGCCGACAAAGCCTCCGCCGAAGCCGATCAATGCATTACGTGCCGCATTCATCTGCAAGCGATGAGAAAGCACCGGCCTGAACAGCGTATAGGCCGCGTAGCAGGCGACGGCGAGACCAAAGCTCTCTCTGAAGATCCGCGCGTCCGCAGCTTGCAGCAGCCACACGGCGATCGGAACGCCAAGCAATCCGCCGACGACCAGTCCCGAGCTCTGTTTCCAGGGGATGCTTTTTCTCAGGGCCCAAAGACCCGCGGCTTGCACGGTGATGCTGCAGGCCATCATCAGCGGGACCGCCTCCACTGGTGGGAGAACGTGAAGGAGAATCGCGCCGGCTACCGCCGAAAAGGCAAAGCCCGCGAGGCCCGAGACGAAAGCCCCGCAAAACACAGCGACACTGAGCAGGCAGAACGACGCAACGTCGCCCATGAGCTAATCCTTTTTTGGTCGGTCGCATCCTGGAATGGCGACTTGGAATGGCGACTTGGAATGATGACTTAGAATGACGACTTGGCGATTAGTCCCCGGACGACAGTCCGGGCGGCTCGGGCGCTGCCACGGCATCGTTCTGGCGGGTCGAAGTCAACATCGCGGCTGCAAGGATGTGCAGAACGAGAAAGCAGATGGCGATCGTTGCCAGCAGCGTAGTCTCGCTCGGTGCCGGAATCCGAAGTTTGCGCTCGGACGACTGTTCACTGAGCGACATTGTCGTGTCCTCCAACATCTGGCGGAGAGGCAAACTGGACCAGCTGACAATACTGTCGAAGAGTGCGCTCTGCCTGTAGCCGTCGCGAATGGTGGAGCGCCTGAAGGAGGCGCCCAGACCAGCCTTCTTTTCGAGAAGACCTCGTGGAGGCGACAAACGAATGCGCTAAAAATGACGCATCGCCTCTGGCTGACACTCTGCGGTTGAATAATGGCGCGGTGGATGCAGCGATCGACTGAAACATCTTGTGAAACAACAACCCATAGAACACGCGAGTGCGACGCCGCGCCTTGTCTTCCAAGCGCATGACACGAACACCTTGTGTGAGTGACTGGATACGGCCGGAAGTATCGAACGGGACGCCGCGCCGCGCTTTAATGCGGGCTTAATTTGTCCTTATCGTTTCCTTCATTTTGAACGCTGTGCTTGATTTCGGGCCGGTGTCCCGGTTGAATATCCGTCTCGCGCGCTCCCCCGAAGGCATTGTTTTGCTGTATCTATTTGACGATTTCGTCCTCGACACCGACCAGCGGGAATTGCGCCGTGACGGACGTACGATTCCGTTGCAGCCTCAGGTTTTCGACCTCCTCGAATATCTGATCCGCCACCGCGCCCGGGTGGTGACCAAGGACGATCTGATCAGCGCGATTTGGGGCGGGCGCATCATCTCGGAGTCGGCGCTCACCACCCGCATCAACGCAGCCCGTACGGGAATAGGCGATTCCGGCGGCGCGCAACGGCTGATCAAGACCTTACCGCGCAAAGGCGTCCGCTTCATCGGCACGGTGCGGGAAGCACAAAGGGAGGTCGAGAACGCGGTCGCACCTCTGACGACTGAAGTCTCCACCCTGGTGGTCGGCCGGACAGCCCCCTTCGCGACGATCGACCAGATGACGCAGCAGGTATTGTCCGGCAAACGGCAGATGGCCTTTGTCACCGGGGAAGCCGGGATCGGCAAGACGGCCTTCATCGCCAGGGCGGTCGAACAGCTGACGGAACAGGGCTTCGATCAGCTCTATGGGCGCTGCACCGAACGATTCGGAACGGACGAAGTCTTTCTGCCACTGATCGATGCACTAGTGAGCCGTTGTCGCGCAAACGGTCCGGAATTGATTTCGGCCATTCGCGCGCACGCACCCACCTGGATACTGCAATTACCAGGCGTCATCGACGCATCGGAGCGCGCGGCTTTCCAGGATGAAGTGTTCGGCGCAACGCGCGAGCGGATGCTGCGCGAATTCTGCGATCTTCTGGAAGCGCTGAGCACCGGCCGCCCCTGGGTCCTTGTTCTCGAAGATCTGCACTGGAGCGACTTCGCGACACTCGACGTGCTGTCTCGCCTCGCGCGCGGGAACGGCAAGGCGCGCGTGCTGGTCCTCTGCTCCTATCGTCCGGCCGACGGTTCCGTCGGCGGGCATCCCATCCCTCGCCTGCACCGGGATCTCGAGATTCATGGATACTGCAGCGAATTGCGCCTCAATCGATTGTCGCCTGCGGAGGTCGAGCGTTACCTGGCCTTGCGCTTCGACGACGAGGGACTTGCCTCCAGCCTGTCAAAGCCCGTATTCGAACGAACGCTGGGGAATCCCTTGTTCGTTGCCTCGCTGCTCAAACACTTGATCGACCAGGGGTCGATCGTCGAAATGGACGGCAGATGGCGCCTGTCCTCGCAGCCGGCATTTACGCAAGATCGCATTCCAGACAGCCTCCTGAACATGATCGGCCACGAGCTCGATCGCCTCACCGATAGCGAGCGGCATCTGCTCGATGTCGCCAGCGTTGCCGGCGAGGACTTTTCTGCGGCCCTCGTTGCGGCCGGCCTATCCGACGATGCGATCGACGTCGAAAGGGACATCGAAGCGTCGATCCGGAAGGATCAAATCCTCGTTCGTTCGGGGGTCTCCGAGTGGCCCGATGGAACATATTCGGGCTCTTACGCCTTCCGTCACATTCTCTATCAGAATATCATTTACCAGACTCTGCCGCCCGGCCACCGCGCACAAACGCACAAGCGCCTGGGCAAGAGGCTGGAGGAAGCCTATGCCGGCCGCACCCATGAAATAGCGCCCGCGCTCGCACTTCACTTTGAGCAGGGTCGCGACTTTCCGAGCGCGTTGCGCTACCTGCGGGAAGCGGCAAACAGCTCGACCAAACGCCTCGGCCATGCGGAGGCCGCCAGCTACCTCACCCGCGCGCTTGGCATACTTGATCGTTTCGATGCCGCCGACAAACTCTCAACCCGCATCGCTCTTCTGCGAGAGCGAAGCTGGGCGCTTCGCTCGTGCGGCGACCTCGCAGGCTCCATTCGTGATCTGCGCGACATGATTGCCTGCGCCGAACAAGCGGGCGAGATCAAGCAGCAGCTCAACGGCCTCACGGCCGTGAGCAGCCTCTGCTTGCGCGTGGATCGCCACGCCTGCCTCGAGGCTGCTGACGATGTACTGTCGCGAAGCCAGGCGCTTGCGGACGACACATTCAAGGCCCTGGTCCAGGGCAGCAGCGCGAGCGTCAACCTGTTCCTCAACGGCTGGCGCATACAGTATGCCACGCTCTGCGACAGGGCGATCGAGCTGAGCGCGAATGCCACGAATTATGGCATCTTGATCAGGCGCAACGGAATATCCGGCATCGTAGATTGCTGGAGGTCGCGGTACCAGGAGTGCCGCCGCGCCGGCACGGAAGGAAAGCGGTTGGCGCGTTTGGCCGGCGACGTCTACACGTTCGTTCTGTTCAACGTGCTCGAATCAATCGCGCTCATTCATCTGGGCGAATGGCGCGAATTACGACGTGAGATCACGGCCGGCCTCGAACTGGCCGTCAGAAACGCGAACGGCCCCAGCAGCGCCCTGTGCCGGTTGACGCTTGCGTGGTTGCACGTCGAAGCGATGGACTTTGATGGAGCCCGGGAGCTCTGCGAGAACGTCGACGATAGTCTGCTGGTCGGAGATCAGTCGACATACTTCCACAAGCGGGCGGTCCTTGCGAAAGCCTATGTCGGCCTGAACGATCCGGCGGGAGCTCGCAGGCAATTTGACGATATTGAGCGCCGCCGGCATGAAGAAGGCATCGACATCGAATTTACCGCCGCGACGCAGGTGTATCATTGCCTCGGCGAATATTACTTGCAGATTGACGACTTTACGCAGGCTCAGAGCTGTGCACGCCAGCTCCACGACTATGTGGCTACGGCGCCAGATCTCAATCACCTGGCCCAGGCCCACGCACTGCTCGCACGTACTGCGCTTGCCCTCGGCGATTCAGCGGAGGCTCAGTTGCACCTGTCCCGCGCGCTGGAGATCGTCGACGGTGCCGACTTCCCGATTGCTTCCTGGCGGGTGTACCGCACGGCCGCCGAGATCTTTGCGAGGTGCGGAGACGTCGACAGGGCAGCGACACATCGCATGCGATTTGCCGAGACCGTCCGAAGGCTCGCGCAAAATTTCGAACCCGAGGATCGGCTGCACAAGAGCTTGCTCGCTGTGTTAGCAACGCGGACAGCGCAACTGGAAGCGATGACCTCGCTGCCTTCGCACCCCGCTTAGCCGACGGGCCCGCCGAAGCCACAATCGATAGGCTGCCAAGCAGAGTGAGACGCACTCTCGAAGCGCGTGGCGGATCACTGTGAATTTCGAGTCCTGCTTGCTCCCCTCAACCGCGTCGCGGTTGAGGGTGACTTCGCCCACCCTGCCATCTGGATACAGGTGAGAAGATCGACATAACTCTGGCTTCCTGCGGCTGTGGCTTCCCCTTCGCAGCTGTCGCGGGCAGGACCGGAAGCGTCGCCCCAAACCGCGGAGAGCTGTTGCCGCGCGGCGGACTCGTCGCGCATGCAGTCCGCAAAGCTCTGAGGAAGGGCAAGCCCCATTGCCTTGTCAACAGCTGTGGTCGCCTTGCACGTCGCCTCTACCTTCAATTCGGGGACGCGATCGGAGACGGGGATTACGAACAATTGCGCTCCGAGAAGTGCCGCAGATAGTGCTGCCATCGACATCTTGACCTCCTTCGCGCTCTATCAAACCAACCACCTTGCAATGCCATTACAGAAATTCGGATCAGAACTGGCCAGGCTGAGCCGGAGGAGCAGGCCAATCGGATCTCAAATTGTTCCTGTTGCCGCGATCAAATAAGTCTTGTCTGCACACAAAGCCGCTTCCGCAGCTCGTTGCTCGAGGCGGAGCCTGGCGAACATCGACGACCGTCACGACTTTTGCGCGCGGCGTCCGGGCAAAAGCGGCTGTCGTCAACACCGCTTCCAGGGCGAAAAGGACTGCAAGCAAGCATATCGTCCTCATGGGATGGCGCCCCTTCGGCTGACGCAGCCCGGGGGGCGGGCTGTCTCGGCAAATGCCGTACGCGCAATCGCCACGGCAGCAAAAGGAGAGGATGAGGACGCGTGATGCAGCAAGAGACATGTCAATCTCCGGCACTCGGAAAACGTCAGGTCTAACGAGACATCACCTTGCGGAACCGGCCTTGATCCAGATCAAGCTGGCTGGCTCCGGCGTTCCTCCACCGCGTGCATCTCGCATCGCAACGGTGCGAAGGTATCCCAGACCGTCACGCGCCGGGTGATGCTACTTCGAGAGCGAATGGCCGCTTGGTGGAGCAGGAAGCTCAAACGAGGGATCGATCCTGTTCGACGCCCGGATTTCTCTGATCAGAAGCCTTGCGAAATAGGCCCTCAACAGGCGGTCGAAAGTCGACTGTGCTTCGCTGACGTCGTCGCAGCCCTGAATGCTTAGGTCTTCGGCAACACCACCCAATACCTGTTGCACCATGACCTGCCTCCTCGAAGCAGATGCCCCCTTTTCCCTTTGTCGCCAGTAGGGAGGAAGCCGAGCCGGATCGGCTTGATCCATCGCAACCGACTTGCGATTTTTTTTGAAACGCGAAGGGATCGTCAGTTCTTGCCTACGGTTTGGCCCTCCGGCTCGAGCTTGAACGTCAGCCTGTTGAGCTTGCCCGTGAACTTGAACGGAGGCTCGTAGCGATATTCCAGCAAGGCGACCCCCGTGCGGGTGTCCTGGCCGACGTCGAAAGTCTCGTCCTCGGGAAAAGTGACAGGCGTGGTGTGCTCCAGCGTGTTGCGTGCCACCTCCTTGCCATCCACCGACAAGATGCCCGTGCCGCCCTTGCCGAGGCCCGTCGCCTCCGGTTTGAACTCGAAGGCGATGGTGTGCTTGCCGGCCTCCAGCTCGGGCCCCTCCCATGTCGTGCGCTTGAGGTCGAGCAGGTTGTAGAGGAACACGACCCTGCCGCGCCCGACGCCAAACTCGCCCTTGCTCAGGAACAGGCCGTAGCCGCCGAAGCGCCCGCCGTGGGTAACGATCATGCCCTCCGCTCCACCTTGGGGAATCACCACCTCGGCGGTGATGGTGTAGCCCTTGTTCAGGATGCTCGGCGCGGCACTTGCCGGCGTGCCGATCAATTCGCCGGAGTACGTGAACTCCCCGCGCCCCGCGGTAAGGCTCGGACGCGGCGTGTTCCAGCGTGCCAATGTCGAGTTGTCGAGCGGCAGCACGTTGTACTTCTTCGCCTCGGCGTAGAAGAGATCCTGCATCTGCTTGAGCTTGTCCGGCATTTTGGCAGCGAGGTCGTCAAACTGGGTCGGATCCTCCTGCACGTTGTAGAGCTCCCAGTTGTAACCGGTGATCACGTCCGGCGGCGTCTTGGTGCTCAACTCCCATGGCAGTGTTGCCGGCGCCGTCGCTGCCACCCAGCCATCCTGATAGATGGCGCGGTTGCCCAGCATCTCGAAATATTGCGTCGTGTGGGTTGAAGGCGCATTCGCAGCCACCGTTTCCCACGTGTACGCCATGCTCACACCCTCGATGGGATCCTGCTCGATGCCATTGACCATGTCGGGCTGCGCGATACCGGCCGCCTCCAGAATCGTCGGCACGATGTCGATGACGTGATGGAATTGACGGCGGATGCCGCCGGGATCTTTGATGTGACCGGGCCATGACATCACCACGCCCTGGGCCGTCCCGCCGAAATGCGACGGCACCTGCTTGACCCATTTGAACGGCGTGTCCATCGCCCATGCCCAGCCCGCGGCGAAATGCGGGAACGTCCGTTCCGATCCCCAGAACGGATACCAGAGAAGCTGGTCCTTCACCGGCACGGGCACGCCGTTGAAGGTCGTAAATTCATTGGGCGTGCCGTTGACCATTCCCTCGGCGCTCGCGCCGTTGTCTCCACCGATGTAGATGATGAGCGTGTTGTCGAGCTGGCCAAGGTCGTCCACGGCCTGGATCACCCGCCCGATCTCGTGATCGGCGTAGGCGAGATACGCGCCGTAGATGTCTGCCTGCTTGATGAAGAGCTTCCTCTCTTCCAGGCCGAGCGAATCCCACTCCGGCAATCCTTTCGGCCACGGCGTCAGCTTGGCATGTTCGGGCATGATGCCGAGCCGCTTCTGGTTGGCGAAGATGGTCTGGCGCACCTTGTTCCAGCCCTCGTCGAAGAGGTGCATGTCGCTGACCTTCTTGATCCACTCAGGCGTGGGATGATGCGGCGCGTGAGTTGCACCAGGCACGTAGTAGATGAGCCAGGGCTTGCCCGGCGCGACCTCCTTGAGCTGCTTCATGTACTGAATGGCTTCATCCGCCATCGCGGTTTCCAGGTTCCAGCCGGGATTGTCGAGGAATGGATAGATCGCCGTTGTGTTGCGGAAGAGGTTCGGTTGCCATTGGCTGGCGTCGCCTCCGACGAAGCCGTAGAAGTATTCGAAGCCCATGCCATTCGGCCATTGATGGAACGGCCCGGCCTGGCTCGATTGATAGGACGGCGTGTTGTGGTCCTTGCCGAACCACGACGTTGCGTAGCCGTTCTCCTTGAGAATTGTGCCGATGGTGCCCTTTTCGATCGGGATGATGGAGTCGTAGCCGGGAAAGCCTGTCGCGATCTCGCCCACGACGCCGTAACCGACCGAGTGATGGTTACGGCCCGTGATCAGCGCCGCCCTTGTCGGTGAGCACAGCGATGTCGAATGGAAATTGGTGTATCGCAACCCGGCCTTGGCAATGCGATCCATTGACGGCGTAGGAATGACGCCGCCGAAAGTGCTGGGTGCACCAAAGCCCTGGTCGTCCGTCATGATGAGCAGCACGTTGGGCGCGCCCTTCGGTGGCACGACGCGTGGCGCCCACCACGGCGTCGACTCCGAGGCCTTCTCCTTGACCACGCCGCCGAATTTCGACGGGGGTGATGGAAGTTGCTTGCCGGTGATGGTGGTGGTGGCGCCCGGCGAGCCTGGAGTGCCTGTCACCTGTTGGGCCGGCAGCGGAGTCGAACCGAAGGTCAAAATGGCTGCGACTGCAAGTGCGCCGCGAGGGATTCCCATGACGAGCACTCCCTTGTGACCGCAAGACACGACAAGTGCTGCCATGGCGGGACAATCAGCTTGATTCAAATCAAAGCCGATGCAACGCAGGATACCGTGGCGAATCCCATTCGGCGGGCAACGCCCCGGAGCAAAACGACAAGTCTTCAAGGAAGGGTTGCGGCCCGGCGCAAATCCTCAATCAACCTCGACAAGTCCGGGTCGTTCGGCGTCAGCTTCGCGAGCCGGCAACAGGACTCCCAATCGACGATCTTGCAAACGGCTCTCGCATCAGTTCACGTTCGCGATGCGTCCCAGATCCTAGGCTTGCTGGACAAGCGTGTGCAACGCTCTGACCGCGGCCTCCCGGTCCTCCACAGGGACAAACAGGCTGACCGAATGCGGTGACAAAACGTACCTGTCGGGGACAATCCCGTGACCCCTGAGGACCTGCAAAGCCCTGAACGGCAATTCCGACGAGATGCCACCGAAGCAGGTGAGACTCACCGAGCTTGAAGCTTGGCGCTGCTTGCGCAGATCCTTGGCGTGCTCCAACGTGCGCAGCAAGGCATCGAGCCACTCCGTATCGCACGCCACGGTCATGCTGGTTTTTCCTGCGGCGAAGTGTGATGCAAGGAGCTGCGGCCACGACAGGCTGTTTTGCTTGAGATGCTGCGCGAGTTTCTCGAAACCGTGATTGAGATCCGTGGAATCGATTTCCACGTGCTCAATGCGGGCGATCGAGTTGACGGCGAGAACCTTCCCGTTTTCCATGCCTGAAACCTCTTTCATCACTTGCGTGCTGTGCCCGGCGCCACCCCACTGCTTGAGGACCAGAGGCACATCCTGACTTTGCGCCAGCTCCACGCTGCGAAAATGCAGGATCTTCGCACCCCAGAAGCACATCTCCGACAGGGATGCGAAGTCCACCTGCCGCAGGGGCCTTGCATCCGGCACGATGCGCGGATCGGCCGAACAAATTCCGTCGACCTCCTTGATGATTTCACAGCGTTCGGCCTTCAGCGCAGCGGCCATCGCGACGGCCGTGGTGTCGCTGCCGCCCCGGCCGAGCGTGGTGATTTCCCTGGTCGCCGGGTTCACGCCCTGGAATCCTGCCAGCACCACAACGCGTCCGCGGTCGAGTTCCTCGAGCACGCGAATGGGACGCACATCCAGAATGCGTGCGGAGGAATGGGAGTCGTCGGTCATCACGCCGGCCTGGCTGCCGGTGAAGCTGATCGCAGGCACGCCGAGATCGGAAAGCGCCATGCTCATCAGGGACATGCTGATGCGCTCGCCGGTCGTCAGCAGCATATCCAGCTCGCGGCGGTTCGGAGTCGGGCTGACCTGATGGGCCATCTCAATCAACTGGTCGGTGGTCGTGCCCATGGCGGAGACGATCGCCACGACACGATGACCGCGGCCGTGCAGGTCGGCGAGACTGCGCGCAACCGCGCGAATCTTCGCCGGTGTTTCCAGGCAGACACCGCCATATTTCTGCACGATGATGGGATGGTTGCGCATCTAACCTCGCCCGGAAGCCTCGCTCGCCTCGCCCATCGAACCGGCACCGCCTATCCATGTGCCGACGACCTCAAAATTCGGATCAAAGGCGACAAGATCCGCGCGGTACCCCGGCGCGATCCGTCCAAGCTCGGACCCAAGGCCCAGAAATGAAGCGGGCGTCCGGGACGCCATGACAAGGGCATCGATCAGGGAGATTCCGATGAGCGCAACGGCGTTGCGTACCGCCTCGATCATGGTGAGGTGAGCGCCCGCGAGTGTGCCATCCGGGCCAGTCAGGCGACCGTCGTGCAACGTGATCTCCCGTCCCTGGAGCGTGAATTGCCGGTCGTTCGTGCCCGCCAATGGCATGGCATCGGTAACCAGCATCAATCGATCACGACCCTTGCAGCGGAAGGCAACACGCAAACCGGCGCGGTCGACATGGATGCCGTCGCAGATGATCCCTGCAAACAACCGGTCATCCCCCAGCGCTGCGCCCACCAGGCCCGGCTCCCGGGCGGTCAACTGCGACATGGCATTGAACAGATGGGTCACCCCCGAGACACCACGATCGACCGCCTGCCCGATTTCGGCTGCGCTGGCGTCGCTGTGGCCGGCCGCGATACGCAATCCGGCGCCGATCAATTCATCGATCATGGACGCCGGCACGCATTCCGGGGCCAAGGTCACAATGGAGCGACCGCGGCGCCCGAAACTCTTGATGGCGGCGAGGTCGCGCCGATCGGGCACGCGGATCTCGGCCTCCGGATGAATGCCCTTGCGGGACCTGTTGAGGGCCGGACCTTCCAGATGAAAGCCGAGCACGCCGGGAATTTCGAGGCACGCCTCGGCCGTTGCAGCCAATCGTTCGATGACCTCGCTTCGATCGGAGATCAGGGTCGGCAAACAGCCCGTGGTCCCGGCCTTGCGGTGCGCCGCGACGATGCGGCGAACGCCGGCCTCGGTTGGCTGGTCGTTGAGAAGCACGCCCCCGCCTCCGTTCACCTGGATGTCGATGAATCCGGGTGCAAGGATCGCATCTCGGGGAAGGCGGATGGACGCCCCCGCGGCCTCCTCGAAGCCGATGCTTTCGATCCGTCCCTGCGAGATCCTGACCGACCCGGGTCCGCGCATGTCGGTCCCATCGAAGATGTGCTGCGCAGCAATCGTGAGAGAGGCAGAACCAGCGTGGCCCATCAGGATCGATCCGGGAATTGCCGTCACGGACTCGTGAGGCGAGTCTCGCACAAGAGTTCATATGTACGCCACGGGGACCTTGTGCGGACCCCAAGCGAAACCTTCGCGTTAACTTTCCATGGGAACAAAAGGTACCACGTATCTCGGCATTGATGGCGGCGGAACCCGCTGCCGCGCCCGGATCGAAGACGAAAACGGCACGGCGCTCGGCGAAGCGAGCTCGGGACCGGCCACGACGCGGATCGGCGTCGACAAGGCCTGGCGGTCCATCATGGAGGCCACCGAAGCGGCGGCCACACAGGCCGGGCTGAGCCGCGAGGATTTCGCCCAAATGCACGCCGGAATTGGCCTTGCCGGTATTGGGCGCCGGGGCGCGAAAGCGGCGCTCGGCGAGATCGCGCATCCCTTTGCGTCCGTCAACTTCATCAGCGACGGCCTCGCCGCCTGTCTTGGCGCCCATAGCGGCGCGGACGGGGCCATCGTCGTGGCCGGCACAGGGTCGGTCGGTGTCGGCCTGGTCGACGGCCGCGAGATCCGTCTCGCCGGGTACGGTTTTCCCGTGTCGGACGAAGGCAGCGGCGCCGACATCGGCCTGCAGGTTGTCCGACTGGCGCTGCGGGCCGCGGATCGCCGCGCCGAGCTGACGCCATTGCTTTCGGAGGTGCTGGGCGCATTCGATCACGATCCCTATCAGGCGGTGGCCTGGTCCGAAGAAGCCAAAGCCACGGACTACGCCGCATTCGCGCCGATCGTGGTGCGACACGCCAATCAAGGCGATCCGGTCGGCCGTCGTATTGTTGAACGCGCAGCCGATGCCATTGGCGATCTGCTCGATCTATTCCTGGCGAGAGGAACCGACCGGCTCTCGCTGGTGGGGGGGCTTGCGGATGCCATTACGTCCTGGCTGACGCCCGACCTGCGCGTCCGCCTGAAGCGTCCTGACGGCGACGCGGCGGCCGGCGCGTTACTGGTGGCGCGAGGGCGGCTTCAGCTACCCAGAATGGAAATCGAGCATGAGCCGGCTTCAAAGTTCCGCGTTTGATGGCGCATGGATCAACGATATGGCCACCGAAGAAGTCGATCCCCGCTTTGCCGATCTTGATGCATGGTCGCTGGCCGTGGCGATGGAAGCGATGTGGGAGGGCCAGCTTGCGGCAGTCGCTGCGATCGGCCGTGCTCTCCCCGCGATCACCGCGGCGACCGAAGCGGCCAAAGTGGCGCTGGGCGATCACGGTCGCCTTGTCTATGTCGGTGCCGGCACCTCGGGGCGCGTGGCGGTCCAGGACGGCGCCGAGCTGACGCCGACCTTCGCCTGGCCCAAAGAGCGCGTCCGCTTCGTCGTCGCCGGCGGAGACAGTGCTTTCGTCACCAGCATCGAGGGCGCGGAGGATGACATTGATGATGCGGTCGCGCAGATCAATGCCGTGCGGCTCACAGCGCATGATGTGGTGATTGCGGTAGCCGCCAGCGGGACAACGCCGTTCACGGTCGCGGCGCTGCAGCAGGCAGGCTCCTGCGGTGCAGTGACGGTCGGTGTCGCCAACAATCCCGGCACCGCACTGCTGGCATCGGCCAAGTTTCCTATCCTGATCGAGACTGGCCGCGAGCTGATCGCCGGCTCCACGCGGATGAAGGCCGGCACTGCGCAGAAGGTCGTGCTCAACCTGATCTCCTCGGGGATCATGCTGCGTCTTGGCCGGGTGTATCGCGGCATGATGGTGAACATGCAGCCAACCAATGCCAAGCTGAAGCGGCGCGCCGAGGCCATGGTGGCGCAAATCGCCGACTGCGATCCGTCGCACGCGGCGCGCTCGCTCGAGCAGGCGGAAGGAGACGTCAAGACGGCGGTCCTTCTGGCGCTGGGCGTTGACAGGGCTGATGCCGAGACCATTCTGAGGGACGGCGGCGGCAATCTCCGGCGCGTGTTTGCCGAGCTCGCCGGGGATCGGGACTCGCATAGTGACCGGCATCGCAAGGCACCGGCCGTACGCAAGCAGGGCGGAGCGGTCGAGCCGTGATGACATCCGCGATGGCGAGTGAAATCCTGGAAAGCGCCGATACCGTCGCGAAAATCGTTCGCAGCCGCCCCGCCACGCGCGACATCGCGCAGCGAATTGAGATGGGCTCGGCCCCCCTGTGCGTCGTGTGTGGTCGGGGAAGCTCCGGGCATGCCGGGGTTTTCCTGAGATATCTTGTCGAGACGCGGCTTCGCCTTCCCGTTTCAGCGAGTGCTCCCTCGGTGATCACGGCATTTCGCACACCCTTGATGCTGCGCGATGCGCTGTTCATCGTGATCTCGCAATCAGGACGCAGTCCGGATCTCGTCGCAGCGACACGGTCGGCGCGGGCTTCGGGCGCCCGCACCATTGCCATCGTCAATACGACCTCGTCGCCGGTGGCCGACGAAGCGGAGTTCGTCGTTCCGATCGAAGCCGGCCAGGAGCACTCCGTAGCGGCGACAAAGACCGTCATTGGCTCGATGGCCGCCAGTGCCGGACTGGTTGCCGAGCTGGCGCAAGATCGTGCGCTGCGCTCAGCTCTCGACCGGCTGCCCGAGCGCCTGCACCGTGCGCTGGCGCTCGACTGGTCCGAGATTGCCGATGATCTCGTCAAGGCGTCGGCTGTGTTCGTGGCAGCTCGAGGCCTGGCCCTGGGTTCGGCGAGGGAGATCGCGCTCAAGCTTTCGGAAATCCTGCGCCTGCCCTCCATCGGCCTGAGCGCCGCCGAGCTGCAGCATGGGCCACGTGCCGCGCTGTCGTCGCGCACGCCCGTCGTCATGATGCGCCTGATGGATGAAACTGCGGCCAGTGTGGACGCACTTGCAGAGGAGTTGCGTGAGCAAAAGGTCGCGCTGCATCTCTGCGGCGGACCGCATGGCTCGCTGCCCTGGCTGGCCGAGGATGACCCTGCCACCGACCCGATCACCATGCTCGTTCCGGCCTATCGGATGATCGAGCAGGCGGCATGCGCCCGCGGATTTGACCCGGATCGCCCCCCTCGCCTGAGCAAGATTACCGAGACGTTTTAACGGCTGACCGATCGCGGGCTGGCGGCCAAAGCCGGAGCGTCGCGTCTCACCCCTCTACCCGATACAGCCGCCAGCGCTCCGGCACGCCCTTGAGCCGGTGCATGCCGTGATCCCTCAGGCTGACCGCGGACTGCGCCTTCAACAGTTCCCTCACCGCGCTGGACACCAGCACTTCGCCGCCGCGCGCCTTGGCGGCGACGCGCGTGCAAATGTGGAAGGCGAGGCCGACCATCTCGCCGCCGCTGATCGTGTACTCGCCGGCGTGCAGGCCCACCCTGATCTCGAGCCCCAGCGTGCGCACGGCCTTCAGGATCGCGGTCGCGCAGGTGATGCCGGCGGCGGGCGCCTTGAATGTCGCCAGCACGCCGTCGCCGGTGGTCACGACCTCCCTGCCGCGCGAGCTCTTCAGCTCCTTGCGCACGGCGGCGTAATAGTGGCCCATCACCTTGGTCCAGCGCGCATCGCCGAGCTTGGCGGCCTTCGCGGTCGAGCCGACGATGTCGACGATCAGGATGGTGGCGAGCGCCTTCTTGAGCTCGGCACTGCGCGCGGCCGATGGACGCCGGTTCGCGATGGCCCCGGTCAGCGGTTCATAGCGGTGGTTGCGTCGCCGCGCGATCGCGGCCTTGGCATAGTCCTCGGCGCGCTGTGCCGTGCGGCAGCGGATCGTCTTCTCCTGCGGCACGCGCGTCCAATAGACGGTTCGCACGGCACCAGCGCCGCTGACCTCCACCGCGCCCCATTTCAGGAAGATCGTCGAGCCGGCACGCCTGATGCACCACGCCTTCGACGTGTACCCGGAGACGTTCGACTGATGGACACCGATGCGAAGAAATTTGGGCATGAACGGGCGGCTGATCGCGGGTCCGTCTGGGCTACCTGAGGCGAAGCGTAGTCGGACATTCCCGCGCTGGCAACAACATCCATCGATGCCTCCACGGCGCTCGCCGCAGCTCAATCCTCGCGCACGCAGCGCCAAAGCAGATCGGCGATCTCGGCGCGGCGCTGGGCTCTCGCCCTGGGCGAGGACATGTCGAAGGCAAATTGCGCCTCGAAGGTGTGACGGTTGGAGACCGCGAAGAAGCTCAGCGCATTCAGCGTCATATGCAGCTCGACCGGATCGATGCCGGGCCGGATCGCGCCGCCGGCCGCGCCGCGATCCAGCACCTTGGCAATCTGGCTGATGCTTGGCTGCGTCATCTCCTTGAGCCTGCGGCTGCTGGCCATGTGCCGTCCGCGATGAATGTTCTCGATGCTGACGAGGCGGACGAATTGCGGATGGGCCTGGTGGAAATCGAAGGTGAATTCGGCAAGCCGGCGGATCGCAGCCTCCGGCTCCAGCGCCTCGAGATGAAGATCCTCCTCGGCCGCGCGCATCTCGGCATAGGCCATCTCCAGCACCGCCGTGAACAGCTCTTCCTTGGAGTTGAAATAGTAGAAGATCAGCCGCTTGGTGACGTTGGCGCGGGCGGCGATGGCATCGGTGTTGCCGCCGGACAGGCCGTTCTCGGCGAATTCCTCGAAAGCGATGTCGAGGATCTCCTGCCGCGTCCGCTCGCGGTCGCGCCGCTTGACCGGCGCAGACTTGACCGGCGCAGACTTGGCGGCACGCGCGGGCTGCTTCTTCACACTTGCCATCTCGCAGTTCAGTCCTTCGCTCCGGCCGCCGGATCGCCTCACCTCCCTCCATAGCGCAATCGAGGCGGCTTGACATCAATTATCCCGTGGATTAATTAGCAATTAACCTGTTGATTAATTAACGGGAGGAGACAGATGCAATCGACCGGCGCCCGCCGCGCCATCTCCTGTTCGCGGGCTTGTCCGCACCGGAGCGTTGAAGCGTGACAAAGCTCGGTCTTGCCCATCTCACCGCATTGGAGCTTGCGCCGGCGCGGCTCGTTACCGAGGCCGCGCGGGCTGGATTTGCCACGGTCGCATTGCGCTTCATCCCCGCGACCGCCGACGGGCCGGCCTATCCGACCCAAACAGGCACCGAGGCCCACCGCGCACTCAAGCGCGTGCTGACGGACGAGGGCGTGCGGGTCAGCGATATCGAGCTGGTCCAGCTCAAGCCGGGCATCGAGATTGCTTCGCTCGCAGGCTGTCTCGAAGCCGCCGCCGATCTCGGCGCGACGGCGCTCATCGCTTCCGGCGACGATCCGGACGGGCCGCGGCTCACCGCCCATTTCGCCGAGCTCTGCCTGCTCGCCGCATCCTTCGGCCTGCGCGTCGATCTCGAATTCATGCTCTGGCGCGCGGTCGGCAACCTCGCCCAGGCCGCGGCGGTCGTGCGCGATGCAGGCCAGAGGAACGGCGCCATCCTGGTCGACGCGCTGCACCTGACGCGTTCGGGCGGCCGGGCCGCCGACCTGATCACCCTTCCCGACCATTGGCTGCGCGCCGCGCAGCTCTGCGATGCCACAGCCGACGCGCCGGCAACGGAAACGGCCATCATCGCCGAGGCGCGCGAGGGACGGCTGCCGCCCGGAGACGGTGCCTTGCCGCTCGGCCCGCTGCTGGAGGCGCTGCCCGGGGATGCTGCGCTCAGCGTCGAGATGCCGATGCCGGCGCTGGACGCAAGCGAGCGGATCGCCACGGCGTTCAATGCAGCCAGGCACGTGATCGAAGGCCGCGACCGCGGCGCCGGTCGACGCGACTGTCACGGCTGGGCTTAACCAACGGAACGCATGACATGACGAAAATCAGGATTGCCGTGATCGGCGCGGGGTTGATCGGACGCAAGCACCTGCGCAAGCTCGCCGAGCATGGCGACTACGAGCTCGTCGGCATTGCCGACGTCAATGCCGCGCAGGTCGCAGCCGAACAGCCCGGCGCGCGCGTCTTCGGGGATTATCGCAAGCTGCTCGACGAGGCGCGGCCCGAGGCGGTGATCATCGCCTCGCCCAACCAGTTGCATGCCGAGAACGGCATCGCCTGCGCGCGAGCCGGAATCCATATCCTGATCGAAAAGCCGGTCACCGATACGCTCGAGACCGCCGCGGGTCTGATCCCCGAGGTCCGCAGAGCCGGCGTCCGCTCGCTGGTCGGTCACCACCGCCGTCACCACAGGCAGGTGAAGGCGCTCAAGACGCTGCTTGGCGAGAACCGCATCGGCGATGTCGTCGGCGTCTCCGCGATCTGGGCCGTCCACAAGCCGGCGGACTATTTCAAGGCCGCGCCCTGGCGGTCGCAGGCCGGCGGCGGCCCGATCCTGATCAATCTGATCCACGAGATCGACTTCCTGCGCTTTACGCTGGGCGAAATCGTCGCCGTGGAGGCCATCGCCGCGAACCGCCAGCGCGGCTTCGCCGTAGAGGATACCGCGGTCGCGCTACTGGCGTTCGAGAGCGGCGCACTCGGCACGTTCTTTCTCAGCGACTGCGCCGTGTCCCCCTGGACCATGGAGCAGGGCCTTGGCGAGGCGCCGGAGTTTCCGTTCAGCGGGCAGAGCAGCTACCGCCTGATGGGCCGCCGTGGCGCGATCGAGTTTCCGAGCCTCGATCAATGGACGCAGGAAGGCGGCGCGCAGGACTGGAACAAGCCGATCCAGGTTCAGGCCAACCATGCGGTCTCGATCGATCCTTACGTCGCCCAGCTCGATCATTTCCGCGATGTGGTCCGGGGCGTGACGCCGTCGCTGCAGCCGGTCGAGGACGGCGCGCGCAGCCTGCTGGTGACGCTCGCCATCGCCGAGGCCGCGACATCCGGACGGCGCATCGACCTGCGCGAGCGCTATGCGGCGCTCGCGGGCGGGCAAGGCTCTTCACTCTAGAACGCAAACAGCTCGATCGGATCGCTGAAGCCGCGCACCTCGTATTCGCCGACGCGCTCCAGCTCGAATTTCGGCTGGACCTGCTCGGCGAAATCGCGCGACAGCAGCACGTTGCGCCCGAGCTGCTTGGTGAGCGCTTCGAGGCGCGAGGCCATGTTGACGGCGGGGCCGATCACGGTGAAGTCGAGCCGGCTCGATGATCCGATATTGCCGTACATGACGTCGCCGACATGGACGCCGATGCCGTAGTTCAGCGGCGCCCGGGCGCTGCTCTTGTTGCGCTCGTTCAGCGCGGCCATGGCCTGGCGGGCTTCGCTCACGGCATGCAGCAGGTTGGCGCAGGCATCGGGCTGGCTCAGGGGGAAGATGGCGAGCAGGCCGTCGCCGATGAATTTCAGGATCTCGCCGCCGTGCCGCGCGATCGGCTCCGACATCGCGTCGAAATAGTCGTTGAGCAGATCGATGACGTCGTCGCGCGGCCAGTTGTCGGAGATTTTCGTGAAATCGCGCAAGTCGCAGATCATGATCGCGGCGCGCACCGTGGTGCCGGTGCCGCGCCTTGTGGCGCCGGCCAGGATCAGCTCGCCGGCATGCGAGCCGACATAGGTCTCCAGCAGCGTACGGGCCAGGCGGTTCTTGATGCGGATCTCGCTGACCAGCGCCAGCACCGGCAGCACGTTCTTCAGGGCCGCGATATGCGCATCTTCGAAACCGCCGGGCCGGTCGGTCGCGAAGGTGACGAAGTGGCGCTTGCCGAGCGTGTGATGGAGCGGCCAGACAACGTAGTCGGTCAGGCCTTTCGCGCGCATCTCGTCATAGAGCGCGTGCTTGCGGCCAAGCGACGGATCGCCTTCGAGCTTCTCGCGGAGCTCGGTCGAGCCGTCCATCATTTCGTTGATAGGACTGCCGATGAACTCGGATCGCTCGATCACGTCGAAGTCGACCCGCGATATCTTCGCCTCGCGCATGCCGTCCGACCACATGAAACCGGCGCCGAGCCATTGCGGATGCTGGATGCGGACGTGCATCGTCGACCGCTTCAGCGGAATGCCCGCCTGCTGGAGACGGATGCACATCTGCGCGAAGATATTGTCGATGAAGCGCTCGTCGCGCGTGCCGTTGGTGAGCCAGTCGACGACGCCGTCGGACAGCGTGGGGGGATTCTGGTGTGGCGCGTTCATATCCGGCCCCTTCGCGGCGGTCTGCATCGACAGCAGATATAGTGCGCCGGCGGGGTCGCGCCAACCTAGCCAGTTGCACGGATCGTGCGCATCGGAAAGGCCGCTGCGGTCTAGCCGACGAGCCGGATCGATCCCAGCACCGCCAGCCCCGCGACCAGTGCCACCCTGGCCGCCCCGGCCAGCTCGACCTTCAGCGTGCTACCGTCGGGAATGACAAGATCCTCACTATTGAGACGAATGCTGCAATCGCCGGAAACCGCGTAGATGAGATGCGTGCCGGCGGACAATACCCGCCCGCCCGGTTCCCGCAGCGCGACGAGCTCGATCTCCGCAGCTCCGCGCCGCGCCATCAGGTTCACGACCTCGACGGGACCGTCCTCGAGCGCGGTGACGATCTCGAGCTCGCCCGTGAAGCGCACCGTCGTAAAAGGTTCACGCTCGTCGAATTCCCGCTCCGGCGATTTCAGCACCAGCCCGCGCCCCTTGACGACCATCTGCAGGCGGTCGATGCCGGGCATGTAGGAGAACGGACCAGGCGCCACGATCGGCGTGGAGGCGAAGCGCCAGAGCAGGCTGTTCCAGTCCTTCACCGGGCTGTCTGCACGATGGGCACCCGCGATATCGGTGAAGATGCCGCCGCCGTTCTTCCAGGGCGAGCGGGTGTAGTCTTCGGATCTGAGCAGCGTGGTTTTCATGTGTTGGGGTCGTCCGGGATCGCAAGAGGGCGAGATATCACACCCGCATCATGCCCGTGGCGAGCTCGCTTTGCCACTCCGTTCGACGGCCGTCCCCGATTCAGCGGCTGGAGGCCTTGACCAGCGGACATTTGCTCTCCGCGAGCGGCCAGACCGTCTCTTCTGGCGGAATCTTGCGTACGATCTCGAAATAGTCCCAGGGGTATTTCGAGTCCGACGGCTTCTTGACGCGGACCAGATACATGGTGCGCGTCACCCGGCCATCCTCGCGAATGCGCGCATCCTCCGAGAAGACGTCCTCGACGGGGAGCGCCTTCATGGCTGCTGCGACCTTGTCGGCGTCGTCGGTGCCGGCGCTGGCGACGGCCTTCAGATAATGGCGCACAGCGCCATAGACGCCGGCATGCAGCATCGACGGCATCATCCCGGTTTTCGCAAAGAACGTCTTCGACCAGGCGCGCGTCGCCTCGTTCATGTCCCAGTAGGACGCCGTGGTCAGGTAAGTGCCCTGCGCGCCCTTGAGACCGAGGGCATGCACGTCCTGAAGGAACAGGATCAGCGCGGCGAGACTCTGGCCACCTTGAGTCAAGCCGAATTCGCCGGCCTGCCGCATCGCGTTGACAGTGTCGTTGCCTGCATTGGCGAGGCCGATCACCTTGGCGCCGGAGGACTGCGCGCTCAGCAGGAATGAAGAGAAGTCCGGCGTGTTGAGCGGATGGCGGGCCACACCCAGCACCTTGCCGCCCGAGGCGGTGATCACGCTGGTCGCGTCCTGCTGAAGCTGATGACCGAAAGCATAGTCGGAGGCCAGAATGAACCAGCTGCTGCCGCCGGCCTTGACCACGGCAGACGCGGTGCCGTGGGAGACGGCATAGGTGTCGTAGGTCCAGTGGAAGCCATAGGGCGAGCATTGCTCATTGGTAAGCGCGGTCGTGCCGGGACCGGAATAGAGGACGATCCGCTTCTTTTCCCGGGCCAGGCCCTGGACCGCGAGCGCAACGCCCGAATTCGGCACATCGACGATCGCATCGACATCCTCGACGTCGAACCAGCGGCGGGCGATCGCCGAGCCGACATCGGCCTTGTGCTGGTGGTCGGCGGAAATGATCTGGATCGGCTTGCCCAGAACCTTGCCGCCGATTTCATCGGCCGCCATTTCTGCAGCGACCAGCGAGCCCTTGCCGGTGATGTCCGCGGTGACGCCGGCCATGTCGGTGAGCACACCGAGCTTGACGACGTCGCCACTGACTTGCGCCTGTGCGGCGACGGGAAGCGCAAACAGCAGCAGAGCGCGCGCAATCCAATTCATCTGTCGTCCCCCTCGATGCGATATCTCAGCATTTGACGGCGTCGAGCCAGGCCAGGATCATGGCGGCCAGATCGTCGCTGTTGTCCTCGATCATCATCATGTGACCGTTGCCCTCGATGCCGCGATCCGGAAGCCAGACAAATTCTGCGCCGAGATAGCCGGCCGTCGCCGCATCAACCTCGCGCGGATGGCGCGGATCGCGGTCCCCGGTCACGATCATAATCGGCGTTGATCGCAGGCGCATGGGATCGCCGATCCTGAGCCCGCGGCCGGCGATGTTGAAGCGCTCGTTCAGGATGCGCGCGCTCTCCGGCGCGAATGAGCGACAGTAGTTTTCGAACGCGCCCTGCGGAAAGCGCGGCGTATTGGCCCAATAGGCCGCAGCAAACTCCGCCGTCAGCCGCACCGGCATGGTTTCATCCGAATAGACCGGGTGACCGGCGCTGGCATCGTCACGCAAGGCGAGGATCGATGCGGGATCGTCGGGCAGATCGCGCAGCAGATTGGCCGGCGGCCCCGGCGCGATGCCGATCACGGCGCGGACGAGATCGGGACGCCGCTCCGCCATCCACCATGCCATCGGTCCGCTCGCCGAATGTACCAGCAGCACGGCAGGGCCGATCTGCTCGACCAGCGCCAGCAGCGAGGTGGCGACGTCGGCGGTGCCCAGCCGTGGAAAATCCGCCGGTTGCGGCGAGCGGCCGTGGCCGGGCCAGTCCGGCACCAACACATCCCGGCCAGCCGCGGCGAACCGCACCGCCCAACCCGGCCGTCCATCCGGCGTCGCCAGATAGCACGTCCCGGTGTGACCGGCGCCGTGAACCATGACGACGGGCGCCCTGCCCGTGGCCGCGCGCGGCGATGCCACATGATCGACATAGACCGGATGCGCCGGCGTTCCCGCATAGAAACACCGAACCTCGCGCTCGCACGACGGGTCTTTAGCGCTCCGCCTGGCCGGCGTCGCCTCCATCCGTTCCTCCACAACTATCGACGACGGCCGTTCTTGCGGACCGCGCGGCGATGTTAAAATCATGCCGGATCGAAAAGCAACCAGAAAGTCTCATATGAGACCATCTCGAAAATCATCGAACGGCACGACCAAGGGCCTCCAGGCGGAGCGGGAGCCGCTCGCGGCGGTGATCGGGGGGACCGAGCTCCAGATCGCGTACCGGATGGGTTACGTGCTGAACTTCTACCGCGAGCCGTCGTTCCGGCGGATCGAGATGGAGCTCGGTCTGACGCGACCGGAGATCGTCACCCTGATCTTCCTGAACTTCCGCGAAGGCGTGACGGCTAGCGAGATCTGCGAATTCTCCGGCCATCTCAAGGCCAATATCAGTCGCGGCATCATCGCGCTGGAGAAGAAGAAGCTGATACGGCGCGCCGCCGACAAGACCGACAGCCGCCGTCAGCAATTGTTCATGACGGCAGCCGGCCGCGCGCTCTATGCGCGATACATCCCTGCCCTGCGCGAGCGGGAGCGCGCCATGCTCGCGTGCCTCACGCGGGCCGAGCGCAACGAATTCGAGCGCCTGCTCGACAAGCTCGCCGCGCACGTGCCGCAATGGGCCGCGCTCGACGAGCTCTGAGTCTGGCGCGGGCGGGGCCGCTACTCGCCCTTGCCGCCCTTCAGCTTTGGCAGCGTCTCGACGATCTTCTGCTTGCCGTCGATGATCTCGGCAAGGAAGCTGGCGCGGTCGATGTCGCCGTTCTGATCCCAGCTGGCTTCCATCAGCATGCCAGGGGCCTTGTCGGGCGTCAGGGTCAGGCCTTTCATCGCCGCGCCAAAGGCCTTGCTGTCGAACTTGCCGATCTTCTCGGTGACGTATTTGACGAGATAGACGGCGGTATAGCCCTTGATGCCGTTGTGATCGGGCCGGTACTTGTAGCGCCCGCTGAACTTCTTCGTGAAGTCCTCGATCGCCGGCACCGGCGCGTCGGCGGACAGGCCGACATGGCCGCGCACGCCGTTGGCGGCGGGACCGGCGAGCTCGACCACCTTCTGGCTGAGCAGCGTGGTCTCGCCGAACAGCGGCGTTGCCACGCCCTGCCGCTTCGCTTCGATGAGGAAGCGGGCACTCTCCTCCTCGTTGGTGTAGACGAAGATCGCATCGGCCTTGGCGCCCTTGAGCTTGATGACGTCGGAGCCGAAATCGACCTGGCCCTGCTCGGTCGAGATATCGGCCGCGATCTCGATATTGCGCGCCTTCATCTCCTTGACGAAATTGTCGCGGCCGCCCTTGCCGAAATCATTGTTGACCCAGACCACCGCGACCGCCTTCACCTTGAGCTTGTCGTGCAGGTAGTTGGCGATCTTCGGCATCGAGAATTGCTGGCCGAAGGCGGTGCGGAAGACCCAGGGATTGCCTTGCGTGGTGATGTCGGCGGCCTCGGCGCCGACGATCTGCGGGATCTCCGCGGCCTGCGTCAGTGCCATGTTCACCTTGACCGAACCCGAATAGATCGGCCCGAGCACGACATAGGGGTCCTTGTCGAGGACCTTCTGCACCTGGGCGCGCGAGATGCCGGGGTTGCTCTGGGTGTCCAGGTGCTCGGTCTGGATCTTGCGACCCAGAATGCCGCCGGCATTGTTGATCTCGTCGACAGCGAGCGCAACGCCGTCGCGCCAATTGGTGCCGGAGACGGCGCCGGGCCCGGACAGCTCGATGACGTCGGGGATGTACACGGTGCTTTGCGCGCAAGCCGCGCTTGCCCACAGCGATGCCGCAATCGCGATTCCAATCGGCCCTGCAAAGTGCCTCATGACGTCCTCCCTCCCATTTGCTCTGTTGTTATCTCGTTTGATCCGTCCCTCCGTCGAAGCCGAGCAGCCTTGCCGGCGTTCGCCACAACAGGCGATGCTGATCGCCCGGATCCGGAAACAATTGTGTCAGCACTGCGAGCAGCGGCCCGTAGTCGAGCCGTTCGGCTGCGCGCAGGAACGGATAGTCCGAGCCCCAGACACAGCGGTCGAGGGTGAAGGCCTCGACCAGCGCGGCGATGAACGGCCAGGTGTCCTCATACGGATGGGACAGCTCGGAGAACTTGTAATAGCCGGATAGCTTGATGTGCGCGTCGCGTTCGCGGCCGATTGCGAGCAGCGCCTGGAACGCCTTGCCTTGCAGGCCCTGCGCGACCGAGGGCCGGCCGCAATGGTCGAACACCAGGCGCACATCGGATTTTTCGATCAGCGGCAGTAGGTCGAGCAACTGGTCCTGCTCGACCTGGATCTGCAGGAAAAGTTCGAGGCTCTTCAGCTTCTCCAGCAGCGGCGCGGCCTTAAGATAATAGGCGGCGCCATGGAACGGCACGTTGAAGGCGACGCCGATCACGCCGGCGGCTTTCAGCCGCTCGAGCTCCCTGATGTCGACATCATTCTCGACGACGGCGACGCCCCGAAAGCGGCCGCCGCCCTGCTTCAACGTGTCGAGCAGGATACGGCTGTCGCTGCCATAGCCGGTGTTGGTGGCGACGACGAGCGCGTGCCTGACATCGAAGGCATCGAACACGCGCAGCAACTGGGCCGCGGGCGCGATCTCCTGCCCGCTTGGCCGGTATGGCGTGTCGTCAGCGTAGGGAAAGCGGACGGGATCGATGGCGTGGATATGGCAATCGATCCTGGGAGACACCGGCAGCGTCATGGCGCAAAGCTCCCCGGCGGTTCAGAACGTCGCCTCGATGGCCTTGATCAGCTCGGGCGTGACGTCAGGCATGACACCGAACCAGGCTTTGAAGGCGAGCCGGGCCTGGTTCAGCAGCAGGCCGAGCCCGTTGACGGTGACGCAGCCGCGTGCGCGGGCTTCTGCGAGGAACGGCGTCTCGAGCGGCGTGTAGATCAGATCGGCGGTGAGCGTTTCCGGCCGCAGGCGCGACAGGTCGATCTCCAGCGCAGCCTTGCCGACCATGCCGCGATCGGTGCAATTGACGAGCAGGGCGACGTCGCCAAGCGCCGCGCCGCGGTCCTCCCACGCAACCGTGCTGACCGCGGAGCCGAATTCCCTGGCGATCGCCTGGGCCTTCTCGGCCGTGCGGTTGGTGATGCGGATCTCGCGTGCGCCGTTCTCGAGCAATGCGACCACCACCGCCCGCGAGGCGCCGCCGGCGCCGAGCAGCAGGATCGGCCCGGCATCGCCACGCCAATCAGCCCTGGCGTCGCGCAGGCTCTGCACAAAGCCGTTGCCGTCATTGTTGAAGCCGGAGAGCGTGCCGTCCTGTTCGACGACGATGGTGTTGACGGCGCCGATGCGCTTGGCGGTTTCATTGACGCGGTCGAGCAGCGGCATCGCCGTCTGCTTGTGCGGCATTGTGACGTTACAGCCGCGGAAGCCGAGCGCGACGAGTCCGCGGAGCGCATCCTCAAGCCGCTCCGGCTTGACCGCGAGCGGCACATAGCTGCCGCGGATGCCGTGCGCCTTCAGCCAATAATTATGAATGACCGGCGAGCGCGAATGCGCCACGGGCATGCCGATGACACCCGCCAAACCAAAACCATCCGCCTGCGACATGCTGCGCTTCCCGTTCCCCTGAGGCCGCCGGCGCATGTCGCGCGGGGCAGCTGTTCCTCCATGGCCGCGGCTTTCGGCCGCCCGACCATGCTATTTGGTCATTTGTCCAATTCTATTAGGAGGAATGGTCAGCTCGCGCAATCTGAATCTCGCGGGGCGCGCGGCATGCCGGGGACCGGTGCCGGAATCGACCAATATCGATCCCGGCGCGACAATGCCGGCATCAGCGCGTCATTTCGACGTCAGTGCCGCTATCGGACGCCAAGCGTCATCAGGCGCGGCCGCGATGAATTGCCGGCATCGGTCACGCATCAGCGCGGCGGGACGGTCGTGGGCGCGTTGCTCCAGCACGGCCTCGAAATCGGCGAGCGCGACGGCAAACCGGCGCGCCCGATAGTTGGCGAGGCCGCGCTCGTAATCCGCGATCCAGTCGGCTTCGGTCACACCTTCACCCACGATTCCGATCAGTTCGTGAACGGAGAGCCCCTCCTCCCGCCCGTAAACCGCGATGCTCTCGATCTCACGCGTGACGATGGCGCCGCGCGCCAGGCGTTCGGTCGCCTCGCCGATCAGGATGCGCGTTCCATAGGATTTGTTGGCGCCTTCGAGCCGGCTGGCGACGTTCACGGCATCGCCGATCACGGTGTAATTCAGTCGCAGCTCCGAGCCGATATTGCCGACCAGCATGCGGCCCGAATTGATGCCGATGCGGATCTGAAGCGGCTGGTCGAGATCGTCGACAAGGCCGGACTCGTCCATCGCCCTGCGGCAGGCCAGCGCCGCGCGACAGCAGCGCAGGGCATGATCTCCTTGCGGCTGCGGCGCGCCCCAGAATGCCATCACGGCATCGCCGATGAATTTGTCGATGGTGCCGGCATTGGCGACGATGATTTCCGAAGTGAGGTCGAGATAGCGCGACAGCAGCGGCACCACGCGATCGCCCATTCGCTCGGACAGGCCGGTGAAGCCGGCGATATCGATGAACATCACACTGAGCTCCTGGATGCTGCCGCCGGGCCTTGCCTCGACGCCCTGACGCAGCAGGGCACGGACGAGATCGGCGGGGATGAACTTGCGGAAAGCGGAAAGGCCGGCGGCCATCTCGGCGATGGCACCCGACAGGCTCGCAATTTCATTGAGCCGCGACGGATGCCGGCGGACCTGCTCCAGCGCGAACGCTTCGACATGGCGAAGCTCGCCGACGACGCGCGACAGCGGCGCCGCAATGACGGAACGCGCCAGCACCGCCGAAGCCAGCGCCGCGAGCACGGCGCCGACGGCAAGGCCGAGGATCAGACGGCGAAGCGTCGTCTCGACGGGTCCAAGAAATTCGGCCTCCGGGATCACGGTTGCGAGCGACCAGCCGGGAAACGGCAGCGGCGTCAGCGCGACCTCGTAGGCCGCGCCACGTGATGTCAGCCGGCTCCGCCGGGCCTCCTTGCGGCCGGCTTCGCCCGCCTTTTCGAGCGCTGCGCGCGCCAGCGGCAGCAGCGTGATGTCGCCGCGCGCAGGGTGCAGCTCGTCGGCCTCCTTGTCCGGGGCTGCGACGAGCTCACCGCTATCATCGACGATGAAGGCGGTTCCCGTACGCCCGACCTCGAGCTGCGACAGGAAGCGCGCGAGCCTCGTATATTCGATCACGACAGCCAGAACGCCTTGCCGCTCCTGGTAGACGTCGATCGGTCCCGCAAAGGCAATCGACGGCCGCTCGCCGGTCGGATGGTCCATCACCCTGAACCATTGCGGATCGTCCGCGGTGAGCCCGGCCTTGAACCAGGCCTGATCGGCCACACGGAACTCGGACGGCTCGAAACGGCGGCTCGCGAATTCGATATCGCCGGGCACAACGTCATATTCATCGACGCGGCGCTGACCCGGATGATCGGTCAGCGAGATCTCCATCATTTCCAGCCGGCGATCGCCGAGCTTGTGCGCAGCAAAGAACGAGCCGTCGGGCCAGCCGAAGGCGACCCAGGAGATTGTCGCCTGCGACTGCAACTGCGACAGGAAAACGAACTCGCGCTTGTCGGCCTCGCGGGTGTCGAGCACGTTCTGGAGGAACAGCGTGCGGATCGCGGTATGCGCGGCGCGCGCCTCGTCGACGATGGCCGAGACCTCCTTGCGCACCGCCGCCACGATCTGCTCGTTGATGGTGGAAGCGAGCTGGCGGCTAGTTGCCTCCGCGGTGCGCCACCACAGCAGGCTGGAAAGCGCGGCCGTGAGCAGGATCGCGGCCAGGACCAGGGCGGACACTGCGAGGCGAATGCTGACCGTCAGCTTTGCAACCGCCTGAAGCCTCCGTCCGGGATCAACATTCATCGCCGTTTTCGCCTTCGCGGATCCGCCCACCCTCTGACATCGCTCTACGGCGCCGACCGCCCTTCGTTACGTCTGGCAGGTGCGGGCCATCCGCACCAATGCCCCGCGGCTAACGTCTCGATAGAGCCAAGGCATTGGATTTACGCCGGCGCTTGCCCGTTAATCCCGGCCCAAGCGCACCAACCGGGCGCCCCGACCAATCGGTCTCACGGACTCGTGAGCATCCCGGCAGTAACGCCGGCTGCGCGCGAAACGAAGAAGACCATGCGCCTTCGCCTGCCAGGCGATGCATCTGAAAAGGAGAACTTCGATGTCTGCCAAACACGTCGTCACCACGCTTGCTCTCGCCGGCGCCATGTCGACCGCGCTCGCGACCCTCGCCGCCGCCGGTCCGCTGACCAAGGCCGAGGCCGATGCCGCCATCGCCGCCAAGAAGGAAAAGTGCTTCGGCGTCGCGCTGAAGGGCCAGAATGATTGCGCCGCCGGACCGGGCACGACCTGCCAGGGCACCTCGACCGTCGACTTCCAGGGCAACGCCTGGAAATTCGTCCAGGGCGGCACCTGCACCAGCATCGAGCTGCCCGGCGGCAAGAAGGGCTCGCTGAAGCCGGTCTGACGCGGCCCGGCCAATCCATCACGCCAACACGAAGGAAGCGGAGACGCACCATGATCACGGCCACCAAGCCCGCCACCGTGCCGCTCCGCTTTTCACTTCCGCTCGGCGGCGTCGCCGGAACCAGCTTCAAGCCCGAGCACCTTCCGGCGATTCTCGAAGCCGGCCCGCAAGCCGGCTTCTTCGAGGTGCATGCCGAGAACTACATGGGCGCGGGCGGAGCGCCGCATCGCGCGCTGGAAGCCATCCGCCGCGACCATCCGCTGTCCCTGCACGGCGTCTGCATGTCGATCGGCGGGCCGCAGCCGCTCGACAAGACCCATCTGGCGCGCTTTCGCAGCCTCGTCGCGCGCTATCAGCCGGCGCTGGTCTCCGAGCATCTGGCCTGGTCGACGCATGAAACCAGCTTCTTCAACGACCTCCTGCCGCTGCCCTATACCGAGGCGACATTAGCCAGCGTCTGCGATCACATCGACGAGGTGCAGGAAGCGATCCACCGTCCGCTGCTGCTGGAGAACCCGTCGACTTACGTCACCTTCCGCCAGTCCACGATGAGCGAGACCGATTTCATTCGCGCCATCACCGCGCGCACCGGCTGCGGCCTGCTGCTCGACATCAACAACGTGTTCGTGTCCGCGACCAATCACGGATACTCAGCGCTCGACTATCTCGCCGATTTTCCGCTTGCTCGCGTCGGGGAGATTCATCTCGCCGGCCACGCGGAGCAGACCGACGATGACGGCAACCTCCTCCTCATCGACAGCCATGACGGCCCGGTCGCGGATGCCGTGTGGAAGCTGTACGAGATCATCATCGCGCGGCGCGGCCCCGTGCCGACGCTGATCGAATGGGACAGCAAGATCCCGGAATGGCCGATCCTGCGCGCCGAGGCCGCCGCGGCGCAGGCGATCCTCGATCGCTGCCAGACGGCCGCAGAGACGGAGGATCGCCGTGCGGCCTGAAGCTGACCTCGGATTTGCCGCGGCCTTCGCGCCGCCGCTGCTCGACCCCGCGCGTGACGAGCCGACGACCGTGGTCGGCCGAAACGGCAAGCCGGCAGGCCGACGCTATGACGTCTACCGCAACAACGTCACGGTCAGCCTGATCGATGCGCTGGCTGCGATCTATCCGGCGGTGCAGCGCATCACCGGCACGGATTTCTTCCGCGCCATGGCGCGCTTCCACGTCCGCAATAGCCCGCCGACCTCGCCGCTGCTGTTCGACTATGGCCGCGACTTCCCGGACTTCGTCGCGAATTACGCCCATGCGCAGGATATGCCCTGGCTGGCCGATGTCGCGCGCATCGAGCGCGCCTGGCTCGATGCCTATCACGCCGCCGACGCATCACCGCTGTCGCCTGCGCTTCTGTCCGCCATCGCGCCGGAACGGCTTGGCGATCTCGTCTTCACGCCGCATCCGGCCACACGGATCGTACGCTCACATTATGCGGCCGTGACGATCTTTGCCGCCAACCGCGACAGCGCGCCTGTGGTGCGCATCGATGCGTCGACGCCGGAAGACGCCCTGATCACCCGGCCCGAATGCGACGTCGCGGTGCGCCACCTTCCGCCCGGCGGCGCCGTCTTTGCCGCCAGCCTGATGTCCGGCGAGCCGCTCGGCGCGGCCGCAATGGCGGCATTCGACGCATCAGCCGACTTCGACATCGCCGCGAACGTCGCCGGCCTGATCGAAGCCGGCGCGCTCATCTCATTTGCCTTTGGAGATCCAGCATGATTACGGACCAGCGCATGCCCGCAAGCGGCAGCCTTCCACCCCTCGGGCTGCTCATCGACAAGGCCAATCAACTGGTGCAGACGCTTGCCGCCCCGTCGCTGGTCCAACTCGTGCTGCGCGTCGCGCTCGCCGTGCCGTTCTGGCGCTCGGGCATGCTCAAATGGGCCGGCTTCCTCCGGCTCAACGACACCGCCGTGGCGCTGTTCAGCGATGAGTTCATGCTGCACCTGCCGGGCGGACCATATCATTTTCCGGCACCAACGGTGATGGCCTTCCTGTCCGGCTCGGGCGAGATCCTGTTCCCGATCCTGCTGGTGCTCGGACTGGGCACGCGGTTTGCAGCGCTCGGATTGTTGTTCATGACGGTGATCGTCGAGCTCACGGTACCCGACGGCTGGCCGATCCATCTCACCTGGGCGGCCATGGCGCTCGGCATCATGGCTTACGGGCCGGGGAACCTCTCGGTCGACCATCTCATCTGTCGCGCACGATCGCACGGGCGATGAACGCGCAACAGGGCCTACATCCCGCTCAAACCGCTATCCACCGCGAGCGTCTGCGCGGTGACGTAGACGCTCTCGTCCGACAGGAAGAACAGCACGGCATAGGCGATCTCCCAGGCCGTCGCCTGGCGGCCGAACGGGATGTGGCCCTTGCCGCGGTTGGGGCGGCCGGCGCCGGCTTCGCGGCCGTTGGGGGTGTCGACGAGGCCGGGATAGACGAGGTTGGCGCGGATGCCGCGGCGCGATCCGAGATGGGCGATGTTGCGCATCAGGCCGCCGAGCGCGGCTTTCGAGGAATCATACACCGCCATCTGCGATCCCGCCTTCAGCGCGGCGATCGAGGAGATGAAGACGATGGCGCCGCCATTGTCGAACTTCGGCATCGCGGCGCGGCAGCACAGCATGGGGCCGCGGACGTTGACGTCGTAGATCTTGTTCCATTCGTCCGGGCTGACGGCGTCGAGCCCGGTCTTGCCGAAGGTGCCGATGTTCAGCACCATGCCGTCGAGGCCGCCCATGGCGCGATGCGCTTCCTCGATCATGCTGATAACGTCGGCTTCGCGCGTGACATCGGCCGCAATCGCATGACCGTCGCCGGCTTCGTCGGTGATGTGCTTGACGGTCTGTTCGGCGGAGCTGCGATTGAGATCGGCGACCGCGACCTTCGCGCCCTCGCGTGCGCATAGAATGCTCATGGCGCGGCCGTTGCCGATCGGGTCGGTTGCGGCGTCGAACACGCGCTGGCCGCCGCCGACGATCAGGATGCGGCGGCCCTTCAGGCGCCCCCTGCCCGGCGCCTCGCCAAGCGACGCTGCGCTGGGCGGACGGACGTAGCGCTCCGGCTTGGTCTCGGCTTCAGTCATTTCAGCCGCCCTGCTTCTTGCCGCCGTCATAGACCTTCATGCCGGCCGCGGGATCGAGATCGGTCTCGGTCGCCTCGGTGAGGCGGGCCATCATCATGTAGAAGCCGAGCGCGACGATGGATTCGACGATCTCCTGGTCGCTGAAATGCGCGCGAGCAGCCGCGAAGGTGGCTTCGCCGACGCGGACGTTCTCGACCACCTCGCGGCCGAACTTCAGCAGCGCGCGCTCGGCTTCGCTTAAGCCGGCGGCATCGTAATCGGAACGCTCGACGGCATCGACCTGCGCCTGCGTGCAGCCGACGCCGAGCGCGATCGGCACGTGCTGGCGCCATTCATAGGCGCCGCCTTCGAGCTGGGCCGCCTGCAAAATCAAAAGCTCGCGGTAGACGGAAGAGAGCTTCTGCTTGTGCAGGATCGAATTGCCGAGCCGCATCGCCGGGATCATGTTGGCCTCGGCGTGAGCCATCATGCGGAAGATGTTGAGCTTGACCGGCATGCGGTCGAACGAGGCGCGGATGTCGCCGCTCGTCGTCTCCGGATCAATCAGGGGCAGCCTTGCCACGCGTTTCTCCCTTGAGCTTTCGTTTCTTGTTGTCGGTGTCATTGCCTGCCGCGATCAGCGACAGGAAGAAGGCGAGATAGCGGTCGATCGCCTCGATCACCTTCGGCCGCGGCGACGGCGCCGCGCCCATCACGTAATGCTCGAGGCGGATATAGATGAGACCGGCCGCGAACAGCCGCGCGGTCTCGCGCGGATCCGGCGTCGCGATCAGGCCGGCAAGCGCGAAGCCGCGAAAATAGTCCGTCATCGTGCTCTGCTCGCGCGCGTAGAAATGGTCGGCGAACTTGGCGCGGATCCCGGGGACACGGTTACGCTCGGCGGTAATGACCTTCTGAAACTGGTGCTCGCGCGGATCGGACCATTGCTCAACGAGGTCGAGCGCGAATTGGCGGCAGAACGCGGCAGGCTGCCGCGCGAGCTGCTTATAGCGCACTTCTTCGAGCCGGCTCGCGGAGCTTGCGGGGCCGTGCTCGCTCACGATCGCTTCGAGGATCGCGGCCTTGCCGGAGAAATGGTTGTAGAGGCTGCTCTCGCGGATGCCGACGCGGCGGGCGAGTTCGCGCATCGAGGCGCCGCCATAGCCGCTCTGCGCGAACAGGTTGAGCGCCTCGGTGAGGATGCGCTCGCGCGTCGTGGGCGCAGCCGCTTCCGCCGCGCTGGAGGTGTGGACAGCCATGTGACTTGACTAACGAACGATCGTTCGCTAGTCAACCGTACGAACGATCGTTCGTTTCGCCAATCTGGCGGCAACGGGCGCGGTCCGCAAGCCTGCTTGCTGGCACTGTTCTCGCGTTTCAACTCCGCACCAACGAGAGGCGGAGAGCAATTTTGGGGAGACGACCTCATGGCGCGCTTTGCCCGCCTTCGCTTAGCCGCGGCCTGCATCCTGTTGCCGCTGCTCGCGAGCAACACCGCCTCCGCCCAATCCGCCAAATACGATCCCGGCGCCGACGACAAGACCATCAAGATCGGCACCACGGCGCCGCTGAGCGGACCGGTGTCGGCGTTCGCGCAGATCGCGAAAGCGGCGGAGGCCTATTTCCGCAAGGTGAACGACGAGGGCGGCGTCAACGGACGGCGCATCCAGATGATCATCGCCGATGATGCCTATAGCCCGCCGAAGACGGTGGAGCAGACGCGCAAGCTGGTCGAGAGCGAGGAGGTTCTTTTGATCTTCGGCGGCGTCGGCACGCCGACCAACAGCGCCGTGCACAAATATCTCAACGACCGCAAGGTGCCGCAGCTCTTCCTCGGCTCTGGCGCGGCGAAGTGGGACGACCCGAAGAACTTTCCGTGGACCGTCGGCTGGCAGCCGACCTATCGCGACGAGGCGATCGCCTACGCCAGATACATCAAGGCGAGCCACGCCAATGCCAAGATCGGCGTGCTCTACCAGAACGACGATCTCGGCAAGGACTATCTGAAGGCGCTGGAGGAAGGGCTCGGCAGCGGCGAAGCGATCGTCGCGCGCGCCGCTTACGAGACTTCCGCGCCCACGGTCGACACGCAGATCCTGCAACTGAAGACCGCGGGTGCCGAAATCGTGCTGGTGGCGGCGACGCCGAAATTCGCAGCGCAGGCGATCCGCAAGATCGGCGAGATCGGCTGGAAGCCCGTGACGATCATCTCCAACGTCTCGGCATCGATCAGCGGCGTGCTGGAGCCGGCCGGCAAGGACAATTCCACCGGCGTCATCTCCAGCCAGTACCTGAAGGATGCGACCGACCCCGCCAACAAGGACGATGCCGGCACCAAGGAATGGGCCGCCTTCATGGACAAGTACCTGCCAGACGCCAACAAGAGCGACTGGCTCAACGTCTACGGCTACACCATCGCGCAGACGCTGGTGACGGTGCTGAAGGCATCAGGCAACGATCTCACCCGCGCCAATGTGATGAAGCAGGCGACCAGCCTGAAGGACGTGCGCCTGCCGATGCTGATCAACGGCACGGCGGTGAACAACTCGCCCGAGCGCTACACGCCGATGACGAGCCTGCAGTTGATCCGCTTTGACGGCACGCGCTGGGTGCCGTTCGGCGACCTCCTCAAGAACTGAGCATGCGGCAGGTGAGGATCGGCAGCATGCGGGTGGATCTCGTCAGCGAGATCCCCGCGCTCGCCTTTGAGAAGACCTGGCTGTTCGCCAACGTCACCGACGCTGACGTCGCGGCGAACCGCAGCTGGCTCGATCACCGCTATATCGAGCCCGAGACCGGCCGCTTCATCCTCAGCCACCACTCCTATCTCATCCGCACGCCGCGCTGGACTGCCATCGTCGACACTTGCTGCGGCAACCACAAGCATCGGCCGCGCGTGCCGGCGTGGAACAACCTGAACCAGCCTTATCTCGAAAACTTGCAGGCGCTGGGCGTTGCCCCTGAACAGGTCGACTTCGTGATGTGCACGCATCTGCATGTCGATCACGTCGGCTGGAACACGCGTCTCCTCGGCGGCCGCTGGGTGCCGACCTTTCCCAATGCGCGCTATCTGATGGGCCGCGAGGAGTACCGGCATTTCGAGGCCGCGCACAATGCGGCGCCGAAGAGCCCGGTGAACCACGGCTCGTTCGAGGATTCCGTGCTGCCGGTGGTCGCTGCGGGCCTCGCGGAGCTTGTCGAAACTGATTACCGCCTGTTCAGCGATCGTGACGCGAGCCTACGCTTTGCGCCCGCGCCCGGGCACACCGCCGGCAACATGCAGATCCATCTCAACGGTGGCCACGATCACGCGGTGATGTCGGGCGACGTGATCCATCATCCGATCCAGTGCGCGGCACCGTGGCTGTCGAATGCCGCCGATGTCGATCCGGCCGCGGCGGTCGCAACGCGGATGGCGCTGCTGGAGGAGCTCGCGGATACGCCGAGCTATCTGCTCACCGGCCATTTTCCGGCACCGACCGCAGGCCGCGTTGTCAGGCACGGCGAGGCCTATCGATTTCGTTTCGAAGATTAGGGAATGCCATCATGATGCTGCGCACCGTCACGCTTTCGTTTCTCGCATTGCTATTGGCCGCACTGCCGGCGCGAGCGGAAGACCCCGCCGCTTACCCCACCCACAAGATCAAGATGCTGCTGCCCTATGCGGCCGGCGGCGGCGGCGACGTGGTCGGCCGGCTGCTCGCCGACAGGATGGGCAAGTCGCTCGGACAGAGCATCTATATCGAGAACCACACGGGAGCTGCCGGCACGCTCGGCACGCAGATGGTGGCGACGTCACAGAATGACGGCTACACCATCACCGTCGGCGGCATGACCACGCATGTGCTGGCGCCGGCGATCTATCCAAAACTGCCCTACGATTCGATCAAGGATTTTACGACGATCGGGCGCGTCGGCGTCTCCTCGATCATCCTGGTGGCGACCAAGGATTTTGCCGCCAATGACATCAAGGGCCTGATTGCACTGGCGAAGAAGGGCGAGCCGATCCAGTACGGCAGCTGGGGCATCGGCTCGACCGGACAGTTCTGTGCGGAGATCCTGATGCAGCAGACCGGCATCAAGATGGAGCACGTGCCGTTCAACGGCATCGCCAAGCTCGCCGGCGACCTGCTCGGCGGCCACATCTCGCTGGCGACGCTGGACGTTGCGACCGCGACGCCGTTGGTGAAGGACGGCTCGATCAAGGCGCTGGCCGCCTGCGGCGAACGCTCGCCGAGCCTGCCCGATGTCGCCAGCTACAAGGAGCAGGGCGTGCCGTTCGACCGCAGCCTGTCCTGGGCGATGTATGCGCCCGCGGGCCTTGCTCCGCCGATCGCGCAAAAGCTGTCGGCGGCGCTCAAGGACGCGCTCGGCGATGCCGAGGTCAAGGAGAAGCTGTTGAAGCTCGGCATCACGCCGCAATTCGTCCCGGGCGAGGAGCAGCGCGACATCAACGCCCGCGACATCGCGGCCTGGAAACAGGTTGCCAAGGACGCCGGCATCGAGGTCAAGTGAGCAGGCTGACAAGGGGAGCGCGGGCATGAGCCGCATCTTCGGCGCGGTGCGCCAGAACGGATATGTGGTGCGGGACATCCAGGCCGCGATGAAGCACTGGATCGAGGTGATGGGCGTCGGTCCCTGGTATTACATGGACCGCGTCAAGACCGATTGGTTCCGCCATCGCGGCCAGGACTCATCGGTCGAGATGAGCATTGCGCTCGCCAACTCCGGCGATCTGCAGATCGAGCTGATCCAGCAGCGCAACGACGCGCCCTCGCTGTACAAGGAGTTTCTGGACGCCGGCCACGAAGGCCTCCAGCACATGTCGTACTGGAGCCACGACTATCAGGCGCTCTACGACGAGGCGATCGGGCTGGGCTACAGGATCGGCCATGAGGGCCAGATCGGCGGCGACAAGGGACGCTTTGCCTATTTCGACACGCAGGCGCATCCGGGAACGGTGATCGAGATCTCCGACATCAGCGGCACCAAGGGTCCGTTCTTCGAGAAGGTGCGGCAGGCGGCCTTGAGCTGGGACGGCACGCGTCCGATCCGCGAGGTCGTCGCCAAATCGTAGGCGCTTTTCGCCGGTGGGGGTCACCTCGCTGCTGGTGCGGTGGCCGGCAACCTGTGTAACATGCGCCTCGCGTCCAACCTTCAGCGAGGCAAGCATGTCCAACACTGACAAGGTTTTCGCCGGCTCGATTCCGAAAATCTACGACGAGTATCTCGTCCCGCTGATCTTTGCCCACTACGCTGCCGACATCGCAAAGCGTGTCGCGGCTCTCTCCCCGTCCACAATATTGGAAACCGCCGCAGGCACCGGCGCCGTCACGCGGGCCGTGACTGCAGCGCTACCGCCCGGCATCCGCTACGTCGCAACCGATCTCAACGAACCGATGCTCGCGGTTGCGGCGCAGCGCCAGGGTGAGGATCCGCGCATGACCTGGCGCCAGGCGGATGCCACCGCCCTGCCGTTCGACGACGCCACATTCGACCTGGTCTGCTGCCAGTTCGGCGCCATGTTCTTTCCGGATCGTGTTAAGGGCTATTCGGAGACCAAGCGGGTGTTGCGGCCGAACGGCACGTTCGTGTTCAACGTCTGGGACCGTATCGAGGAGAACGTGTTCGCCGATGATGCGACGCGCGTGCTCGGAAAGGTCTTTCCCGATGATCCGCCCCGTTTCATGGCGCGGACGCCGCACGGCTATCACGACAAGGCCGTCATCAAGGCAGAGCTGGAGCAAGCCGGCTTCCGCGACATTTCGATCGAAACGCTTGCCGCGATGAGCCGCGCGCCCACGCCCGAATATGTGGCGTTCGCCTATTGCCAGGGGACGCCGCTGCGCAACGAGATCGACGCGAGGGATGCGAGCAAGCTGCAGGCAGCGACGGACGCCCTTGCCGAGGAGATCCGGGCCTGCCACGGCCCCGGCCCCGTTGAAGCGAAGATTCAGGCGCTGGTGATCACCGCGCGGCCGTAATCGAAGCGTTGTCGCCCGAGACCGCTCGCTTACCACCAGCTCCGCTGCATCGGCTGCGTCGATTGATAATACGGATACTGGCCGCGCTGCCGGCGCGGATTGACCGGTTGCGCGTACGGATCGCGCTGCTGGAAGAAGAAGCCGAAATTGTTGCCGCCATTGTCCCAGCCGTCGTCGCTGGCAATGTCCATCGATGGCGCGGTCGGCTTGCGCGTGATGAAACCGCCCTGGGGATGATTGCTCAGCACCGCGACGAACTCGGTGCGGTAATTGGTCTCGGCGCTCAACGGCTCGTCCGAGATGATGATCGAGGAGCGCGGCAGCGCCGTCGGCCCGATGCGATCCCACACCTCCTGCGGGATGGTGATGCGGTCGAGCGCTGTCTTGGCGTCGTCGCCGCTTTCGATCGTGACCACGCTCCAGCGCAGGCCCGCGTCGGTCTTCGCCATCGCCGTGAAGATGTGCGTGCCGAGCGGCTGGTCGGGATTGCGGATCGTGACGGGGACCTCGATGCTGGTGTCGAACACCTCGCCGCCGCCGTCCGGCGCCGGCTTGTGCGTGTTCCGCCGCACATAGAGCTTCTGCGTCGAGCGGCTGATATAGACCGAGACCGGCTCGAGCGCGAGCTTGGCGTCGGTCGCCGCTTTCACCGCGTCGGCCTTCTTCGTCGCAGCCACCTTCGCAGCCTCCTTCGTAGCCGCGACGGCGTCACGCTTCGGCTGCGCGGCGGCCTTGGCGGCATCGAGCTGCGTCGTTGCATCCGCGGCCTTGGCGGCCGCCTTCTGCTTCAGCTCCTCGGCCTTGGCGCGGGTCTGATCGATCTTTGCATTCGCAAGCGTCTTGTCGGCGAAGGCGAGTTCGGCGTCGGCGCGGGCCTTCTGCTGCTCCAGCTTGCGCAGCGATTGCGGGAGCGAGGCCGCCTCTTTGGCGGCCGCGGCAGCGGCCTTCTTGGTCTCGTCGGCGGCCCGTGTGGCTTCCTCGGCTTCGGCCGAGAGCTTGTCGATACGGCCCGGCGCCGCCGCAATGGCCTCCCGCTTCGGCACGAACAGCGAGGGATGGGTGAAATCGACCGGCGCCGCGTCGTTCGGCGAGATGATCACGCGCATGCCGATATTGGTCTTGTCGAACAGGTTCTCGGCAAAGCCGAACGGCATGCGCACGCAGCCATGCGAGGCGGCATAGCCCGGCAGCGGCCCGCCATGCAGCGCGATGCCGTTCCAGGTGATGCGCTGCATGTTCGGCATCCAGGCATCGTCATACATGGTCGAGCGGTGGTCCTTGTCCTTCTCGACGATGGCGAAGATGCCGGCCGGCGTCTCGCGCCCGGTGGTGCCGGTCGAGACCGGAGCGCGCATGATCCAGCCGTCGGCGTCGTAAAAGGTGACCTGCTGGCTCTTGATCGACACGATCGCCATGATCGGCTCGCCGGCCTCGCGCTGCGCCACCGCCTCGGCCGCCTGGCGCGCCTGCTTGGCTGCGGACGCCGGGCCCAGCGTCGCGAATGCGACCATCGCCGCCAGCGTCACAATCCCGGGAGTCCGCCAACGCCGCATCGCCACGGTGGATTGCGCCGTTGTCATCAGGTTTTTCATGCCATCCTCGGTCGAACTGCCAGTCCGCGCGTGCCGGTCAAATGTCAGTTTGCGATCTCTGAATTAAGAAATCACAGCCGCCATACGTTCCGTCTGTGGCGATATTCGGCACGCTCCGGCGGTAAATCTCTCATATACGACGGCCCGAACGGGCGGAAGGGTGCTTGCGGCCGGGGCTGGTCCGGAGCTGGCGGTCCACGGCTGCGGCAGAATGTCCGGGGCCCGCCGGTGGTTGCAGCCGGCCCGGCCTGACGTCAGGGCGGCGAGGCCCCGCCGGACAGGGGCGCGCTACACGCCCAGCGCCTTCCGGTTGAAGGTCCTGAGGACACGGAGCGAGAGCGTGCGCACGTTGGCGACGTTGAGCAGCCAGGCCGCTGCCGCATAAGCGAACCCGCCGGCAAGGCTCACGATGATCAGCGCGACGAGGCCGGTGCCATTGGCCTGCGAGCGCGCGACCAGGATCGCAGCCGCCATCACTGCTGCGGAGACGGCCACGCCGGCGAGGCGGCTCGCGTCGAACGGCACGGGATGGGCGCGGTGCATCAGGACGACCGCAACGACGAAGCCGATCACCTCGGTCGCGAGCGTCGCCAGCGCGGCGCCATAGATCCCGTAGCCCGAAACCAGCGCGAACATCAGCACGACGCTCACCGCCAGCGTGAGGAAGGACTGCGCCGCCAGCATGAAGGGACGCTCGGCGAGCTGAAAACTGATCTGGACGTAGAACTGGTTGGCGATGCCGAAGAAACGGGCGAGCACCAGGGTCGGCAGCAGCGCCGACACGCCGGCGCGGAAATCGACGCCCACGAGCGTGCCCGCAACCTGGTCGGTGGCGAGCGCCAGCCAGATCGCGACGGGTGCGACGACGACGAGCAGCAGCTCGAGGCTCTCGGTCAGCCGCTCGCGCGTGACTTCATTGTTGTTCTCCGACAGCGACCGGAACACCAGGGGCACGGTCGCAGCGGCAACGCTGGAGGCGATCATCACCATGAACTGGCGTGGCAGGTCGGCGGCAACGCCGAAGATGCCGGCGGCGTCCTTGCCGAGGAGATAGGCGACGATGAGACGGTCGCAGCTCGAGTACAACGCGACCGAAAGGCCGGCCAGCGTCAGCGGCAGGCCGTAGCGCGCGAGCTGCATGAACTGGCTGCGCTGGAAGCGCGCGATCCTGGTGCGGTCACCGACGAGATTGAGGATGATGCCGGTGAGTGATCCCAGGCCAAACGCCGCCAGCAGGCCAATGCCGCCCCAGCCGAGCCAGATGCCGACGAGGCCCAAGCCGACGCTCGCGACGCTGCGCACGATCGAGATCGCGGCGAACCGATAGGGACGCAGCTTGGCGCGCTCGAACTCCTGGCCGACATCGACCGCATTGGCCGTGATCGCGACGAACATGCTGGCGAGCAGCAGCTCGACGCTAACATCGCTGCGGAACAGGAACACGAGCGGCGTGGTGGCACAAAGCACTGCGACCGTGAGCCCAAAGGCGACCATCGCCGTGCCGCGAAAATCCACCTCCGCCGACATCGCCTGATAGCGCGACACCGACAGCTTGATCCAGGCAAAGAAAATCGCGCCGAGAATGCCGGCAAGGCTGATGCCGACGACATAGACGCCGTATTCCGCCGGGTTCAGGAGCCGCGTGTAGGCGGTAACCGCGAAGAAGCCCACCGCCGCCGGCAGGATGTAGGCCACGAGGTAAATGGAGAAATGGCGATTCAGCATGCGAACACGGGACCGGCGGCGCCTTGAGGATTAACGGAGCGTTAAAACAGTTGGCCTTTGCTGCGGCCATCGCATTGCGCCGCCAGCGCCGGTCAAGATAGTCGCATAAGCCTGCAAATCGGATCGCGAATGAAACGTGTCAGCGGTTATCGCGCGTTAGCGTTAAATTTGCCCTGTCCTTGTAGGAACCGGCGGGATCACTGAAAAGAAGCAATGATATCAAAAGGTCGCCCGACCCATCCGATGCGTGGAAGTGACTGACATGGACGTTGCCGAACGAATGCGGGCGCACCCGACCTCCCGGCCGCATGGCGGCACCGACGCGCCGCTCGTTCCGGCGGATTTCGGCATGCAAAAGCGCGACAGGATGGTCCTCAATCTTTTCTTTGAAGAGCGGGACGACCGCTGGTTTCCCGGAGACCGCCACGTCCGGCCGCTGCTGCGGCGCCTGGTCAAGGGCGAGTCCTTCATCAGCGGACAGCGGCGCGTCCTCCTCAATCTGTGCGCGGGTCTCGATCGGCTCGGCATCCGCTACCGCGTCAACGACTATCGCTACATCCAGAAGCACCCCGAGGAGCTCGCCTGCGTCATCGGACGACCGTTCGTGCTCGACTGGTTCAAGTGGAAGAACCCGCTCCTGCTCGGGGTCGCCATGTATGACCACCCGGTCGATGCACCGGAGCGCCTGAACGACCTGCAGGTGAAGCGCGTCCTGGTGCCCTGTAAATGGTACGCCGACATGTTCCGCCCGCACTGGCCCCATGTCGACGCCTGGCCCGTCGGCATCGACACCGACCTGTGGACGCCGACGCCGGCCGACCGCAAGAGCGTGGACGTGCTGCTCTATGACAAGGTCCGCTGGGATTACGAGCGATACGAGCCCGAACTGATCGAACCGATCCGCAGGCATCTCGAGGCCAGCGGCCGCACGGTCGAGGTGATCCGCTACGGTCACTACAAGGAAGACGACTACAAGGCGGCGCTGGCGCGTTGCCGCAGCATGATCTTCCTGTGCGAGCATGAGAGCCAGGGCATCGCATGCCAGCAGGCGCTGTCGAGCGGTGTTCCCGTCTTTGCGTGGGATCGCGGCGGACCGTGGCAGGATCCGAAGTATTTTCCGCACAAGGTGAGGTACGAAGGCGGCGTCTCGTCCGTGCCTTATTTCGACGCACGCTGCGGCATGACCTTCACCGATGCGGCCGGCTTCACCTCCGGCTGGAGCGAGTTCTGGTCGCATGTGAGCGCCGGCGACTTCGCGCCGCGCGACTATGTGACCGAAAATCTGACGCTCGAGAAGGGCGCGCTTCACTATTACGAGATCGCCGAAGCCGTAATGCAGAACCACGCGTGACCAAGCTCGACAGACGCCAATTTCTCCTCGGCAGCGCTGCGACTCTCGCGGCGGGCGCCTCCGCATCAGCATTACCAGCCTCGAAGCTCGCCCAGCGTCGTCCGGGCTTTGGTGCGGCGGCCACGCTTTGGGACCTGCAAGCCGATCCCAGGCTCGGCGAGGCCATCAGCACCTATTGCACACAGGTGGTGCCGGTGCTCGAGCTGAAATGGCCGATGCTGCGGCCGGACGCGCACACCTTTGCCTTCGAGCGCGCCGATGCCATCCTCGATTTCGCGCGAGCGAACGATCTGACGATGCGCGGACACGCGCTCGCCTGGTATCACGACATTCCGGACTGGACCAAGCAGATCAAGGATGCCAAGGGCGTCGAGCGCGCCTATCTCGACCACATCGGCACCGTCGTGTCCTACTACAGGGACAAGCTGACATCGTGGGACGTCGTCAACGAGCCGATCCCGGACAATCCCAAGGGGATCACCGACCGGCGCGATACGTTCTGGACGCAGCATCTCGGCAAGAACTGGATTCCGCTGGCGTTCCGCACGGCGGCCGCGGCCGATCCATACGTGAAGCTCGCGATCAACGAATACGACATCGAGTCGGCGAAGGACTCCTTCATTGCCAAGCGCGCGGCCTATCGCAACCTCATCATGGAGCTGCTCGACCAGGGCGTTCCGCTGCATGCCGTGGGACTGCAATCGCATCTGCATGCCGAGCTCGAGATCGACACGCATGGGCTCGCCGAATTCGTCACCGAGCTGCGCTCCTGGGGCCTCGAGGTGCTCGTCACCGAGCTCGACGTCGACGACCAGAAGCTGGCGGGTGGTCCGGCTGAGCGCGACGCCATCGTCGCCAAGCGCGTCGACGACCTGCTGACGGCCGTCTCGGCCAGCGGACCGGTGCGCTCGATCCTGACCTGGGGCCTCTCGGATCGCTACAGCTGGATCAACGGCACCTTCGCCCGCAAGGACAAGCAGCCGAACCGTCCGCTGCCGCTCGACGGCGAATTCAAGCCAAAACCGTTCATGGACGTCATCAGCAAGTTCACGAAGAACGCCTGAAGCCTAGTATGTCCTGAAAGGCTAGCGTGTCCTGGGCGTCTCGAAGGCGAGCGTGTCTCCGATCTGATCGGGAGCCAGGCTCGGACTGCGCCTGTCAGCCGAGTTCAGCCTGAAGACGTCGCGGATGTCCTCGATCGAGGTCGAGGAATAGGACTGGATGCAGAGCGCGACCTGCTCGGGGGAAGCTGCGCGCATCATCGCTTCGATCGCCGGGCGGTCGAGGCGGGTGTCGTCCCAGTGCGACACCGCGATGCTGTCTTCCGTCACCCGGTGCGCCGCGAGATGCTCCGGCGAACTGGCGACGAAGTTGCCGTAAAGCAGATACTCCGAAAACTTCTTCTTCCGGCACAGCGCCAGGGCCCAGCTCAGGCCCGTTGCCGACTTTATGGCGTCCGTCATCGCACGCGCAGTGTCCTTGTCCCAGACCAGCGCGTTGCCGACATAATCGTCCGCCGGGAACGCGCGCTCCTTGACGCCGAGAAGCTGATCCACGGTGCGCAGCCACAGCACGTGCAAGGGGTGGTCGGCGTCGATCCCCTTGCGCGTGACGAAGAGCGGCGTCTTCTCGCCGCCGGCATACCGGCCGACGTCGAATTCGCGGAAGAACAGATTGTCCGAATCCAGGATGCAGACGCGCTGCTCGGGCGCGTTGAGGACGCCGGCGATCTTCAGGATCTGCTGGATGTGCCAGCCGTGCACGGGCGACGATAGCAGCGACAGCCAGACGCGCCGCTTGCTGATGAACTGCAGCGCCGGCGGCAGCGCGAACAGCCATTTCGGCAGGTAACGCGAGGCCGGAACGATGACGCGCTTGTCGGACGCAAAGCGCTCGAACAGCGGCACGTCCTCATCGTTAACGAGAACATAATGCCGCGTGTATCCCGTCAGCCACGTGTCGATGCTCTCGCTGAGCAGCGAAAAGCGTTCGATATCCTTGGCATAGCTCGCAGTCAGCAGGGCAACGGAATGCATGGGCGCGCTCGGATGGCGGTCAGGCCGCACTCATAGCCGCACTGCGAGATGCTGGAAACTCACAAACGGAATCAAGGTAAAATGAAACGAAGAATTAGCCATCCGACGGCAGCCCCTGCTCGAGCCCGCGAAAGCGCAGCGGTGCCAGGGCGGCGGCGCGCTGCCACCAGTCGGCGACGCGGTCGTCGAGCGCGGTCACACCGCGGCCCTGGCCGGGAAATATCCTGATCTGCTGCACCGCCTCGGCCTCGAAGCCCTTCGCCCTCCGCGTGATCTTGATCACCGCGCCTTCGCGATCGCGCTGGGTCAGCGGCACCAGGAGGCGGCCGCGCGGGCGGAGCGATTGCAGCCAGAGCGGATGCGGGTGCGGAAAGCCGGCGTGGACGATGATTACGTCGGCGACTTCACCGATCAGATCACGTCCATCACCAGGGACCACCTCGACGTTGGCATAGGCGTGAAGGAAACTCGCCGCGCGGGATGCCAGCCGCTCGTCGCATTCGATCGCATGCACGCGGCCCTTCGGGCCGACCAGCTTCGACAGCACCGCCGAGAAATAGCCGAGCCCGCAGCCGATCTGGACCACGCGGTCCCTCTCCTTGATGTCGAGCACGTCGATCAGATGCGCCCACAGGCTCGGCAGTCCGGTGTCGAGCTTGCGGCGCGCGTCGATCGCGACCAGCACATTGTCGTAGAGGTGAACGGGATCGGCATCCGGCGTCAGCCGGTAGCTGCGTGCCGCCTCGCTCTTGATGCGCCAAGGGCCTCTGGCCAGAAAATCCTCGCGCGGAACGGTGGCGAGCGCGTCGATCAGACGCGTGGAGGAAATCCGCTCGCGCCTGGCGATCAACTCCACATAGCGCGCACGCGCGGCGGCAAGATCGCTCATTTCGCCGCGTCAGCCTGTTCACGAACAGGCGCGTCCGCATCGAGCTCATTGACCAGCTGCATCGCCTGCTTGAGGTCCGGCGTGTAAAAACCTTCGCTGAACCTGGCCACGATCGGCACGAGCAGGAGACGCGCGTGCTCACGCTTGCCGGCTTGATGCGACAGCCGTGCCAGGCTGACGGCGGTGCGCAGCTCCCAGGACAGCGCGCCCTGCTTGCGCGCGGTCTCCAGCGACAGGCCGAACAAATCCTCGGCCTCCTGCACCGATGCCGGATCGCCGTCCGACAGCGTGATCTCGCCCTGCAGGCGATAGACTTCGGCAAGATAGGAATGATCACCGGTCCGCCGCGCGGTCGCGAGCGCGCCGTCCAGCGCGCGCAAGGCCGCATCGCGCATCCCGACCTTGGCATAGGCTTCGGCCAGCAGGCAGCGGAACCAGCAGCCGGCGAGCCAGGAATCCATCGCCTCGTATTCGTCGAGGCCGAAGCGCATCTGGCTGAGACCCTCGTCGGCCTCGCCGAGCTGCGTCAGCGCCCAGCCGCGCAGGATCGCGGCCTGCTGCTTCCAGTGCAGGAAATTGTGCTCGGTGGCGATGATCATGGCGCGGTTGGCGTAGTCGCGCGTGCCCTCGACGTCGCGCAGATGCTGGCAGAGATAGGCGCCGAACACGAGCGCGAAGGCGAGCGTGAAAGGATGGCGGATCTTCTCGGCATTGGCGATCGCCTGCTCGCTGTGCTGGCGCGCCGCATCGGGCCGGCCGAGGAACCAGAGCAGATAGCCGAGATAAGACAGCGAGACGACGCCGGGATCGGTGCCGTGCCGCACCATCAGATCGGAATGCAGATCGGGGCTGTAGAGATTGATGCAGCGATGCAGATGGTGCTGCGAGGCAGCAAAGCGGCCGCGATAGAGCATGGTCATCGCGATCGAACGGTGCGCCTCGATCAGATAGCCGGTCTGCTGCGCCGGCTGCGACCGCTCGTTCAGCCGCTCGCGCTTGGCGAATTTCAGGAGCTCCACGCTGAGATCGTGCGCGCGGGTGAGATCGGCACGGATGAAGTGACACACCCACAGGCCGCGGGTCGCGGCGAAGGCCTTCTCGTCGTCGTCGAGCTGCTGGCCGAGCTCGAGCGCGCGCATGTAGTTCTCCTCGACCTCCTGCACCGCATAGCCCTTGGCCGCGATCAGCACGTTGCCGAGCGCGATGCGCAGCTCGAGCTCCATCTCGTCGGCGCCCTGCATGCGCGCATTGGCCTGCACGACGCTCAAGCCGCGGCGCAGATGGCCGATCGCCTCCAGATTGGCGCCGCTCCTGGCCGCCTGCTTGCCGGCCTTGAGCCAGAAGCTCGCGGCGCCCTCGCTCTGGCCGGACTCGGTGAGGTGATGGGCCAGCAGCTCCGGCTCGCGATCGGTCTTCTCCGGATACATCTCGCTGAGCACCTGCGCGATGCGCGCATGCAGCTTGCGGCGCTCGCTGTGCAGGAGGCTCGCATGCGCGGCGTTCTGGATCATCACGTGCTTGAACGAGTAGAGTGCATCCGGCGGATGGCCACGCCGCATGACCAGCCCGGCCCCCTCCAGATGGTTGAGCGCGGCCTCGATCTGCTCCGCCGGCGTGTTGGCGACGGCCTGGAGCGTCTCGTAGGAGAACTCGCGGCCGATGGTGGCGCCGATCTGCGCGATCCGCTTGAACGGGCCCATCCGGTCGAGCCGCGCCATCAGCGAGTCCGTCAGCGTTGCCGGGATCGCCAGCTGCCGCCACGGGCCCGACAGCACGTAACGTCCGTGCCGCTCGGTCAGGAGATTGGATTCCAGAACGGTCTTGGTGAGCTCTTCCAGGAACAGCGGCACGCCGTCGGTCTTGACGATGATCTCCTCGACGACCTCCTTCGGCAGCTCCCGTCCGGCAACGCGCTCGACCAGCGTCGTGCGCAGCTGCCGGCTCAGGCGGTTCAGAACCAGCGTGGTGATGTGCGAATGCGCGTTCCAGCTCGGCTGGAATTCGGAGCGCGCGGTGATGATGACCAGGATCGGCCGGTTCTGCACCCGGTCGACCAGAAGGTCGATCACTTCACGCGAGGTCGGGTCGATCCAGTGCAGATCCTCGAACGCGATCACCAGGGGCATCTCGCGCGCAAGGCCGAGGAAGTGGCCGACCAGCGCCGCGACGGTCGCATCCTTCTGCTGCTGCGGCGACAGGTCGAGCGGCGGATAGCGATCGCCGGTCGGAATCGACAGCAGCGCGGCGAACAGCGGCGTGACCTGCTCGATGTCGCCATGGGCGGCGGCGATCGCAGTCTCCAGGCTCGCCAGCGACAACGCGGAGGCATCCTCGCGGTCGAGGCCGAGGGAAAATTTGAGCTGCTCGGCGAACGGATAGAACGCGGTGGAGGTGTAGTAGGGCGAGCACTGGAACGAGACCTGCGCATGGCGGTCGCCCGATATCCGCTCGAAGATTTCCTGGATGATGCGCGACTTGCCGATGCCCGGCTCGCCGAACTTGACCACGACCTGGCCGTCGCCGCTCTTGGCCTGCTGCCAGCGGCCCATCAGCAGCGCAATCTCCTCCTCGCGGTTGACGAGCGGCGTCAGCCGCGCGCCCATCGCGGCGGCGAAGCGGGTCTCCACCCGCGAGGCGCGCACCACGTGCCAGGCTTGCGCCTTCTCCGAGATACCCTTCAGCGCATGGACACCGAGATTGCGATAGTCGAACTTCCCCTTCAGCAGCGACTGCGTCGAGGCGGAGATCACGACGCCGTTGGGCGGCGCCAGGGCTTGCAGCCGCGCGGCGAGATTGACGGTTTCACCGACCGCGGAGTCGCGCTCTTCGGTGCCCTGCCCGACGAGGTCGCCGACCACGACGAGGCCGGTCGCGATCCCGATGCGGACGGCGGGCGAATGGCTGAGCGCACCGCGCGGCTCGATCGCGCGCGCGGTCGACAGCACCCGCACGATCTCGAGCCCCGCACGCACCGCGCGCTCGGCGTCGTCCTCATGTGCGGTCGGATAGCCGAAATAGACGAGGATGCCGTCGCCGACGAAACGGGCGGCAAAGCCCTCGTAGTGCTTGACCACGCGGACGCAGGTCTCGCGGAAGCTCGCGATCATGTCGCGCACGTCTTCCGGATCGAACTGCACCGAGAGCGAGGTGGAATCGACCATGTCGCAGAACATGGTGGTGAGCTGGCGCCGTTCGGCTCCGACCTCCGCCCGAGTCTGCGGGCCTGCCGCGGCCGGCGGCTCCGCCGTTTCAGCCTGGAATAGCGCCGCCATCGCCCGTTGGAGCCGCTTGCGATCGCCAAGCGGCAATCCGAGCTCGACCAGATCGGATTCGGTGAGATCGCCCAGGACGTCGAGATCGAGGCGGTGCTGTGCGAACAGATCGGAGTAGTGACCGAGGCCGACACCTTCGAGCCAGCGCTTCAGCCCGCCTTCCGTTGCCGTGCCCGGCTCATTCTCCAGCATGGTGATTCTGCCCGACCTTCACTCCGTCGAAGGGCTTTGGGGCCCCTCAACCACAGATTTCGGGGCCCGAACTTCACCTCAGACTGGACGCGTTCCCTAACTCTTGGGAAGAATAGCCCAATCAGATCAAAAGGGAATGGCATTGTCGGACATTGCATCCGCAGCGGGATTGGTCGGCGCGAGCCTGGAAACGAAGACCTTTTCTCATATCGGCGGCCTTCTCGACTTCTACGCCCGCAGGAGTCCTGCGGCGCCCGCCCTACTCGCCCCTGGCCGGCCGGCTCTCACCTATGGCGCGCTTGGCGAGCGGACACAGAATCTCGTGCGTACGCTGCGCGGGCTCGGCATTGCGTCCGCCGACAGGATCGCCGTTGCGCTGCCGCGCGGGGCCGACAGCGCGGTGGCGCTGATCGCGGTCGCTTCAAGCTGCCCCTGCATCCCCGTCAATCCCGACCTGACGGCGGACGAGCTGCAACGTTATTTCAGCGAATTGAAGCTGACGGCGCTCGTCACCCGCGCCGACCGGAACTCACCGAGCCGTGATGTCGCCAAGGCGCTCGGTATCGCGGTGATCGATTTCGTGCCGGGACCGAAAGACGATCTCGGCGGCTGCACGTTCATGGGCCCGGCCGTCGGGCCGGCGAGCACGAGCGGCGCCTCGCGCGGCGACGACGATGCCTTCATCCTGTTGACGTCGGGCACGGCGGCGCGGCCGAAAATGGTGCCGCTGACGCATCGCAACGTGTGCCTCTCTGCCTATAATGCCGGCCGCGTGCTGTCGCTCACGTCGCATGATCGCCTGCTCAACGTCCTGCCGCTGTTTCATGCCCATGGCTTGATCTCCGGCCTTCTGACCGCGCTCGCCGCGGGCTCCAGCGTGATCTGCACCGACGGCTTCGACGCCTTGTCCTTCTTCGGCTGGATGCGGGAGCTGCAGCCGACCTGGTACACGGCGGTGCCGACCATTCATCGCGCGCTGCTGACGGCGGCGGAATCCGACCCGGCCCGCGTCCGGGCCTCGTCGCTGCGCGTGATCCGCTCAGCCTCGGCCTCGCTTGCGCCCGCTATCCTTGCCGGACTGGAAGCGACGTTCGGCGTTCCCGTGCTCGAGACCTACGGCATGACGGAGGCGGCCTCGCAGATCGCGGCCAATCCGTTCGAGCTGCGCAAGGTCGGATCGGTCGGCCGCGCCGCGGGCCCCGAGATCGCGATCATGGACGAGACGGGCCGTGCGCTCGCGAATGGCGAGCACGGCGAAATCGTGCTGCGCGGCGCCAACATGACGCGTGGCTACTATAATGACGAGGCGGCGACAGAGGCCGCGTTCCGCAACGGCTGGTTCCGGACCGGCGATCTCGGCTATCTCGACACCGACGGCTATCTCTTCATCGTCGGCCGCATCAAGGACGTCATCAACCGCGGTGGGCAGAAGGTCTCGCCGCTCGAGGTGGAGGACGTGCTGCTCGGCCATCCCGCGGTGCTGGAGGCCGGCGTGTTCGCCGTCCCGCACGCCAAGCTCGGCGAGAACGTCGCCGCCGTCGTGGTGCTGCGACCGAATTCCGAGGCGAGCTCGGACCAGCTACGCCAGTTCGCGCGAAAGCGCCTTGCCGCGTACAAGGTGCCGAGCCTGATCCGCAGCGTGGCCGCGCTGCCGAAGGGCGCCAGCGGCAAGGTCAAGCGCAACGCGCTGGCCGGGTTGATCGCGGAGACGTCGGATGCCGGCGAGACGCGCCTGCCGCGCAATGCGCTGGAGACTCAGCTCGCGGAGATTTGGGCCGGCTTGCTGGAGCTGCCGCAGGTCGGCATCGATCAGGACGTCTTCGCGCTCGGCGCGGACTCGCTCGCGGTGACGCAGATGCGCTCGCGCCTGCGCGAACGCTTCAGCGTCGACTTCTCGTTCGAGGACATTTTCGATTGCGCCACGGTCGCCGCGCTTGCGGCCCGGCTGGAGACTGCAGCAACCCGTCGCGACGCGCTACCCGCCTGGCGCCAGGCCGCAGCGGCGACAGCGGATGCGCCGCTGTCGTTCCAGCAGCAGCGGATGTATCTGCTCTCGCGACTCGACCCCACCCGTTACAATTACAATGTCGTCGAAGTCGCGTTGCTCAAAGGCCCGGTCGACGTCGCCGCGCTTTCTGCGGGCCTCACCGCGATCTGCGCGCGCCACGAGGCGCTGCGCTCGGTGTTCGTCGAACGGCAGGGCGAGCCGGCGCAGCGCGTGCTGCAATCCCCGCCTCGGTTCGAGCGGATCAAGCTCAAGCCCTGCCCCGCGGACAAGCGGGCGGCAATCATCCGGCGAGAGGCGTTCAAGCTCGCGCAATACACGTTCGATCTGGCACACGAGCCGCCGCTGAAGGTCACATTGCTGTCGTTCGACAGATCCAGCCACGCGCTCGTCGTCAACGTGCATCACCTCGTCACCGACGGCTGGTCGCAGCGGTTGTTCTGGGAGGAGCTCGCCGCCCATTATGCCGCGGCACACAAGAAGGACGTGGCGGCGCTGCCCTCGCCCGCCTTCCAGTATCGCGACTTCGCGCTCTGGCAGCAGGGCTGGGCGCAGACGCCGGCGGCGAAGGAGCAGCTCGATTACTGGCGGGCGCAGCTCGACGGCGTCACCACGCTGCCGCTGCGGACCGACCGGTCGCGGCCGGAGGTCTGGAGCGGTCATGGCGCCCGTCACTATTTCGAGTTCTCCAAAATCCTCTCGGGCAGCGTCCGCGCGCTGAGCCAGGCCCAGGGCGTCACGCCCTTCATGACCCTGCTCGCGGCGTTCCAGTGCCTGCTGTTCCGGCACACTGGTCACGAGGATGTAGCGACCGGATCGCTGATCGCCAACCGCAACCAGATCGAGAGCGAGCGCCTGATCGGGCTGTTCGCCAACACCCTGATCCTGCGCAACGATTTTGGCGGCGATCCGAGCTTCGGCGAGATGTTGCGGCGGGTGCGTCAGGTGACGCTCGATGCCTATCGCAACCAGGATCTTGCGATCGAGGAGGTGCTGCGCGCGCTGCAGGTCGCGCGAAGGACGGACGGCAATCCTCTGTTCCGGATCATGTTCATCCTGCAGAACGCCTCGATCGAGGCGGCACGCTTCCCCGGCCTGTCGACCCGGCGGCTGGAGGTGGACCCGAAAGTGGCGCGCTTCGACATCACGCTCGAGCTGGTCGAGGCCGACGGGCGCTTCACCGGCTTCTTCGAATACGCCACCGATCTGTTCGACGCGGCAACGATCGAAGGCATGGCCGCGCAGTTCAAGACGCTGCTCAAGGCCGTCATCGCCGATCCGGAACAACGCATCTCGCGCCTTCCGCTGCTGACCGAGGCCGGACGCCGGCAGCTGCTGGCGAAAGGCCACGGCGTTCCCGCCAACTTCGCCACGCGCGGCAATCTCTGCGAACGCTTCGAGCGCCAGGCGAAGAAGACGCCGAACGCGATCGCAGTGTCGGACGGTGGCGCATCCCTGAGCTATCGCGAGCTGGCGCGCCGCAGCCAGGCGATCGCGCGCTGGCTCCTGCGCGAGGGTGTCGGGCCCGAGACGGTGGTCGCCCTGCTCGCCGAGCGCGGCCCCGATCTGCTTGCCGCCATGATCGCGGTGCAGCGCGTGGGCGCGGCCTTCCTGAATCTCGATCCGGACCAACCGACTGCGCGGCTCGCGACCATCCTCGGATCGAGCTGCGCCCGCGTGCTGCTGACCGGACGCGCCCAATCGACCATGGTCGAGGCGCTGCTCGAGCCCTTGGTCGAGCGCATCCAGGTGGCCGAAATCGACGACACCATCGCGCCAGGGGCGACCAAACCGGCCCGCGCCGCGCGACGCGCGGCATCGAGCCTTGCCTATCTCATCTATACGTCGGGTTCCTCCGGCGCGCCGAAGGGCGTCATGATCGAGCAGCGCGGCCTGTCGAACCATCTGGCGTCGCTGATTGCCGAGCTGAAGCTGTCGCCTAGGGACGTGATCGCGCAGACCGCGCCGCAGAGTTTTGTCATTTCTGTCTGGCAGTTCCTCGCAGGCCCCATGGTCGGCGCGCGCGTCCATGTCTGCGGCACCGCGACCGTGCAGGACCCGATCCTGCTCGCGCGGGAAATCGAGCGCGAAGACATCACGGTGCTGGAAATCGTGCCCTCGCTGGTCCGTGTGATCCTCGACCACATGGACGAGGCACAGGTCCGGCGCGCCTTCGCGAAGTTGCGGCTCCTGATCTCGACCGGCGAGCCGCTGCCGGTCGATCTCTGCCGCGCCTGGTTCGCCCGCTGCCCGAAAGTGCCGCTGATCAATGCCTATGGCGCCTCGGAATGTTCCGACGACGTCTCGCTGCATCGTCTGACCAGGGCGCCGGCGATCGCGACGGGCAACGTTCCGGTCGGCGCGCCGCTGCCGAACACCCAGCTCTACGTGCTCGACGCCAACCTCCAGCCGCAGCCGGTCGGCGTGACCGGCGAGCTCTGCATCGGCGGCGCCGGCGTCGGCCGCTTCTATGTCAACGATCCCGCGCAGAGCCGGCAGCGTTTCCTGCCCGATCCGTTTTCGCGCCAGGCCGGCGGCCGGCTGTACCGCACCGGCGACCTCGCCCGCCGCCGCGCCGATGGCACGATCGAATGCCTCGGCCGCGCCGACCATCAGGTCAAGGTCCGCGGCTACCGCATCGAGCTCAAGGAGATCGAGACTACGCTTGCCGACCATCCTGACGTGCGCGCCGGCATCGTCGAACCGCGCCGCGAGGCCGGTGGCGATGTCAGGCTGATCGCCCATATCGTCGCCACGCCCGACAGCCGGGTCAGCGCCAGTGAACTGCGCGAATTTTTGAAGAGCCGGCTGCCCGGCCATGCCATTCCGTCCGCCTTCCTGTTCCTGGACCGGATGCCGCTCAATGCCCATGGCAAGATCGATCGCTCCGCGCTGCTGGCGCCCGCGTTGCCGGAAACGACCGATCCGGATGCCGCCGTGCCGGCGCGGCGTTTCACCGAAAAGGTGCTTTCCGACATCTGGAGCGACCTGCTGAAGGTCGAGAGCCTTGGAGTGACAGACAATTTCTTCGATCTCGGCGGCCATTCGCTGCTGGCCGGCCAGGCGATGGCACGCGTCGCCCGTGCGCTCGGTGTGTCGCTGCCGATCAAGACCATTTTCGAGGCGCCGACGGTCGAAGAGCTTGCCCGTCGGGTCGACGAGGCCGTGGCAGCGAAATCGCACAAGCCTGCCGCAAGCGTGTCGCGGCTGGTCGAAAGCGGGCCGCCAACGCTCTCGATCGCGCAGGACCAGATGATTCGCATCGAGCAGAACCTGCCGGGGCTGCCGCTGTTCAACCTGCCCTTTGCCTTCCGGCTCGCTGGCCCGCTCGATCCGGCCATCCTCGGGCAAGCATTCGGCGACATCGTACGTCGCCACGAATCGCTGCGGACCGGTTTCGGCTGGAACGGCGAAGAGCCCGTCAGCCGCATTGCCACACCCAGCGAGCTCGGGCCCGTCCTCACCGTCGAGCTCATCGGCGACGGGCGGGTGCACAACAACAAGCGGCGCAAGGCGCTCGAGCTCAGGAAGATCGATCTCCTGATCGAGCAGGAAACCTATACCCCGTTCGACATCGCGCGACCGCCGCTGCTGCGGGCGCGGCTGTTGCGGCTCCATGCCGACGACCACGTGCTGCTGCTGACGATGCATCATGCCATTGCCGATGGCTGGTCGATCGGCGTGCTGTTCGAGGAATTGTCGAGCCGCTATGCGGCGTTGGCCGGGCACCCCGCGGCGCCGCTACTGAGGCCGCCGCCGGCCTTTTCGGACGTCGCACGCTGGCAGCGCTGGTGGTGCGGCACCGACGCCGCCCGCCGCCAGGCCGCCGACTGGACGGAGAAGCTGCGCGGCGCCGCTCCGATCTTCCAGGGCGAAGCGAGTTCCGGCGTGTCCACCGGACGCCATCCGCTCGGGCTCGAGCCCGATCTGATCGCACGACTCACCGCATTCGCCGGTCAGCACAACGGCACACTGTTCATGTGCCTGCTGACCGGCCTGAAGGCCCTGCTGCTGGCGCGGACCGGCCGCACCGACATCTCGGTCGCCACCGCCATGGCCAATCGCGCCCAGCCGGACACCGACCGGATCGTCGGCCCGTTCGAGAACACGGTGATCGTCCGCACGACAATCACGCCGGATCTGTCGTTCGCGCAGGCGCTGAGCCGGGTGCGCCAGAGCGTGCTCGATGCGCATGCGCGGCAGGAACTGCCGTTCAACATGCTGGCCGACCATCTGGAGCGGGAGGGGATCGACCCGGCCGCGCTGCTCCAGGTCTATTTCACGCTGCAGAATCCGCTGCTCCAGCCGTTCGATCTGCCGGAGATTGCGGTGCAATCGATCGGAAACGTCGCGCGCGAGGGCCAGCCGGTGCTGCCGATCGACCAGACCTGGCTGTCGCTGATGCTGAAGGAGCGCCCGACCGGAATCACCGGTTCATGCAATTACAAGCGCGATCTGCTCGACGGCGGCACCGTCCGCACATGGATGGCGAATCTCGTCGCGCTGCTTGAGGCGGCCGTCGACCAACCCGGCACACCACTCGGCCAATTGCTCGCGCGCAAGGCGGCATGACCGGCCGTACACGAGGGCGAATACAGGTTCACTCGTCAAAGCTGTGCATGATCAAGTTGCATCTTGATTATTTGACGCTGCCGCGCAAGATTATTCCCGCCTTTTTGATTTGGACGATTATTTTCAACCGGGGGAGTGTTATGGGTTTCATCAAATTTACCAAGGGCACCCAGCTGAGCGACAAGGACCGCAAGGCGCTGCAAAAGCTGCTGACCGCCGAGAAGAAGAAGCTCCAGTCCGCGCTGAAGGACGTCGACGCCAGCCTTTCGATGCTGAGCGGGTCGAAGAAGGCCAAGAAGAAAAAGTAAGACTAGTCGGCAGGGACGCCGCACGAATCTTCAGGCTTCATTTTCCGGCCTCCGGTTTTGAAATTGAGCCGCTCGCTCGTCGAGTTGGGGTCTCGCACAAGCTTGCGCCTGTAAACCGGCCTGCAAATCGACAAGAATTTGCCTGGGTGGACCGCTAACACCGGTCCACTGGTTGATTCTTGCTCAGTTGATTCTTCCGTCAGAGCCGGGGATTTGGCCTCTGCCTGACGCCAAAGGCCCAATTGATGGCAGACGACAGAATTGAACTGTTTGTCGGACTGATCGCGACCATTGACGCGCCGGGGGCGGCCGACGCGTGCCGACGGCTGCTCTCGGTCGACGAACGGATCCGCGCCGACCGCTTCATGTTCGAGCGGCATCGGCGGCAATATATTTTCGCGCACGCCATGCTGCGCCTGGCGCTGTCGCAGGTCGCGCCGAATGTTGCTCCCACCGACTGGTCGTTTGGGGCCGGCCGCTATGGGCGGCCGTTTGTCGCATCGCCCAAAACCTCGACCGCGCTGCACTTCAGCCTGTCGCATGCCGACGGCTGCGTCGCCTGCGTCGTATCGGGGCACGAGGCTGTCGGCGTCGACGTCGAAACCGTGTCACGGCGTGTCGCCCCGCTTTCCACCGCGAATCGCTTCTTTGCGCCGGAAGAGGTCGAAACGCTGCGCAGGCTGCCGGAGCCGGCGGCGATCGAGCGCTTTTTCGACTATTGGACGCTCAAGGAGGCCTATCTGAAGGCCAGAGGCTTCGGGCTCAACCTGCCGCTCGACGCCTTCGCGATGCAGGTGTCGCGCGAGGCCATCGAGATCAGCTTCAAGCCCGACATCGCCGACGATCCCTCGGGATGGCGCTTCTCGCTGTGCTCGCCCTCCCCCTCGCATCGCCTCGCGATCGCCGACGGCTCCCGGGCGCATGGCGGCCTTCCCATCAGCCGCAATGCCTGGCCGCTCCAGGAAGCGGCTGAATGACGACCTCGCGGCTGCGCGTCTTCCCTGCGATCTCGCGCAACCGCGATCCCAAGCAATATGTCGGCGAGCTGATGCGGGTGGCGGAGTTCGCCGACCGCAACGGCTTCGAAGGCATTCTGCTGTTCGAAGGCAACGACGTGTTCGTCGAGCCCTGGGCCATGGCCCAGCACATCATGGCGGAGACGACCCGAAGCTCGCCGCTGATCGCGGTCAACCCGGTCTACATGCACCCGTTCACGGCGGCGAAATTCGTCTCGTCTTTTGCGCAGCTCTACGGCCGCAAGGTCTATCTCAACATGATCACGGGGACCGCGGTCAGCGACTTGCAGGGCCTCGGCGACGAGCAGACCCATGCCGACCGCTATATCAGACTCGGCGAGTTCGTCGCGCTGATGCGCCAGCTGCTCTCGAGCCCGCGGCCCGCGACGACCGAGGGCCGGTTCTACCGCGCGAGCAACCTGCAGCTTCGCCCGCGCCTGCCGGCGGAGCTGATGCCGGAATTCCTGATCGCCGGCCAGTCGGAAGCAGCGCAGCGCGTGGCGAAAGAGACGGGCTGCATCAAGATGCAGATGCTGCCGCCCGATCTCGATCATGGCCCCGCGGCACCCGGCATGAACTTCGGCATCTTCGCACGCGAGAGAAGCGACGAGGCACGGCAGGCGGCAAAGGCACGCTTTCGCGACAACCCCGACGATCGCGAGCTGCTCGCGCTCACCGTGGAGAACAGCGACTCCGTATGGAAGCGGCGGCTGTATGAAGGGCGGAGCGGCGAGCTTCAGGATAATGGCTACTGGCTGCTGCCGTTCCTGACCTTCCAGGCGGACTGCCCCTATCTCGTCGGCAGCTACGAGGAGATCGGCGCCAAGCTGAGGGCGTTTGCGGCGAAGGGCCTGACCACGATCATGCTCGACATGGTCGCGGACGAGACCGAGATGCAACACGTCTGCAAGGCGCTGACGGCAAGCGGGATGTTTTAGGACGGCACGCCGAGCGGGCTGAGCCGCGCCAGCGGCTCGGAACCTTCCGGCCGCCGCAGAAGCTGCATGACATGCCGCTTCAGGCGCACGAATTCGGGTTCAGTCACGAGCTCGTGGTCTCGCGGTCGTGCGAAGGGCAACGCGATATCCTCGATCACCCGACCGGGCCTCGCGCTCATCACGACGATGCGGTCCGCGAGGAATAGCGCCTCGTCGATGTCGTGGGTCACGAAGACCGTGGTGGTTGGAATTTTACTCCAGATGTCGAGCAGGACCTCCTGCATCATGCCGCGCGTCTGCGCATCGAGCGCGCTGAAGGGCTCGTCCATCAGCAGCACCCGCGGCTGATTGATCAGAACCCGCGCGATCTCGACGCGCTGCTGCATCCCGCCCGAGAGTTGCGCAGGATAGAACGCCTCGAATCCGGACAGGCCGACCAGCTTCAGGATCGCGTCGGCAGCGCGGTCGCGCTCTCTTCTCGCAAGGCCGCGCATCTTCGGGCCGAAGGCGACATTGTCGCGAACACGCTTCCAGGGGAACAGCGTATGCTGCTGAAACACCATGCCGCGATCGGGGCTCGGACCCTGGATCTTCTGCCCGTCGACCGTGAGCCGGCCAGCCGTGACCGGCAGGTGCCCGGCCAGCGCACCTAGCAGCGTCGACTTTCCGCAGCCGGAGGGACCAAGGATGCAGACGAACTCACCCGGCGCGATCGCGAACCCGAGACCTCTCACCGCCTCGAACGCATGGTCTCCCTCGCCAAGAGAAATCGCGACATCAGCAATGTCGATACGTCCGACGCTGCTCGCGCCGATATCCGCGACCCGGATATTCATCGCGCCACCTTCGGGCTGCGCCAGGGCATCAGAAGCCGGCCGGCCGTCGTCAGCAGCCAGCTCGATCCCATGCCGAGCAGGCCGATGATCAGCATGCCGACGATGATGTCGGCATAATTCTGGAGCGTGTAGGCTTCCCAGGTGTAGTAGCCGATGCCGAACTGGCCCGAGATCATCTCGGCGGTGACGAGGCAGAACCACGAGGTGCCCATGCCGATCGCCAGGCCCGTGACGATGCTGGGCGCGGCATCCGGCAGCACCACCTCCGTCAAGATCGCCAACTCGCCCGCACCCAGGCTGCGGGCCGAGGCGACCAGCCGGCGGTCGACATTTGCAACGCCGTGGACCGTGTTCAGCACGATCGGAAACAGCGCACCGATGAAGGTGATGTAGATCATCGAGAGTTCGGACGACGGGAAGATCAGGATCGACAGCGGTATCCACGCCACCGCCGGAATCGGCCGCAGCAATTCGAGCGGCGGTAGCAGCAGGTCGCTCGCGGATCGCGACCGGCCGATCGCAAAACCGAGGATCACGCCGATCACCACCGCCGCACCGTAGCCAGCGAACACGCGCCAGAGGCTGCTGGTGATATGCGCCGCCAGTTTCGGCGACCGGAATAGGGCCAGGGCGGATTGAACGACCTCGACAGGCGGCGGCACATTGCGGAAGGTGACGACCCCGAGATTGATATGAGTCGTCGCAGCGACCTGCCATACGGCGATGCAGGCGAGGATCGAAAGGCCGCGGATCGCCCATCGGACGTTCGCGTGCCGGGCCCGAACAGTCGTCGCCATGGCCTCACCGGCTCACGACAAGGGACTCGCGCGCGGCCGCGAAGTCGAGCACGGTCCCGCCATACTGCTTCGACCAGCGCTCGGCCGCCTCCTTGAGCAGGAATGCGTTCAACTCGCCCTTAGGCGACCGCACGAACCAGGCCTGGTTTGCGAACAGCTTGATGCCGCTTTCGCGATCCTGGGCATAGACCACGCGGATAGCCTTGCCGTCCTTCTCGAGGCCGGCGAGCGCCTTCAACGCGTTCTCGGGCGAGGCGTAGTGGCGCACATGGGGCTCGTCCCTGACCCAGACCTGCGCGACGCGACTGAAGTCGCTGATCTCGGCCCCCGTGGCGGCGTCCTTGGCCCTAAGCGGGAGCTGCGCATAGTTCTTCAGCTGCGCGTCATAGTCGCGCCCGGCCTGCGCGGCCGCAATCCGAATGAATTTATCGGTGACGAACTGATTGATATCGAGATCGCTGTCCGCGCGCTTGAGCAGCTTCAGCGTCTTGATCGAGGTTGCGACCGCCTGCCGGTATTCCGGCTTCCAGGTCACGTCGCGGGTCTGAAGACCGAGCGGGCCATGGAAGAGATAGTCAACCTCGGCCTCGATGCCGGTCACCTTGGCGATCAGTTCGCTGTATTTCTCGGGCTCCTCGGCAATAAGCCGATCGGCCTCGAGCGCGGCGCGAAGGTAGGCGACGACGATCTCCGGATATTTTTCGGCGTACTCCGCATCAACCAGGCCGCCGTGGAACGTCGGGGCATTCGCCTGTGCGCCGTCAAAAATCTTGCGCGCGAAGCCGCGCCACGGAAACAGCTCCGCGAACGGAACGAAATCGGCATGCGCCTCGATCTTGCCCGCCTGCAAGGCCGGCCCCGCAACCTCCGGGGCCTGCGTGATGATGTTGACGTCGGTCTCGGGATTCCAGCCCTTGGCTTCGATGGCGCGAAGCAGCATGCCGTGCGAGGTCGAGGCAAAGGGAACGGAGATCGTCTTGCCCTTGAGCTCGTCGAGCGACTGCACCGGCGAATTCGAGGGCACCACGATGCCGTTGCCGCTGCCCTTGGTGCTGCCGGACAATACGCTGATGAAAAGGCTGCGGCGTCCTGCCTTCTGGAACGCAACGCCGTTCAGCGAACCCGGAAAATCCGCCATCGCGCCGAAATCGAGCTTGCCCGCGACCATCTCGTTGGTCAGCGGCGCACCGCTCGTGAAATTCTTCCACTGGATGTCGTAGGTGACGTCCTTGTACTTGCCGTCACGAGGCAGGAACTTCTCCAGCAGCTTGAGCTCGCGAATGAGCAGTCCGCCGGTCGCGCAGTTGATTGTCGTATCCTGCGTCCCGACTGCCACACGGATCGTCTCCGCCCGCGCCGGCTCGAGCATCGCAACGGTCATGGCGATAACGGCGACACTTATTCTCAAAAAGCTGAATTCGATCATCGAACTGTCCTCGGCAAGCCGGGCCCGTGCCGGCAACAAACGCTGGCCGGCAATATCGAAGGCGCGTCGCAATGCTTGAAGCAATTATTTGCATGGCATGGCGAAACGCTCGCGTCGTAATTTCGACGCGCAACGCCGCAAAGGATTTTCTCAGGACGAAGCCCCCGGCAGAGGAATCGTTTCGCGACCGCTCGCCGCACACATCAAGCTTTGCTAAGTGATCGGGAACGATCGCAAAGAGATGGACATCGCGCCATCGCCGCTCTTACCTATTCGCAAAGATTCCGGAAAAGCTGACGGATTGCGATGACCATACTCAAGGAAGCTGCCGCGACCGAGCCTGCCGCTTTCACAGAGCGGCCTCTTGCCGGCGCCCAGTTCGACTGGCCCGCCCTCGAGAAGGCGCGCCACGCCCGCAGCACACGCGCAAGGCCCGCGAGCTCGGCCCTGTTCATGAGCGAGACGATCGACGGACTGAATGCCGGCGCGCATTTCCTCGATCGTTTGCCGGCACCGGAACAGGCGCGTGTGCACGCGGCCGCCCGTACGATCACCGTGCCACAGGGCGAGATGGTGTTCAGCCAGGGCGATGGACACGACGGCATCTTCATCATCCGTCGCGGGCAGGTGCGGGTCTACTACACCGCGCCGTCAGGCCGCGAGATCACGCTCGCCTATTGGACGCCGGGACATTTCATCGGTGGCCCCGAGATCTCCGGCGGCGGCATACACATGTGGTCGGGCATCGCCATCGAGACCTGCGAGATCGCGGCGCTATCCGGCCCGGCGCTGGAGAAGCTCCTGACCGGCATGCCCAGCTTCGCGCTGGCGCTGATCGACGGCCTCGTCGCCAAAGGTAAATGCTACTCGTCGATGGCGCAGATTCTCGGCACGCGGTCGGTGATCGAACGGCTGGCGCAATTTCTGCTCACCTTGTCGGAGCTGCACGGCACGGCCGACGGCGATACCATCGTCATCAACCGCAAGATCACCCACGATCAGATCGCGGCCATGGTCGGCTCGACCCGTCAATGGGTGACGATGATGCTGAAACGTTTCCAGAACCGCCGCATCATTTCCATCGACGGCAGCATCATCCGGATCAGGCGGATCGACCTGCTGGAGCAGATTTTGTTCAAGGAGTGAGGCGAAGTCAGCGCGCCTCTTCGAACCCCGCCAGCACCGAAGTCAGGTTCGCGCCCAAAATATCCGAGAGATAGCCGCCCTCCTGCACGAACACGGTCGGCAGGCCCATCTTGGCGATGGCCTGGCCGATGCGGCGGAAGCCCGGCGTGGTGACGGCAAGGCCCTTCAGCGGATCGTGCTCGGAGGCATCGAGCCCGAGCGCGATGACGAGGGCACCGGGGGCAAAGGATTCGATCGCCTTGCGCGCGACGTCCATCGCCTGGATGTAACCGTCATCGCCGGTGCCGATGGCGAGGGGAATGTTGAGATTGGTGCCGAGGCCCGGGCCTTCGCCGCGCTCATGCGCGTAGCCCCACACGAAGGGATAGTACGCGACGGGATCGGCGTGGATCGAGATCGTGTAGACGTCCGGCTGGGCGTAGAAGATGCCTTGCGTACCGTTGCCGTGATGGACGTCGACGTCGAGGATCACGACGCGCTCGTGCTTGAGGCGCAGATGCGCCGCCGCGATCGCGCTGTTGTTGAGGAAGCAGAAGCCGCCGGCCATGTCGCGATAGGCGTGATGGCCGGGCGGACGGCAGAGCGCATAGGTCGCATCCTCGCCGTCCATCACCATCTGCGCCGCCGTGACCGCAACGTCCGTCGCGGCGCAGGCCGCGGCCCAGGTGCCGGGGCCGATCGGCGCCGCGGTGTCGGCGGTGTGCCAGCCGAGCTTGCCGACGATGTGGGTCGGATAGGTCGCGGCGTGGCGCACGGGATGGATGTTGCCGATCATCTCCGGACCGGAATCGCCAAGCGCGGTCCAGGCATCCCAGGCTTCGCTCAGGAACGTCAGGTACTCCGGACTGTGAATGCGCGCACGCGGCCCCTGCCCGAAGCTGGTCGGCTCGACCAGTTGATGCTTGCCGTCCTTCAGGCCCTTGAGCAGGCGGTCGGCGCGCTCCGGCTGCTCGGTGGTGCGCTTGACGACGCCGCGGACCAGGAAGAATTGCGGATCGTGGCTGCGGTGCAGTTCGGTATGGACGGCTTTCACTCAAACACTCCGTGGTCGCTGAGGACGATGCCACAGATGTCTTGATGCCTGCGGCGGCCAGATGCAAGCAAGAAGAATGCCGCCTCTGCCGCACTGCCCTGCACAGGAAGCAGACCGCCTTTGAAGTGCTCAGCAGCGCCCGCGCTGGAGGCAGTGCTCGCGGCCTTGCTGGTCGGTGCGGAAGGCCTCGATGAAGCCGCCCTGGCGCTGGGTGACGAAGACGGTCTTGCCGTCGCTGCCGCCGAAGGCCAGGTTGGTCGGCTCCTTGGCCTTCAGCGGGATCTCGCGCTCGACCGCGCCGGTCGGCTTCATCAGCGCGATGGTGCCCTTGAGAATGCGCGCGACGTAGAGGCGGCCGGCAACGTCCGTGCGCAGGCCGTCGATGGTGTCGGGCTGAAATGCCTTGACCAGTTTTGCCGCGGTGAGCTCGTTGCCGTTGATCGCATAGGACCAGATCTGGCCGCTGCTGGATTCGCCGACATAGAGCGTCTTGCCGTCAGGACTGAGATCGATGCCGTTGGTGGTACCCATCGCGCGCGGCGCCGACATCACCTGCCCCTGCACCGATCCGTCCGCGGCTTTCGCAATGCGCCAGATGTGGCCTTCGCGCCCCTTCCAGTTCGGATCGCTCGCATAGATCGTGCCGTCGCGTGCGATTGTGATGTCGTTGGGCTGGTTCATCTCGTCGGAGTGAAACCAGACGGCGGGCCCGGTTGCGCCTTTCGCGATCGCGAAGATGTTGTGCTTCTTGTAGTCGGCGATGAACATGGTGCCGCTGCGATCGAAACGGATCGCGTTGCCGACGCTGCCTTCGGGGAGGGTCGCGAACAGCTCCGAAGCGGCGCCGCCTGCAGGCAATTTGCCGATGGTGCCGGGCTTGCCGAAATTGACGACGAACAGATTGCCGTCGAGATCGGCGGCGGGCCCTTCGATGCCGAAGGTGTATTCGCTGGCGGGCGTCACCTGCACGCTGTCGAACAGTTTTGTTTCGGCAGCGGCCGGCGGCGTCGCGACAAGCAGGATGCTACTGCACAGGCACCAGAAAGTCCTGCCGGATGTAATAGCCATCGTCGTCGGTGCACTCGCCATTCAGATAGGGATCGGCCGGCCGGAAGAATCGGCTGAAGCCGGGTCTGTCTACAGCGCTCCTTTGTGTCACGACGACGACCTTTCCGGCCGGTATTTCGCCGCATTCCTTGTTGGTTTTGCTGAAAAACTTCCGCTGCGGCGGGCCGGGCTTGATGCGCATCCGCATGCCCGGAACCATTTTGGCGACGAGCAGGTCCGCGGTATCGAGCAGGCGCGTGTAACCGGGCTCGGACTTGGGCAGGCTCTCGCCGCCCGGCGGCATCAGCTTCTCGGCTCCGAGACCGCGCAGGCGCGTGCGCAGCCTGCCGGCGTCGGGATCGCTAGGATAGATCCAGCCGTCCTGGGACAGCATGAAGCGGAGCACCGTCCTGTCCTTCTCCGCATCCGATTGCCCCGCGTTCAGGCCGAAATCCGAATGGCAACCGACGCAATGCTTCTCGACGAGGCCCTTGCGCAACGTTGTGAGGCGAACGCTGTTCTGTGCATCCCTGGCGACGAAGGCCGCGAGCTGGTCGATCATCGCCTGGCTGCGCGTATCGCAGGGCAGCGGCTGAGGTAGCTCGCCGGTGGCGCGATCGATCCGGATCACGGTCTGGTTCTTGTCCTCGACCAGCCAGATCGCGCCATCCTCCGCGACCGTCATGCCGACGGGGGCGCCTTGCGGCCGCGCGCCGTTGACGCGGTGCCAGCCTGTGATCAGCTCGTCGAACGGCGCGGCGGCGACCTCGCCGGCATCGGTCTGGAAACTGCGCGTGGGATCGGCCGCGCAACTGACGTGATATCGCACCGGCGGAGCGCTCGGCCTGGGAAAGCCGTGATCGTCGACGTCGTAGACGAGAACGCGGCTGCCGGTCGGACGATAGCCGTGCAGGCCGACCAGCAGCTTGCCTTGCAGCTCCGGAAATTTGGCGCCGTGATAGTAGAGCATCGCGAGCGGCGCGCCATGCGGCGGCATCAGCGTGAGCGGTGGCTTGTAGAGCGCATTGGCCGAGCAGAGCGATTTGTAGGTCCCTGACTGCAGCACGAGCCTGAATTCGGGACTCGGCGTCGACAGGTCGTAGCAATAGGGCCAACCGTAGTGCTTGCCCTGCTCGACCGCGTTGATCTCCTCATTCGGCTTGAAGATGTCGGGCAGGTCGCGGGCGTTCTCGCCTTGCAGGAAGGCGTAGCCGGCATCCGGAAAATTCGGGTGCAGCGCCAGCGCCATCGAGTTGCGCAAGCCGCGCGCATAGACGCTGTGCGGCGGATCGGGATCGCCAGGCTTCAATGCCGGGAACACGCCGCCCGCGGGCGGCGTGAACAGCCAGATCGAAGCCATCGCGGCGCCGCCTTCGGCCGCGGCGCAGGGCTTCGTGATCGGCGCCGGCGTGATGCAGTCGTCGCTGTGCGAGCCGATATTGACGAACAGGCGTCCGGACTTGTCGAAGACGAACTGCTTGAGCGGGTGCGCGCTCTCGTCGAGCTTCGTGCCGTCAGGCAACGTAATCCTGCGCCCCGGCATGCGACGAATGATGGTCTCTACCGTGCTCCGCGGATTGTCGGCGAGCGGATCGAACCGGAAGATCGCCTCCGCGGTCGAAGCATAGAGCTTCTTGTCCGAGCCGAGCACGAGACCGAACGGGTATTCGAGCCCCGTCAGCAGCTCCTTGAACCGCTGGCCCTGGGGCGCATGCGGATCGAGCAGCAGCAGCCGCCCGTCGGTATGGCCCCAGCCGCCCATGTCGGCCACCACGAACAGGTCGCGGCCGGGCACCTGGATGATCGAACGCGGGAATTTGAGGCGGTCCTCTTCGCTGGCGACGAGGCCGGCGCAAAATCCCGCCTTCATGTCGATCTGGATCCTGGGAAAGGCGAGGCCGCCGCTGCCGCAAACGTCCGTGCCGATCGCGTAGCCGCTTTTCCTGACCGGCTCGGACGAAGCCGGCGAGAGACCGAGCAGCGCGGCAGCCAGGACTGCCCCCAGCAAGCTCAGATGTCGCCGTTCGCTCCCGAATGTGAACTGGTTCACGGTGCCCCCCGACTTCCCGCGGACGTTGTTCCATGGCGCCCGAGCGCCGTCCAGTGATCACTCGCCTGTGATTAAACCTGTAACGACTTTGGTGCCGACCAATCTCCGTAAATTCCCTTACCGGGCTCGACCCGAATGTTTCGCGAATGCTTGGGGTGGTATCGATTTGCCGTCCCGCTTTCTACAGGAGGCGCTTATGGTCCAGGTCTATTTTCACTGCTCCAACACCGAGGGCACGCTGATCGACCGCTACGGCGCCGCCGTCGCCAATCTGACCGAGGCGCGCGACCGCGCCGCCCAGATCATGCACTCGATGATCCAGACGCCCGGTGCCGAAGACTGGCGCGACTGGGTGATCCACGTCAGCGATGACGACGGCGAGGAGATCTTCGATCTCCCCTTCACCGCCATGCTCGGCAAGCCGCACTGAGGTCGATGCCATGATATTCGCTTCACTGAGCCTGCTCCGCCAGCCCCTGAGCTTCGTCGCCAGCAAATGGCAGACGCTGGTGAGAATCGCCGGCAACCCCTACCGGCCCGAGCTTCACTACATGCGCGGGCCCGGTCCGAAATGGCGCGCCAAATATCAGACCAGCCGGCTCGACCGCTCGCTCTGAGCTCCGCGGCTCCCGCGCTTTCAAGCTGATTTCCGCTTCCTCATCATGGCCGGGCTAGTCCCGCCTGCGCGGCCGAAGCCGCTTCGGCGAGGCGAAGGCCCGGCCATGATGCGTTTGGGGGAGGACAGCGCCCTTCACCTCCCCGTAAACTTCGCCTTGCGCTTCTCGACGAAGGCATTGCGGCCTTCGATGGCGTCCGCGCTCTTGCGGATCGTCGCCTGCAGCTCGATCTCGCGGCGGAACTGCGCTTCATAGGTCGCGTGCTCGCTCTCCTCGACCAGGGTGCGGGTTGCGACCAAAGCGCGCGTCGGGCCCTCCGCCAGGCGGCGCGCCAGCACCAGCGCCTCCCCCATCAGCTGCCCATCGTCGACGACCTGCCGCACCAGGCCGATCTCCTGGGCGCGTTCGGCCGTCAGCGGCTCGTTGAGCAGCATCAGCTCGAGCGCCCGCTGCCGGCCGACCAGGCGCGGCAGCAGCCAGGTCGAGCCGAGGTCGGGCACCAGCGCGATACGACTGAACACCTGGATGAAGCTCGCCGAGCGCGCCGCGACGATGATGTCGCCGGCCATCGCAAGGCTGAAGCCGCCGCCAGCCGCCACCCCGTTGACGGCGACGACGACGGGCACGCGGCATTCGCGCAGCGCCTTGAAGGCCGGCCAGTAGAAGCGCATGACGCCGGCCGCGAGATCCTCGCCCAGCGCTCCGGCTGCTTTCAAATTCTGTCCTGAGCAAAATCCACGCCCCGCACCGGTCAGGACCAGCGCGCGGACCTCCTCGTCCCCAGTCGTCTCGGCGACCGCGGCAGCGAGCGCGCCGAGCAGGTCCGGCGTCATCGCGTTCAGGCTCGCGGGCTCGTCGAGGGTCAGAATCCCGACCGCGCCATCCCGCGCCTGTTTCACACCTGCCATGTCGCGTCTCCCTTTGGATGTTCTCGTTGGCGGCAATGTGCCATTGTCCGCGCGCTCCGCCAATGCGAAGCCTCGACGTCGACGCAACGAAGCCAAGACATAGACAACAAGACACAGATCAAGACGACACCATGCCTCACCAGTTCAGCCTCGCCCAGACCGTCCGCAAACCCGCCGTCAAGTCCAAGGGCGGCATCGTCGCTGCGCAGTCGCGGCGGGCGGCCGAAGTGGGCGCCGAGGTGCTGGCGGCGGGCGGCGACTGCGTGGACGCGATCGTGGCAACCACCATGGCGCTGAACGTGCTGGAGCCCTGGAACAGCGGCATCGGCGGCGGCGGCGCGATGGTGCTCTACCGCGCCAAGGAAAATCGCTACGAGGTGATCGACTACGGCATGTGTGCGCCGCAGAGCCTGCGCGCCGCCGATTATCCCATCACCGGAGACCGCGTCGCTTCGGACCTGTTTCCGTGGCCGCGGGTGAAGGACGATCGCAACGTTCACGGTCCTGCCGCGATCGCCGTGCCTGGTGTGGTCGCCGGCATGGAAGAGGCGCACCGTCGCCATGCCAGGATGCCTTGGAAAGACCTGGTTGCGCCCGCCGTCGCACTCGCCGGCGAGGGCCTGCTGGTCGACTGGTGGACCACACAGACGATCGCGGGTTCGGCCGCCGATCTCAGGCGCTATCCTGCGAGCGCGGCCATGTTCTTGAAGGATGGCCTGCCCCCGAGCCCGCCCTGGAGCATCGACGCCGAGACACGGCTGCCGCAGGACAATTTGAAGGCGACGCTGTTGCACCTCGCCGAGGCCGGACCTCGCGACTTTTATCAGGGTGATCTCGCCAAAAGCATCGCGTCCGACATCAAGGCCGATGGCGGCTCGCTGTCGGTGGAGGATCTCGCAGCATTCCGCAGCCATCTGCGCGAGCCCCTGGCGATCCCCTATCGCGGCGGCAGGGTGCTTGCGACGCCGGAACTCACGGCCGGGCCGACCATGGCGCATGCGCTGCGCCTGTTGCAGGAAAACCTGAAACCGTCAGGCACGCCCGACGCTGCCGCCTACGCCGAATATGCCGCCGCGCTGCAAGCCGCCTATCGCGAGCGGCTCAAGGATATGGGCGATGCCGACGGCAAGCGCTCGCTCGGCGCGGAATATCTGGCGCCGGCCTGCACCACGCATTTCTCCGTGGTCGACCGTGAAGGCAACATCGCCGCGGTGACGCAGACGCTGCTCTCATCCTTCGGCTCGAAATATGTGACGCCGCACACCGGCATTCCCATGAACAACGGCATCATGTGGTTCGATCCGACGCCGGGCACCACCAACTCGATGGCCCCCGGCAAGCGCTGTCTCACCAACTACACGCCCGTCATCGCCGAGACCAAGGGCGGCAAGCGGCTCGCGGTCGGCGCCTCCGGCGGCCGCCGCATCCTGCCTTCGGTGATGCAACTCGTGTCCTTTGCGATGGATTTCGGCATGGACCTCGATGCCGCCATCCACCAGCCGCGCATCGATTGCAGTGAAGGCGCGATCGTGCTCGGCGACACGCGACTGCCTGCGGATGCACGCAAGGCTCTCGCGGCGCGCTTCGATTACAAGGAGGCGCCGGTGCAGACCCTGCCGCAGAAGTTCGCCTGTCCGAGCGCGGTGATGCGCGACGGCGACGTCAACTCCGGCGCCGTCGAGATCTTCCAGCCCTGGGCCGATGCGGTGGCGGAAGCCTGAGTCTGCTGACGAGAGAGCGCGCCAGCGGCGAGCCGCGGGCACGTCGCAAGCGAGAATGTGCCAGCACGTGTTGAGCTGATGCGCGATTGCGCATCTCTGCGAGCGTCACGACTCCTCCACATTTGCAAGGAACTTAGCTGCACGCCGTCGGTTCATTGAACGGACAAGTGCGCTCGCCCCACTGGAGGACACGATGAAGAAACTTGCGCTCGCAGCGTCGCTGATCGTTGCAGCCGGATTTGCGTTTGCCAACCCTGCACTTGCAAAGGGTGGACACGGTCATGGACACGGACACGGTCATGGGATGGGCCATCATCACCATGGCACGCCACCCGGCTGGTACCATGGGCGCAAGGTCGGCTGGCGTGGCATGGGCTGCCCGCCCGGCCTGTGGAAGCAGGGCCGCTGCTGACGCGAGCAGCAACTTTAACGCGGCGCCGCCCCTAACAAGGCGGCGCCTTCTTCATATGCCGAGCCGGTCTCGCACGCGGCCCGCAATCACGGCGGTCGTCACGCCGACCGGCCAGAACGCGTGCATCGGGATCGGCTTGATACCCGTGACAGGCATGTCGAGCTCGGCCCTGGTGCCGCCGATCAGTCGGCGGGCAAGCTGCGCGCCCATCGCGGTCGAGAGCGCCACGCCGCGGCCGTTGCAGCCGAGCGAGATCAGGATGCTCTCCGCGGGCTCGTGCACGTGCGGATAGTGATCTTTGGTGATCGCGAGCCGGCTGTTCCAGCCATGGGTCCAGGCGACGCCCTTGAGCTGGGGCCACAGCCGCTCCGCATAACGCATGAGATAGGCGACGTCGTGCGGTGAGTTGATCCAGCGCATCGGGCCGCGGCCGCCCATCAGAAGGCGGTTCTGCTGGTCGATGCGATAATAGACGGTGATGTGGCCACTCTCGTAGAGCACGGGGCGCGTCGGCATGATCGAACGGGCAACCGCGTCGGAGAGCGGCGCGGTGGCGGCGATCGAGGAAAACACCGGCACGATGGTGCGGCGGAGCGCCGGCCAGAGATCGTCGGTGAAGCCGTTGGTCGCAAGCAGCACTTTGTCCGCATGCACCACCGCACGCGGCGTCTCGATGCGCCAGCGCGTACCCTCGCGGCGCAATGACAGCGCCGGCGTCTCGCCATGGACTTTCGCGCCCGCAGAGATCGCGGCGCGCGCAAGGCCACGGGCATAGCTGAGGGGATGCAGATCGCCGCCGCGGGTATCAAGCATGGCGCCGATGTAGCGGTCGGTGCCCGTCATCTCGCGCAGCTGCTCGCGGTTCAGGTACGACACCGGCATGTCGCGGCGGATGCATTGCTGCGCGGTCTTTTCGATCGCGGCGGCGCTGGCTTCGTTGTAGGCCGCGCGCAGCGTGCCGTTCTGCCGTGCTTCGCACGGGATCTGGTAGCGACGGATCAGATCATGCGTGAAGTCCGGCGTGCCGTAGGAGAACTCGATCATGCGGCGGCCGAGCTCAGCGCCGAAATCGGCCTCGATCTGATCGGGGTCGTGCTTCAGGCCGGGATTGGTGTGGCCGCCATTGTTGCCGGATGCGCCCCAGCCCGGCTCCTGAGCCTCCAGCACGAGCGCCTCGACGCCCTGCTCGGCCAGATGCAGCGCCGTGGACAGGCCGGTATAGCCGCCGCCAATGATGGCGACCGACACGGTCTTTTCGATGTCGAGCGGCGGCGTTGCGACCGGCGCGACGGCGGTGTCGGCATAGAGCGAGGGCGGCAGAGGCAGGCGCGTCATGGCGAAGTCCGGTCAGAGCGGATGCAGCACGCGGCGCAAGAAGTCCTGCGTGCGCGCGTGCTGCGGTTGATTGAGCACCGATTTCGCCGGCCCCTGCTCGACGATGACGCCGCCGTCGATGAACAGCACGCGATCGGCGACGTCGCGGGCAAAGCCCATCTCGTGGGTGACGACGACCATGGTCATGCCGTCGTCGGCGAGCTTGCGCATCACGCCGAGGACGTCGCCGACGAGCTCGGGATCGAGCGCCGAGGTCGGCTCGTCGAACAGGATGGCCTTGGGCTGCATCGCCAGCGCCCGCGCGATCGCGACGCGCTGCTGCTGGCCGCCGGAGAGCTGCGGCGGATGGGCGTCGGCCTTCTCGGCGAGGCCGACCTGGGCAAGCAGCGCGCGGCCGCGCTCGAGCACCTGGGCACGCGGCTCCTTCTTCACGAAGAGCGGACCTTCGACGACGTTCTCCAGCGCGGTGCGGTGGGGGAACAGGTTGAAGCGCTGGAACACCATCGACACCTGGGTGCGGATGTTCACGATCGACGGCGCATCGCGGTCGACCTTCAATCCCTCGACGCTGATCTCGCCGCGGTCGTAGCTCTCGAGACCGTTGATGCAGCGCAGGATGGTCGACTTGCCGGAGCCCGAGGGCCCGATGATGCAGACCACCTCACCCTTCTCGACGGAAGCCGTGATGCCCTTGAGCACCTCGTTCTGGCCAAAGCTCTTGTGGACGTCGCTCAGCTCGATCATCGCTTGCCGGCCTGCTTTTCGAAGTGACGGACCAGCAGGATCAAAGGAATGCTCATGGTGAGATACATCAGCGCAACCAGCGTGAACACGCTGGTGTTCTTGAAGGTCGAGGACGCGATCAGCTTGCCCTGCAGCGCGAGCTCGGCGACCGTGATGGTCGAGGCCTGCGAGGAGTCCTTCAGCATCATGATCATGACGTTGCCGTAGGGCGGCAGCACGATGCGCACCGCCTGCGGCAGCACCACGCGGCGCATGGTGAGCCACCAGCCCATGCCGATCGACTGCGCCGCCTCGATCTGTCCCTTGTCGATCGCCTCGATGCCGGCGCGGAAATTTTCGGCCTGATATGCCGAGTAGGCGATGCCGAGCCCGAGGATGGCGGCCTGCAAGGCCGACAGCGTGACGCCGAGATCCGGCATCACGAAGTAGAGATAGAACAAGAGGACGATGATCGGGATACCGCGGATCACGTTGATCAGGCTGGCACTGAGCATCGACAGCGCCTTGATGCCGGAGACCCGCATCATCGCCCAGATCAGGCCAAGTACCGTCGAGAGCAGCAGCGAGCCGATGGTGACGACGATCGTCAGTGCGACGCCGTTCATCAGGATCGGGAAGAACTCGGCGGCGTCGTGCCAGAAGCCTTTCATCGGGCAGCCTTCGATCGATCAGGTCCAATCAACCTTGCGCCTTCTGTCCCCACTTCTCGAGGATCTTGTCGATCGTGCCGTTGGCCTTCAGCTTCGCCAGCGAGGCATTGATCTTGCCGAGCAGCGCGGTCTCGCCCTTGCGCACGCCGATACCGACCGAGCCGACGGTGACGGGCTTGTAGCCGTCGACGAGACGCACCTCGGGGAAGCCACCCTGCTTCAGATTGTAGGCAAGGATCGGATAGTCGGCATAGCCGGCCTTGAGGCGGCCGGTGTTCACGTCGCGCAGGATGTCGGGGATGGTGTCGTAGGCTTTCACGTCGGCAAACAGGCCGGTCTTCTTCAGCGCGTCGACGAAGGCGGTGCCGACTTGCGCGCCGACCGTCTCGCCCTTCAGGTCTTCCTGCGTGGTGTAGGCCTTGGTGTCGCTCTTCGGCACCACGAGGCCCTCGCCATAGGTGTAGATCGGATCGGAGAAGTCGACGACCTCCTTGCGCGGCGCGGTGATGAACATCGCGGCGGCGATGATGTCGATCTTGCCCGAGGTCAGTGACGGGATCAGCGCCGAGAACGCCATCGGCTCGATCTGCACGTTGAGGCCGGCGTCCTTGCCGATCTCGGTGACGAGATCGACCATGATGCCCTGGATGGTGTTGGTCTTGGTGTCGAGGAAGGTAAAGGGAATGCCTGTCGGCGTCGAGCCGACCTTCAGCACCTGCTGCGCCGAGCCGGGCGCGGCGGCAAACAGCGCGAGTGCCGCAACTGCGGCCTGAACGAAACGCTTCATCACATCCCCCTTTGGGTCCGGCCCATGGCGGCGCTCGCGGATGTCTTGTTCGCAGACGTTGCGGGCCAAGCCGTTTCGGCCTATTTTCACCAATATGAAAATTTGGCCACACTTTCGCAGGTGATGCAAGCGGTTTTCATGCACATGAAGGAAGCGGTTTGACGTGAGCGGTGGCAAAAGAATGCGCAAACCGGCCGCCGCAAAGCCGGCCAGGAAGGTGAAAGCCAAGGCCGTCGCCAGGCCGGCCGAGCCCGCGATGGACGTCGCGGTCGGTCGCCGCATCCGCGACCTCAGGCGCGTCAGGCAGTTCTCGCTGGAGACGGTCGCCGCGCGCACGGATTTATCGATCGGCTTTCTCAGCCAGATTGAGCGCGGCCTGTCGTCGCCATCGCTGCGGGTGCTGGCAACCCTTGCCGACGTGCTCGGCGTCGGCATCGCCGCGCTGTTCGGCGCGAGCCCGAGCGCCGACGGCGCCTCCGACCAGGTGGTGACGCGCGGCCTGCAGCGACCCGAGCTGAAGCTCTGGCGCACTGGTGTCTCAAAACAATTGCTGAGCCCGGCGAGCGCCGACAACCGGCTCAACCTGTTCCTGGTGCATCTGGAGCCCGGCGGCTCCACCGGCGATGAGCTCTACACCCATGATGGCGAAGAAGCCGGCCTCGTGCTCGAAGGCGAGATGATGCTGACGGTGGACAGCGAGACGTGGTCGCTGAAGACGGGCGACAGCTTTCGGTTCGCAAGCCGAAGGCCGCACCGGTTTTCCAACCCGGCGCAGGATGCGAAGGCTGTGGTGCTGTGGGTGAATTGCGTGACGGGGGCGGGGTAAGCTTCTCTTCGCTCCGCAGCTACGCTTTCAATCCCATCATCCTGAGGTGCGAGGCTTGCGATGCGATCGCATCGCAAGGCGAGCCTCGAAGGATGTACGGCCTCGATGCAGCCGGGCCGTCGCCCTTCGAGGGCCGCTGAAGAAGCGGCCACCTCAGGGTGACGGTGATGGATTTGGACTCGCGGGGAAACCGCTCACCCAAACCGATGCTTGTACCGCTCCACCGACAGCGCACTGACTTCGACGTCCGGCTTCTTGCCCGACAGCATGTCCGCGAGCACGCGCCCCGAGCCGCAGGACATGGTCCAGCCGAGCGTGCCGTGGCCGGTGTTGAGGTGGAGGTTGGCGTATTGGGTCGGGCCGATCACGGGCGGGCCGTCCGGCGTCATCGGGCGCAGGCCGCTCCAGAACGTCGCCTTGGAAAGATCGCCGCCGCGCGGGAACAGGTCGGTCAGGGAATGATCGAGCGTGGCGCGGCGCGCGTCGTACAGCTTGCTCGAATAGCCGGAAATTTCGGCGGTGCCGCCGACGCGGATGCGATGGCCGAGGCGGGTGATCGCGACCTTGTAGCTCTCGTCCATCACGGTGGATTCCGGCGCGCCGGAGGCGTCCTTGATCGGCACCGTGATCGAATAGCCCTTCACCGGATAGACCGGCAGCGAGATGCCGAGCGGCGCGACCATCTGCGACGAATAGCTTCCGAGCGCGAGCACGTAACTATCTGCCTGCAACAGGCCGGCACTGGTCGCAACGCCGCTGACGCGCGCGCCCTCGGTGACGATGCGGTCAATGCCGGTGTTGAACATGAAGCGCACGCCGAGCGCCTGGGCATGCTTGGCCAGCGCCTGCGTGAACATGTGGCAGTCGCCGGTCTCGTCCTGCGGCAGACGAAGCCCGCCGACGAACTTCTCCTTCACGCCGGCGAGCGCCGGCTCGACCGCGATGCAGCCCTCTCGGCTCAGCACCTCGAAGGGCACGCCGTATTGCTTGAGCACGGCGATGTCTTCGCCCGTGCCGTCGAGCTGGGACTGGTGGCGGAACAGCTGCAGCGTACCCTGCGAGCGCTCGTCATACTGGATGCCGATGTCGCGGCGCAAATCGCGCAAGGAATCGCGGCTGTATTCCGCGATCGGAATCATCCGGCTCTTGTTGACCGCGTAGCGCGCGCTGGTGCAGTTGCGCAGCATCTTGAGCAGCCAGACCCACATGACGGGATCGAGCTTCGGCCGGATCACCAGCGGGCCGTGCTTCATCAAGAGCCACTTGACCGCCTTCACCGGCACGCCGGGACCGGCCCAGGGCGATGAATAGCCGGGCGACACCTCGCCGGCATTGGCGAAAGAGGTCTCCAGTGCCGGCTCCGGCTGACGGTCGACGACCGTCACGTCATGGCCGGCACGTGCGAGGTAGTAGGCAGAGGTGACACCGATGACACCGCTGCCGAGGATCAGAACTTTCACGCTTCGTCAAACTCCCGCGGCATCACGCTCGCCGCTGCAAGGAAACAACTCGCAACGGCGAGAGCAATTATCAGGCCACCTTCTTGATGGCGTCGCCGAGGATCGAGACCATCTGGTCGATGTGGCTCTTCTCGACGATGAGCGGAGGCGACATCGCGAAGCTGTCGCCGCTCATGCGCAGATAGAGGCCGGTGTTGAAGCAGTCGACCATGACGTCGTAGCCGCGCGCACCGACGACGCCGTCGCGCGGCGCCAGCTCGACCGCGCCCATCAGGCCGCAATTGCGGATGTCGACGACGTTCGGCAGGCCCTTGAGCGAATGCAGCGCATCGCGCCAGTATTCGGCGATCGACGCACCACGCGTGAGCAGGCCCTCGTCCTTGTAGATGTCGAGCGTCGCGATGCCGGCGGCGCAGGCAGTCGGATGCGCGGAATAGGTGTAGCCGTGGAACAGCTCCATCTGGTTCTCCGGGCCGACCATCATGCCGTCATGCACCTTGCGGCTCGCGAACACGGCGCCGCAGGGAATGGTGCCGTTGGTGATGCCCTTGGCCGTCGTCATCAGGTCCGGCGTGACGCCGAAGAAGTTGGCGGCGAACGGCGTGCCGAGGCGGCCGAAGCCGGTGATGACCTCGTCGAAAATCAGGAGGATGCCGTGCTTGTCGCAGATCTCGCGCAGGCGCTGCAGATAGCCCTTCGGCGGCGGCAGCACCGCGGTCGAGCCCGGCACCGGCTCGACGATGACGGCGGCGATGGTCTCGGCGCCGTGCAGGGCCACCAGACGCTCGAGATCGTCGGCGAGCTCGACGCCATGCTCGGGCTGGTCCTTGGCGAAGGCGTTGCGGCTGAGATCGTGGGTGTGGCGGATATGGTCGACGCCCGGCAGCAGGGTCGCAAACGCACGACGGTTGGCGACCATGCCGCCGACCGAGGTGCCGCCGAAGCCGACGCCGTGATAGCCGCGCTCACGGCCGATCAGGCGGGTGCGGCTCGACTGGCCGTTGGCGCGATGATAGGCGAGCGCGATCTTCAGCGCGGTGTCGACCGACTCGGAGCCGGAGTTGGTGAAGAAGACGCGATCGAGGCCCTTCGGCGCGATCTCGGCGAGGCGCTCGGCGAAGTCGAAGGCCAGCGGATGGCCCATCTGGAAGGTCGGCGCGAAATCCAGCGTCATCAGCTGGCGCTCGACCGCGGCAGCGATCTGCTTGCGGCCGTGGCCGGCATTGACGCACCAGAGGCCGGCGGAGCCGTCGATCACCTTGCGGCCGTCGACCGTGGTGTAGTGCATGCCCTCGGCCGAGGAGAACAGGCGGGGCGCCTTCTTGAACTGCCGGTTGGCCGTGAACGGCATCCAGAACGAGTCGGTCTTGATAGTGTTCGGAATCTGATGAAGGGTCACGGCCGCGCTCCTTTGCTGACCCGCTAGCAGAGCCACGGCTTGAAAAGCGCAACAAGTCCTTTTCTGATGACCTGCAAGCCATTGATTTCGCTGGGGCAGCCGGTCCATATTTGCGCGATCCGCAACACCTGCAACACGGGACCTGGGCTATGAGCGTCGACATCGGTGGACGGCTGCGATTCATCCGGGCACGCCACAAGCTGTCGCAGCGTGAACTCGCCAAGCGCGCCGGCGTCACCAATTCGACGATTTCGCTGATCGAATCCAACCAGATGAACCCCTCGGTCGGCGCGCTCAAGCGCATCCTCGACGGCATCCCGATGGGGCTCGCCGAGTTCTTCGCGCTGGAGCCGGAGTCGAGGCGCAAGATCTTCTACCGCGCCGAGGAGCTGACGGAGGTCGGCAAGAAGCCGATCTCGTATCGGCAAGTCGGCGACAATCTGTTCGGCCGCAGCCTGCAGATTCTGAAAGAGCGCTACGAGCCCGGCAGCGACACCGGACGCGTGCATCTCGTCCATGACGGCGAGGAAGGCGGCATCGTGATATCAGGCAAGCTCGAAGTCACCGTCGAGGACGAGCGCCGCATTCTCAATCCCGGCGATGCCTATTATTTCGAGAGCCGCCGCCCACACCGCTTCCGCTGCGTCGGCGGCAAGCCGTGCGAAGTGATCTCGGCCTGCACGCCGCCGACGTTCTGACGCGCGATCGGCGCATCCGGGATCTTACGGAGCTACCGGTTTCTTACGGAGCTTGAGCCATCTCAATTTCTGCGGCCCACACCGTTATATATTCGAACCGTAGCCGAGCAGCCTGGCTTTAGAGGTGCTGAGGTTATGGCCCCGGACTCCTAGGCACTCCGGGGCCGCTTCGTAACAGGGCTCGCAGATGAAGATCACGCTCGCCAATGCAGAAGCCGCGCTCGACGAAGTCCAGCGCGATGCCGACAAGCTCCATTCGCGCGAGCTGCGCAAGGCCATCGCCGCCTACATCGAGATGCAGCGCGAGGCGCTCAAGGCGGTCCGCAAGAAGCTGCATTAGCGAGACGCGGCGGAGCGAGATGATCTCGCCCCGCCTCTTCCCTCTCAGGGCTGCGTCAGCAACTCCTCGATCCTGATCGGGAAGCGACGCACGCGCACGCCGGTCGCGTGCCAGATCGCGTTGGCGACCGCACCGGCACTGCCGGTGATGCCGATCTCACCGACGCCCTTGATACCGAGCGCGTTGACATGCGGATCGTGCTCCTCGACCGTGATCACGTCGAGCGGCGGCACGTCGGCATTCACGGGAATGTGGTACTCACCGAGATTGGCATTCATGATGCGGCCGCTGCGGCGATCGGTGATGGCCTCCTCGTGCAGCGCGAAGGACAGGCCCCAGATCATGCCGCCGAACAGCTGGCTCTTCACCAGATGCGGATTGACGATCCGTCCCGCGGCGAAGGCGCCGACCATGCGGGTGACGCGGACCTGGCCGAGCTCGGGATCGACCTTCACCTCCGCGAACACCGCGCCATGGGCGTGCATCGCATACTCTTCCATCGCCGCAGGATTTGGCGCGCCGGTGCCGCGGGCCTCGACCTCGGCAACGCCGGCGCGCGCCAGGATCTCGGCATAGCTCTCGCTGCGGCTCTCGTCATCACGACGGATCAGCCTGCCGTCCCGCGCGATGACACCGGCATTGCCGGCGCCGAACAACGGCGAGCGTTCGTCTTTGGTGGCGAGATCGGCAAGCTTTGCGATCACGGCCGCGCCGGCGCTGTGGATCGCAGCACCCGCGGTTGCCGTGTGCGCCGAGCCTCCGGCAATGCCGGCATCGGGCAGGTCGGACGTGCCGGCCTTGAATTCGACGCGGTCGACATCGAGGCCGACGGCGTCCGCTGCGATCTGGGCGAGGGCCGTCCAGGCGCCCTGCCCCATGTCGTGCGCGCCGATCTCCATCACGCCAGAGCCATCGCGGCGGATCGCTGCGCGGGCTTCGGCCTGGAACATCAGGGCGGGGAAGGTCGCGGTGCCCATGCCCCAGCCGACCAGCAGGCCGGCATCATCGCGCATCTGCCGCGGCTGCAGCGGACGCTTTGCCCAGCCGAACCGCGCCGCGCCCTGCTCGTAGCAGGCCCGCAATGCCTTCGAGGAGAAGGGCCGTCCCGTCATCGGCTCGACCTCGGCGTAGTTCTTGAGGCGGAAAGCGAGCGGGTCGATGCCGCAGGCCCAGGCCATCTCGTCGATCGCGCTCTCGAGCGCGATCGAGCCGGTCGCCTCGCCGGGCGCGCGCATGAACAGCGGCGTGCCGGTGTTGACGCGCACGGCATCGTGCGAGGTGCGGATCGCAGGCGCCGCATAGAGCGTGTGCGAGGCGTCGGCCGCGGGCTCGTAGAAATCGTCGAACGTGCTCGAGACCGTTCGCGCGTGATGATCGAGCGCGGTCAGGCGTCCTTCGCCGTCGGCGCCGATGCGCAAGCGCTGCCGCGTCGGCGCGCGATGGCCGACCGGTCCGTACATCTGCTCGCGGCGCAGCACCAGCTTCACAGGCCTGCCGACAAGCTTGGCGGCCATGATGCCGAGGGTCGGCGGCCCGGCCATCAAACCCTTGGAGCCGAAGCCGCCGCCGAGGAACGGGCTGCGGATGTGGATCTTGTCGTGCGCGATGCCGAACAGCTCGGCGATGCGCGCCAGCGACAGCATCAGGCCCTGCGTAGGCATGTCGATCTGCAGTCGGTCGCCGTCCCAGGAGGCAACGATCGCATGCGGCTCCATCGCGTTGTGATATTGCGGCGGCGTCTCGTAAATCGCGTCGATCTGCTTCTCGGCCGAGGCGAGGCCCGCCTCGACATCGCCGCGGTGAAGCTCCGTGGGATTGCCGACACCGACGACCGGCGGCACGAAGCTTTCGCCGGCATCGAGCCCGACGAGCGCGGGCAACGGTTCGTAACGCGGCGCCAGCAGCGCCGCACCTTCCGTCGCCGCCTCCAGCGTCTCGGCGATCACGACGGCGATCGGCTGGTTGGCGTAGCGGACCTCGTTGCTTTGCAACACCTCCATCCGGAACACGAACGGGTTGGTCTTGATCTCGGGGTCGATCGCGAGCGCTGGCTTATGGTCCGGCGTCATGACGTCGACCACGCCGGGATGACGTTTTGCGGCAGCGACATCGAGCGAGGTCACGCGGCCGTGTGCGATGCCGGACACCGCCATCACCGCAAACAGCATGCCGGGCGGGTGATTGTCGGCGGCGTAAGTCGCCTGTCCCTTGACCTTGAGGATGCCGTCGCGGCGGGTCAGCGGCTGGCCGATGTTCGAGCCGTGGCGCAGATGAGCGGGTGCGCTGGTGAGATTCAGCTCAGGCATGAATGGCTCCGGAGGTCGAGGCAAAGGGAGAGGCCGGCAGCGCGGGGATGCGCGCGGGCGTGCCGGCAGCGGCAAGGGTCAGCGCGCGCACGACGATGCGGCGCGCCAGCTCGATCTTGAAGGCGTTGTCGCCGGACGGCTTTGCGTCGGTGAGCGCGCGCCAGGCCGCTTCCTGGAAGGCGTCGGCCGTTGGCGCGACGCCCCTGAGCACATCCTCCGCGGCGCGGGCACGCCACGGCTTTGCGGCGACGCCACCCAGCGCAAGCCGCGCCTCCGCGATCCTGCCGTTCTCGATGCGCAGCGCGGCCGCAGCCGAGACGACGGCGAAGGCATAGGAGGTGCGCTCGCGGACCTTGAGGTAACGCGCATGCGCGGAAAATCCACGCGCTGCGGGCGGCAGGCGTACCGCGACGATGAGGTCGCCGGGCTCGAGCGCCGATTCACGCTCGGGCGTGTTGCCGGGCAGGCGATGCAGCGCGTCGAGCTCGATCTCGCGCCGGCCATTCCTGCCCTCGATCTCGACGACGGCATCGAGCGCGACGAGCGGCACGCAGAAGTCGGACGGATGGGTGGCGATGCAGCTCTCGCTCCAGCCGAGCACGGCATGGCCGCGGTTCTCGCCGTCGCGGGCATCGCAGCCGCTGCCTGCCTCGCGTTTATTGCAGCGGCTGACGGAATCGTAGAAATACGCGCAGCGAGTCCGCTGCAGCAGATTGCCGCCGACGGTCGCGGCGTTGCGCAATTGCGCGGACGCACCGGAGAGCAGCGCTTCCGCCACCGCAGGATACGACCGCGCGAACTCCGCATCATGCGCGAGATCGGCATTGCTCACCAGCGCCCCAATGCGCAACGACCCGTCGGCGAGCGTTTCGATTGCATCGAGTCCGTCGAGATGCGTGACATCGACCAAGCGATCCGGCCGGCTCACGCCGCCTTTCATCAGATCGAGCAGATTGGTGCCGGCGGCAAGATAAACGGCGCCCGGCTGCGCGGCGGCGGCAACGGCCTCCGTGACCGTGGCCGGCCTGACATAATCGAACGGTTTCATGCGGAACGCCTCTGGTTGGTTTCGTCCATCCCGGCCTGCGCCTCCAGCACGGCATCGACGATGCCGGCGTAGGCGCCGCAGCGGCAGAGATTGCCGCTCATGCATTCGCGGATGCGCTCGGGATCGTTGCCGGCCTGGGCCTCTTGCATCATGCCGATCGCGCTCATGATCTGACCGGGCGTGCAGAAGCCGCACTGGAAGCCGTCATGGGCGATGAAGGCGGCCTGCACCGGATGAAGCTGATCGCCGCGCGCAACGCCCTCGATGGTGAGGATGTCGGCGCCGTCATGGCTGATGGCGAGTGCGAGGCAGGAGTTGATACGCTTGCCGTCGACGAGAATGGTGCAGGCGCCGCACTGGCCGCGGTCGCATCCCTTCTTGGTTCCGGTCAGATGGAGGCGCTCACGCAAGAGATCGAGCAGCGTGACGCGCGGATCGTCGAGGACGAAATCGCGCCGCGCACCGTTCACGGTGAGGCTGATGGAGTGGTTCATACAAGGCTCCGATCAGATATGGACATGAGTCATCGGCCAGCGCGCCACCTCCGTGACCGCCGTCGATATGCGCCAGCCAGGCGGAACCCGGCCGACATCTCGATGAAGATACGGAGGCACCCTCCGCTTAACAAGGGCCACCCGGAAATATTTGGAATTCGTCAAAGCCCGTGCGCGTACAACGCGATGCAGCCAGCCAAGGGTTCAATCTAACCAATTCGTGATCTACATTGCCTGACATGGACGACCACACCGACCAGATACGGAAGCCCCGTGCCGATGCCGTGCGCAATCGCGAGCGCGTGCTCGAGGCGGCGAAGGCCGTGTTCAACGCCGGTGGCCCCGAGGCGAGCCTGGAGGCCGTGGCGAAACGCGCCGGCGTCGGCATCGGCACGCTCTATCGGCACTTTCCAACGCGGGAGGATCTGTTCGAGGCGGTGTACCGGCGCGAGGTCGAGCAGCTCAGCGAACTTGCCGAACAATTGAAGACTACGAAGGACCCGGTCGATGCGCTCAGGCGCTGGCTGAATTCTGCTGTCGAATTCGTTGCCACGAAAAAAGGCATGTCGGCCGCGCTGGCGCTGACGTTCCAGAGCACATCCGAACTCGCCGCCTTCTCGATGGACCGGCTGACCAAGGCGATCGGCTCGCTGCTCGATCGCGCGGTCGCGGCCGGCCAGATGCGCGCCGATATCAGCCCGGAGGATCTGCTCAGGGCCTTGATCGGCATGTGCTACATGCACGACCAGCCCGGCTGGCAGTCGTCGGTATTGCGGATGCTCGACGTGTTCGTCGACGGCCTGCGCGTGCAGCCGGCCGTCAAGACAAAGGCGCGCCCCGCGGCCAAGCCTGCAAAACCGGCGGTGAAACGGAAGCGGTAGCGAGCCCGTATTTCCCGTGGGCGTGCTAGGATCGGCACCGCCGGGATTTCAACGCGGAGCCTGCCATGCGCATTGCCGCCTTGTTCGTCGCCCTCTGTGTCGCCTTCAGCGCCCCTTCAGCACGCGCAGACGATGTCGCGACGGCCCAAAGCGTCATCCGCGCCCAGGAGCAGGCGTTCGTCCGCGACGACGCGAGCGCCGCCTATTCCTATGCCGCACCGGCGATCAAGGAAATCTTCCCCGCCCCCGACATCTTCATGTCGATGGTGCAGAACGGCTACGCCCCTGTCTATCGTCACAAAAGCTTCGAATTTGGCGAGAGCAAGAGTGAGGGCAGCTGGATCGCCCAGCGCGTCCATATCATCGATGCCAATGGCGAGGCCTGGGAGGCGCTCTACACGCTCGAGCAGCAGGCGGACGGCAGCTACAAGATCACCGGCTGCTCGCTCCTGAAGGCGGGGCAGGCGGTTTAAGTCGCAAAGCCCGGACCGGTCTTCACCGAGCCCATCCGCGAGCGGATCAGCAGCAGCACGACGATGCCGATATTGAGCGCGTTCCAGGCGACGCCGTTGGCGAAGGCCGCGCCGTAGGAGCCGGTGGCATCGAAGATGACACCCGATACCCAGCCGCCGAACGACATTCCGAACACGGAGGCGAAGATCACGATGCCGACGCGGGTCGCCGCCTCGCTCGCCGGCATCGCTTCGCGCACGATGATGGCGTAGCTCGGCACGATGCCGCCCTGGAACAGGCCGAACATCGCCGAGATCAGATAGAGCGAGGCCAGGCTGTCGAAGAACAGGTAGAACACAAGCGCAAAGCCCTGCGCGAGCGATCCGATCAGCAGCGTACGGATGCCGCCGATCTTGTCGGCGAGATAGCCCGAGCCGATGCGGCTGACGATGCCGCAGGCCATCATCAGCGACAGCATCTCGGCGCCGCGCGCGACGCCATAGCCGAGATCGCCGCAATAGGCGACGATATGGACCTGCGGCATCGCCATGGCGACGCAGCAGGAGATGCTGGCGATCGAGAGCAGCACCGTCAGCGTGTTGGTCGAGAGCTTGAGATCCACCCGCGGCGGCGGAGCATTGGCATGATCGCGGGTCTGGTCGTCGCCCATCTGTGCGCGCAGGACAAGGACCAGAAGCGCCATCGTGCTCGCGCAGACGATGCCGATGCCGATGTGGGTGTAGCGCCAGCCGGCGGTCTGCGTGCCCCAGCTCACGATCGGCGGCCACATCGTGCCGGCGACGTAATTGCCGCTGGCAACGATGGTCACGGCAAGCCCGCGGTAGCGCTCGAACCAATGCGAGGCTTCCGCCATCAGCGGCGCGAAGGTCGCGGAGGTGCCGAGGCCGATCAGGAAATACGCCGCGACGAACTGCCAGAGCTGAGTTGACAGGCCGGCAAGCACATTGGCGACGGCGAGAAAAGCAATGCTGATCGCCATGGCGGACACGATGCCGAACCGGTCGGTGATCTTGCCGGCGATCACGCCGCCCAGCCCGAATCCGAACATCATCAGCGTGAAGGCCAGCGACACCGCGCCGCGCGTGGCACCGAATTCCGCCTGCACCACTGGAATCACGACCACGACCGCCCACATGCCGACGGCGCCGATCGAGCCGATCACCAGCGCAATGACGAGCCGCATCCAGGCCTGACGGGAATCAGGGCTGAACGAATCAGGCGCGTGTCCTGGATGAATGGGTGCGTGCACGGGCCGGACCATGGCCCGCGGATCGCCACACGGTCAAGCAACGTGGCGATATATTGGGCATGCGCGGTGCACTGCGGTAAGAAGGAGCTTGGCGAAGACGCGTTTTGACATTAGTTTGCAATCAGCGTGTGCAACCTTGCCGCGCGAGGAGCATATCGGCGGAATGTTGTTGCGGTTGACGCGATCGATGCGGATCAAGGTGGGGCGGATCATCGCCCTCGCCTATATGTTCTGCGTGCTCGCGCCGGCGGCAAGCCTCGCCTTGGGTACTGGTCCCGCACCATGCCTCGACGACGCGCTCCTCGCAGATCCCGTGCCGGTGCATCACCAGATGGCGAACCATCAGCATGGCGATGCCTCGCACGAACATGCGGGAACCCACGCCCATCACCAGACCGCCGCGAAGGATGCCCCCGCGCCGCATCAACATGGCGGCAAGGGAACCGTGGGCCCGTGCTGCGCGATGATGTGCGTGAGTGCGCTGCCGGCCGATCTGCCGATCGTCGCGACACCGGTCCAGCCGACATCGACCTGCACGCCCGAGATCGTGGCCAGCCTGCACAGCACGGCGCCGCCCCAGCACTACCGCCCCCCCATCGCCTGATCTGACGCAACGACGTCGGTCCGCGCACGCTTTTGCGCGCGCGAACCTGTGGTCTCCAGATCAGGAACAAGACATGCTTGCGCTTTCCGGGGCGAAGTCTGCCGCCGCATCTGCGATGGATGGACGACACTTTCGATTCAATTGGCTGCTGCCGGCCTTCGCCGCGCTGGCGCTGTCCGGCTGCATGCCGGCAACGACGCACATCGCCAGTGCCGACCCCGCCGATCCCGCGGCGAAGGTGGCGCGCGTCGGCTATCGCTCGACCATTGCGCCCTATACCAGCCTGCGGCCTGCGACGCCGGCGCCGTGGCGGGACCGCAACGACGCCGTCACGCCGCAACCGAAGCAAGACCGGTAGGAGCGCGCCATGGCACATCTTCTTGCGCGAGGCCTGCTCGTCCTCAGTGCGCTCGGCCTTTCCGGCTGCGCCGCATTTTCGCCGGACAGCGGGATGACGGCCGTCTCGGACCTGGCGAGCCAGACCATCAGCAAGGACGTCGCCTTCGTGCGAACGGCCGAAGGCGCCGCCGCGGTCGACGCGCGCGTTCGCCAGTTGCTGGCACGAACGCTCAGCGCAGACGCGGCCGTGCAGATCGCGCTGCTCAACAACAAGGGGCTGCAAGCCGCCTATAACGAGCTGGCGCTGGCCGAAACCGATCTGGTGGAGCAGAGCCTGCCGCCCAATCCGGTGTTCTCGATCTCGCGGATCTCGGGCAATGGCGCGAGCGAGATCGAGCGCCAGGTCGTCGGCGACATCCTTGCGCTCGCCACCCTGCCGTTCCGCTCCGACATCGCCCGCGAACGTTTCCGCGGGGCGCAGTTGCGCGCTGCGCTGGCGACCCTGCGGCTCGCCGCCGACGTGCGCCGCGCCTATGTCCACACCGTTGCCGGCAACGAGACGGTGGTGCTGCTCACCGACGCGAAAGCGACGGCGGAATCCACCGCGCAGCTTGCGGTCAAGCTCGGCGAGACCGGCTCGCTCAACAAGCTCGATCAGGCCCGCGAGCAGGTGTTTTATGCCGAAACCACCGCCGATCTCGCCACCGCGCGGCAGGCGGCGACGAGCGCACGCGAAAGGCTGGCGCGCCTGATGGGGCTGTGGGACGACGGCCTGGATTTCCGTCTGCCCAACCAGTTGCCGCCATTGCCGCGCCGGCCGCAGGCCCTGCCCTCGATCGAGGTCGATGCGGTGGCGCATCGCATCGATCTGCAGATCGCACGGCTGGAGCTGGCCGCGCTGGCGAAGGCCCTGAACCTCACCGAGGCGACGCGCTTCGTGACGTTGCTCGATCTCGCCGGCATCTCCCGCCGCACCCAGGATCCGGAAGGGCCGCCGTTCCGCGAACGCGGCTTCGACGTGCAGTTCCAGATCCCGATCTTCGACGGCGGAGAGGTGCGGGTGCGGCAGGCGGCGGAGACCTACAATCTCGCTTTCAACCGCCTGACCGAGCGCGCGGTCAACGTCCGTTCGGAAGCGCGCGATGCTTATCGTGCCTATCGCTCCACCTACGACATCGCCAGTCACTACCAGCGCGAGATCATCCCCTTGCGCAAGATCATCACCGAGGAGATGCAGCTGCGCTTCTCCAGCATGCAGGTCGACATCTTCGCACTGCTCACCGAAGCGCGGCAGCGCCTCGCGTCGCTGCGCGGCGCCATCGACGCCAGACAAAGATTCTTCCTCGCCCAGGCCGACCTGCAGACCGCCGTCAATGGCGGCGGCGCGGCTGCCGCCGGCGGCGAGACGTCAACCACCATCGCCGCGGCAGCACCTGCCGATGGCGGCAGCCACTGAGACGGAGGCCAGCATGTTTTCCCGCCGAGGATTTTTGGGCAGCGCCGCGCTTGCCGGCGCGTCGGCCGTCAGCGGCCGCGTCCAGGCCGCATCCATTCCGGAAGCACCCACCATGGACAAGGTGGTGATGCAGCCGCCGCTGCACCCGATCAGCGGCCCCGACTATCGCCCCGTGGTCACGCTGAACGGCTGGTCGCTGCCGTTCCGGATGAACGGCGACTGGAAGGAATTCCATCTCGTCGCCGAACCCGTGGTGCGCGAGTTCGCCGAGGGCATGAAGGTGAATTTGTGGGGGTATAACGGCCAGTCGCCGGGCCCGACCATCGAGGCGGTCGAGGGCGACAAGGTCCGCATCTTCGTCACCAACCGCTTGCCCGAATACACCACCGTGCACTGGCACGGCATGATCATTCCGAGCGGCATGGACGGCGTCGGCGGATTGAACCAGCCGCACATCGAACCGGGCAAGACCTTCGTCTACGAGTTCGAGATGAAGAAGAGCGGGACCTTCATGTACCACCCGCATTCCGACGAGATGGTGCAGATGGCGATGGGCATGATGGGCATGGTCGTCGTGCATCCGCGCGATCAAAACTTCCGGCCCGTCGACCGCGACTTCGTGTTCGTGATGAGCACCTACCGCGTCGACCCCGGCACCTATCTGCCGCATGTCAACGAGATGACCGACTTCAACATGTGGACCTGGAATGCGCGGGTATTTCCCGGCATCGATCCGCTGCCCGTCAGGCTCGGCGACAAGGTGCGCGTGCGCATCGGCAATCTCAGCATGACCAACCATCCGATCCATCTGCACGGCCACAGCTTTGCGGTGACCTGCACCGACGGCGGCTGGGTTCCGGAAAGCGCACAATATCCGGAGACAACCACCGACGTGCCGGTCGGCGCTGTCAGGGTGTTCGACGTGCTCGCCGACAATCCCGGCGACTGGGCATTCCATTGCCACAAGTCGCACCACACCATGAACGCGATGGGGCACGACGTGCGCAACCTCATCGGCGTGTCGCGCAAGGATCTCGCCAAGGCCGTCGGCAAGCTCGCGCCTGACGGCATGGCCATGGGCTCGACCGGCATGGCGATGGGCAACATGGAGATGCCCGCGCCCGACAACACGCTGCCGATGATGACCGGCACCGGTCAGTTCGGGCCGATCGAGATGGGCGGCATGTTCACGGTGATGAAGATCCGCGAGGACCTCGCGCGCGACGATTACCGCGATCCCGGTCCGTACAAATTCCCGCAAGGCACCGTCGCCTACGAGGTCACGGCGCCGGCCGCAGAGCCGGCGCGGCAGAAACCAGGCAGTCCGCCGATGAAGAACATGAAGATGTGAGCGTTTCGATGAACCACCAACTGGAGACTACAATGAAGAAGACCGTCACATTCGTCCTCGCGCTGGCAGCGCTCTCGATCTCGTCCGCCGGCGCGCACGAAAATCACGGCCATGCGTCCTTTTCAGCGGGCGAGCCCGGCGATCCCAAGAAGCCGGCGCGCACCATCGAGATCGCGCTGAGCGAGATGTCGTACGAGCCGTCGAAGATCAGCGTGAAGCGCGGCGAGCAGATCCGCTTCGTGCTGCGCAATGTCGGCAAGGAGGACCACGAGTTCCTGCTGGCGACCACCAAGGAGAATCTCGCGCATGCCGAGGTGATGAAGAAGCATCCGCACATGGAGCACGACGAGCCCAACGGCGTGCGGCTTGCGCCCAACAAGACGGCCGAGGTCGTCTGGAAATTCACCAAGGCCGGAACGTTCGAGTTCTCCTGCCTGATCCCCGACCATCGCGAGTACGGCATGGTCGGCCAAGTCACCGTCAAGTAGAGAGTGGAGATTTCCATGAACCGCATCATCCGCATCGCTGCAGCGCTGGCGCTGACCGTGAGCCTTGCTGCCGGAGCCATCGCGGCCGAAGGCGCTTCGATTGGCGGCGAGGTCAAGAAGATCGACGAGAGCGCGGGCAAGATCACGCTCAAGCACGGGCCGGCCAAGAGCCTCGGCATGGATGAGCCCATGACCATGATCTACCGCGTCAAGGACCCCGCCATGCTCAAGCAGGTGAAGGTCGGCGACAAGGTGACCTTCGAGGCCGAGGAGGCGACCTCGGGGTACACGGTGACGAAGATGCAGAAGGCGAAGTAGGGGCGCCTCCCCTCGACTGTCATTCCGGGGCGCGCCCCTTGGCGCGAACCCGGAATCCCTACCTCCACAATGCCTGCGGCACGATGGATTCCGGGCTCGCGCTCCGCGCGCCCCGGAATGACGACCCGGCCGGAAACGCCCCTCCCAGCAGTCTTGCCGGCCCCTCCGTTAACCCTTTGCTAACCATACACCCGGCAAGAATTGCCGAGTGAAGTCGAGTGTCGTCAGCCGCGTAGAACGGGAGAGCCCCCGTGGACGCCAGTGCGGTGCCTCACTTTCGGAACGGCGGCCCATCGGCCGCCGCGCAGACGTTTGGGGCGCGCGGCCGGCAGTCGCGCGGGGAGGCAGCTACGATGGTCGACGTCACCGCGGGACAGGGCGTAGGCGGCACCAAGCCCGGCGTCCCCTCCCTCAACGAGATCGTCAACATCCTCAAGCGCGGCGACATCGCGCTGGCGCTCGGCATCCTCACCATCCTGGTGGTGCTGATCCTTCCCCTGCCCGCGATCGTGCTGGACCTGTTCCTGGCGATCTCGATCACGCTCTCGATCCTGATCCTGATGACGTCGCTGTTCATCCAGGCGCCGCTGGAATTCTCGGCCTTCCCGACCATCCTGCTGATCTCGACCATGCTGCGCCTGTCGCTCAACATGGCCTCGACCCGCCTGATCCTGTCGCACGGCCACGAGGGCACGGACGCCGCCGGTCACGTCATCGAAGCCTTCGGCAGCTTCGTGATGGGCGGCAATTTCGTCATCGGCATCATCGTCTTCGCCATCCTGATCATCGTCAACTTCGTCGTCATCACCAAGGGTTCGGGCCGTATCGCCGAAGTCGCCGCGCGCTTCCACCTCGACGCCATGCCCGGCAAGCAGATGGCGATCGATGCCGACCTCTCCGCCGGCCTGATCGACGAGAAGGTCGCCAAGCAGCGCCGCAAGGAGCTGGAGGACGAGAGCGGCTTCTTCGGCGCCATGGACGGTGCCTCCAAATTCGTCCGCGGCGACGCCATCGCCGGCCTTCTGATCGTCTTCATCAACGTCGTCGGCGGTATGATCATCGGCGTGGCGCAGCAGGGCATGTCTTTCGCCGACGCCGGACGCAGCTACACTCTGCTAACGGTGGGTGACGGCCTCGTTACCCAGGTGCCGGCACTAATCGTCTCGACCGCCGCCGGCCTCCTCGTCTCCAAGGCCGGCGTGTCCGGCGCCGCCGACAAGGCTCTGATGAAGCAGTTCTCCGGCTATCCGCAGGCGCTGGCGATGTCCTCGGCGGTGATGCTGGTGCTGGCGGCCCTGCCGGGTATTCCGACCATCCCCTTCCTGGCGCTCGGCGCCGGCGCCGGCGCGCTCGCCTGGCACGCCCGCAACCACAAGCGTACCGCCGTGAAGGCCGAGGAAGCTGCAAACGCCGCGCCTGCCGCCGGTGCACCGGGTGCAGCCGGCGCGGCCGCGGCGGAAGAGCCGATCTCGGCGGCGCTGAAGATAGACGACCTCAAGATCGAGCTCGGCTATGCCCTGCTGCCGCTCGTCAACGGGCCCGACGGCACCGACCGCCTGACCGAGCAGATCAAGGCGCTGCGCCGCTCGCTCGCGATCGAGATGGGTTTCGTGATGCCGGCGGTGCGTATCCTCGACAATGTTCAGCTCGAGGCCAACACCTACATCATCAAGATCAAGGAGGTCGACGCCGGCACCGGCAAGATCTGGCCGAACCAGTTCATGGTCATGGACCCCGGCGGCAGCCAGGTTCAGGTGCCCGGCATCCACACCACCGAGCCGACCTTCGGCCTGCCCGCGACCTGGGTCGATGCCAGCCTCAAGGAGGAGGCCTCACTCAAGGGCTACACCGTCGTCGACGCCGCGACCGTGCTCTCGACCCATCTCACCGAGCTGCTCAAGGCCAACATGTCGGACCTGCTCTCCTATGGCGAGGTGCAGAAGCTGCTCAAGGAGCTGCCGAAGGAGCAGAGCGAGCTGGTCAAGGACATCGTCCCCGGACAGGTCACGGTCTCCGGCATCCAGCGCGTGCTGCAGCTTCTGCTCGCCGAGCGCATCTCGATCCGCGATCTCTCGACCATCCTCGAGGGCATCGCGGACTCGCTCGCCTTCTCGCGCAATCCCTCCACCATGGTCGAGCACGTCCGTGCCCGCCTCGCCCGCCAGATCTGCGCGCAGAACACCTCCTATAACGGCTATCTGCCGCTGATCGCGCTGTCGGCGCGGTGGGAGCAGGCCTTCGCCGAATCCATCATCGGCCAGGGCGAAGAGCGCAGCCTCGCCATGCAGCCCTCGAAGCTGTCGGAGTTCATGACCGCCGTGCGCGAGGCGTTCGAGCGCGCCGCGCGCGAAGGCGAGGCGCCGGTGCTGGTCACCTCCGCGGCAATTCGTCCCTTTGTGCGCTCCCTGGTCGAGCGGTTCCGGGCTCAGACGACTGTGTTGTCACAAGCTGAAATCCACCCCAGGGCGAGGTTGAAAACGGTCGGAAGCATCTGATTTGCCTTAAGAAGCCGTGTGTTTTTCGGCCACAGGCAAATGGTTTTTGAGTTCCTGGCGCCTTGTGGACCAACGACCGAAAAGGCGCCCGGCAGGCACATTACAGCTTTGAAATAATTATATAAAAGAACGATCAAGAGCCTCTTCTTGATCGCGATCTTTCACGTCCTGTCACGCTCTTGTGATCGCCTCTTGGGAACGAATCCGCCCAATACTACGTTGTTGGGCACCGGAAGCATGAACCTGCCTCGAACGGCCGGCGACTACTTCGGGTAGGTGGCGGCAGGAGGCTTCCATGAACCACTCGATCTACAGCGCCGATCGCGCGACCCATTTGAAGATTGTGGTCGTCGCCCTCGTTGCGGGGATCGCGGTGGCAGGCTTCGGCATCACGGCACGCTCGGGTTCGGATGAAGGCCTGACCCAGACGGCCCGCGTCATCAAGGCCGGCAAGCCGGTCGCTATCACCAGCTCGAACGCGTCCCTCGTTCGCTAAGGAGATTTGACGAGTTTTGTGAATTCACGCGGCTCTTTACCAGCCCCCCAAAGTCGCCACGTGGATATGTAGACGACCCCAACCCCAAGTCGACTACGGAAAGCGCCCGCCCCCCACGGGCGCTTTCTCACGTCTGGGGTGTGTCGCGTCGCTCTCTGCTCTCGTTTCCCGGACGCGCTGTGAGGGCACAATTGCATCATCCTCGTCATTGCGAGCCAACGGGTCCGTGCGAGGCGCGGCCCCGTTGACTCGCAATGACGGAGTACGCGGGTAGCGACGTCGTCCCCTTAATTCGTAGGATGGGTAGAGCGAAGCGAAACCCATCAACACTCCTTCCGCGCTGAAGCGCGATGGGTTTCGCTTCGCTCTACCCATCCTACAGCCCCGCAGACACACCTTCGCATCCTCGCGGCATCTTTCGCCCGAGCTATGCTTCGTCGCCTCACGCTCGATTGAAAGAGGGCGCAGGGAAGACCGGGTGCCGGCCGGGCACCCACGGTCCACTGTGCGAAAGGTGGCAAACAAGAATCTGCACAGCGGCATACAGGTGGAGCCGAGCAACCGGCCTTCCCTGCGCAGCGGGCTTACGGCTTATGTCGTGCTCTCCCCGGGGAGCGTTGCACTATTGCCCCCGTCGCCTTGCAGATGACCGACGCGAGGACCCGGTTGGGCCGCACGCATCACCACAAGACTTGGCGCACAGACCCCGGGCGCCAGGACCACACGATTTTGCCGTACGCAGATCGCACCGGTCGTGTGCGCGACGTTTTTGCTCACGGTCGCCCGCCCTGCAAAAACCTTCGCGCCGATGTGACCCACGTCCACCGCCGCCCGGCCCGCGTTCGTGACGATCGCGATACGCCCCTCTTCCTTGGGCCGGGTTGCCGCAATGGATACGCCGTCTCCGAATTTCGGTAAAGTAGAATATTTTTGCCGGCGGGAGTTGCCCCACGGTTAGCGTGTTTTGCCCGTCGGGCACCGCGAGGGCTTGTGGCTGGGCCGACCCGACGAAACCCGAACCCTCCTCAATCTACATCCCCAAACTCCTAGGCGATAATGGATGAGAGATGTCGTCACGACCTGATGAACGAGAGCAGGTCGGGGTTGAGGACATCCGCATGCGTGGTGAGCATGCCGTGGGGATAGCCGGGATAAGTCTTCAATGACCCGCTCTTCAGCAGGTCGACCGCGCGCGGCACTGAACTTGCGAACGGGACGACTTGATCAGCCTCGCCATGCATTACCAGCACCGGCACGGTGATCTTCTTGAGGTCTGCGGTGTAATCTTCAAGCCAGGAGTCGACGGTTGCGTAATGAGCGAGGGCACCGCCGGCCATGCCCTGGCGCCACCAGTTGGCAATGATCGCCTCCGAAGGCTTCGCCCCATCCAGGTTGTAGCCGTAGAACGGATTCTCAGGGACGAAACGGTAGAACTCCGACCGGTTGCCCAGCACGCCTGCCCGGATCGCTTCGAACCACTCCGGCGGTTGACCGGACGGGTTGTCCTCGCTCCGGTACATGTTCGGCGTCAGTGAAGCGACCAGCGCCGCCTTCGCGACGCGCTCCTGGTGGCGAGCGACATAGCGAGCCACCTCACCGCCACCTGTGGAGTGGCCGATGTGGATCGCGTCGCGCAGGTTGAGATGCTCGGTCAGGGCCGCGAGGTCGGCAACCCAGTGGTCCATGTCGTTGCCGGTGCCGGGCTGGTCGGATCGGCCGTGGCCGCGCCGGTCGTGGGCGATCACCCGGTAGCCGTGGCGAAGGAAGAAGGTCATCTGGGCGTCCCAGTCGTCCGCTGTCAGCGGCCAACCGTGGCTGAAAACGATTGGCTGACCTGATCCCCAATCCTTGTAGAAGATTTTTACGCCGTCTGTCGTCGTGATCGTGGGCATCGAGTCGCTCCATCTGCGCTGTTAGACATTCATCGAAAAGTTTGTGGCCGGAGTTTTAGAGTCAAAGGCACCAGCGAGCCCTTTCCTTGGCCTCGAGCGCGGGGATCACTTTGCTGAAGCAGGAGCCATCGGCCCAAAGGCCATGGCAGAAGACGATGCTGGGCTTCGGAGTCGACATTGTTCTTTGTCCTTTTTTGGTTGCAGACTGCGAAACGGTAAATCTCTCTTTGGCCGCTGACCAAGACCTTGTACGCTTCGAGCTATGCCTGGAAGATATACGAGGGGTCATGGAACTCCGGCACCTGCGCTATTTCGTTGCCGTCGCTGAAGAAGGCAGCCTGCTCACTGCCGCCCAGCGGCGACTGAACACCTCTCAGCCGTCGCTGAGCCGGCAGATCCGCGATCTGGAAGCCGAAGTCGGCGTACAGTTATTGGAGCGCCAGGCGCGCGGCGTGACGCTGACCGCTGCCGGACGAGTGTTTCTTGATCATGCGCGGCTGGCGCTGCTGCAGGTTGAGGCGGCAACGGAGGGGGCCCGGCAGACGGCGCAACCGCAAAGGCCCGTCCTCTCGATGGGTTTTCTCGTCGGGTTGGAGGTGATGTGGCTCCCCCAGCTTCTGCGCATCCTCCGCGAGGAAGCACCCGATGTTGAAGTCACGCTCAGCACGCAATCTTCACCAGAACTCGCGCTCGCATTGATGCGGGGAAAGTTGGACATAGCCTTCCTTCGTCCCGAGAAAGACAACGAGGGCGTCGTCTTCAAGATGTTGGCGAAGGAGCCCTTGATAGCCGTGTTGCCGGCCGAACATCGTCTGGCATCGCGCAAGAAGATCCGTCCCCAGGATCTCGCGCGCGAGATCTATGTCAGTTCGGCAAGAACGTCGCCCGTCTTGCAGGAGGTCATCCAGAACTACGCATCTCGGGTCGGTATTACTCTGAAGGCGAAGTACGAAGGCGAAAACATATCATCGGCCATGTCGCTCGTGGCCTCCACGGGCGGAATTAGCCTCGTCCCTCTCTATGCGCAGAACATGCTGGCACCGAACGTCGTCGCCAGAGCGCTCGAGGGCGGCACGCCAACGGTCGATTTGGCCCTGGGATACAATCGGGCCAATCCGTCGCCCCTGCTCCGTCGTCTCTTGTCCCGCGCGGATGAATTGGTGGCGAACGTCCAGAACCAGAGCATCATACGCTACGTTGAAGCTCAATAGCTGGCGGCGTTGGACGTCTGCTTCGGGTTATTTGCCGACGATTGGCCGATGGACGCATGACCCGGCTCAACGGCGCGGCGCCCCGTAGGTCGGCGGCGGCGCCTGCACGATCGGCGCCGCTGCCGCGAACAGCTCATCCTTGCTGCCGTTGAGCGGCGGATAGATGCGCTTGCGGTTGATGGTCTGCTTGGTCGCCTTCGCGGCCGCGCCGGTGGCGCGGACCTCGCGATCCCACCCCTCCGTATAGAGCGCGCCCCAGCCGCCGAGATCGAGCACAGTGACGTACCAGTCGATCCGCAGCGGCAGCATCGGCTCACCGACAAGATCGGCCACCACGTTGTGGCCGGCGAAGCGTCCCATGGGCCGGGCGAACTGGCAGGACATCACGGTCGGATGCAGTCCGTCGACCACGCTGGAGGCGACGTCGCCGGCCGCGAACACGCCAGGCAGATCCGCAACGCGCATGAAGGGATCGACCAGCAGGCGCCCGAGGCGATCGCGCGCGCCCGGAAAGCTCGCGGCCAGCCGGCTCGCACGCATGCCCGCGCACCAGATCACCGTCTGGGTCGGGATGAACTCGCCCGAGCTCAGGCGAATGCCGGCGGCTTCGATCGAGACGACGCGCGCGCCGAGCCGCGTCTCGACATCGAGCGAGGTGAGCGCCGTCGCGATCACGGGACGCGCCTGCGCACCGATGGTGGCACCCACGGCCGGATTGGGATCGACCAGGATGATGCGGCGGCTGCCGGTGATGCCGGCGCGCGCCAGCTTGTCCGGCATTTCGGCCGCAACCTCGATGCCGGTAAAGCCGGCGCCGACCACCACGACCGTCGAACGCCCCGGCGACGGCGCGCTGCGCCCAAGCGAGGCGAGATGATCCTCGAGGCGAAGCGCCGCGGCATAGGTATCGACGTCGAACGCATGATCGGCAAGGCCCGGAATGTCGGGACGCATCACCTCGCTGCCGAGCGCGAGCACGAGCCGGTCATAGCTCAGCGTCTCCTCGCCGCCGCTGGTGACGAGCGATATCTGACGATGCGCCGGATCGATGGACTCGACCTCACCGAGGCCGTGCGTGACGCCGATCGGATCGAGCAATTGCGCAAGCGGAAGCGCAACATCGCTGAGGTCGGTCTCGTAATTGCGCACGCGGATGTTGTGATAGGGATTGCGGTCGATGACGCGGATCTCGATGTCATCGCCCGCTGCGCCGATCTCGTCGCGTTTGCGCGCGGCGCCGATGGCCGCCCACAGACCTGCAAACCCGGCGCCGAGCACGACGATACGCGCCATGTCCGCCTACTCGCACTTTCCAAAGAGATCCTGCGGCCTGCCCGCGCGAGCAGATATAGCGCATTCGTCGCGATCGACCAACTGCGGCGGCGCAAGGCTGCTGCACGAAATCGCGAGCCTTACGCCTCGCGCAGTTCCGACGGCGTCGCGCCAAAACGCTTGCGGAAGGCGCGGTTGAAATAGGACAGGTCGGAGAAGCCCGAGGAATGCGCGATGTCGCTGATCTTGCGCGCCCTCGCCCGGGGATCGCCGAGCTGCTTTCGCGCCAGCAAGAGGCGCTGCTCCAGCACGAATTCGGTGAAGGTGGTGCCGGCCTGCTCGAACAGGCGCTGCGCCTGGCGCGGGCTTAAGCCGGAGCGCGTCGCGACTTCGGCCAGGCACAGATCGTTGCGGCCGAGCGCGGCCATTACGTCGGCCTGCATCAGGTCGAGGCGGGCCGCCGCGTGCCCGCGGCCGCGCGCGAGACTTGCGTGCTCGGCATCGGTGCCGAGCAGGAGACCGACGAGATCGACCATGTGCTGCGCGGTCAGGCGCTGGCCGACGGCGTCGAGATGCGGCGCGTGATTGGCGGCGAGCGAATGATAGCGGAAAATGGTCTCGGCGACCGCGCCGTCGGAGAGCACTTGCGAGAGCTTGTCCTCGGCGCGCGGATTGATGTCGAGCAGCGCGCGGCGCGGCATGCGGATGCTCGTGAAACGATCCTCAATGTTGTGGCCGACGGTGCCGGTGATGCCCATGTCGACGAGCACCATCTGCGCGGGCGCGAGCTCCACGGTATGGCCGTTCTGCCCGACGCGGACGAGGCCCGCATGTGCCGCGATCAGCACGAGATCGTCGCTGCCGTCGGCAAGATGGCTCTGGGTGCGCGAATATTGCGCGGAGGCGCCTTCGGGAATGGCCAGCACGATATTGTCGACCACGCTGATCTGGAGCCGGCAATCGATGCTGTCGCCCTGGCTCGGCCCGATGTCGAGGCCGCAGGCGCCGAAGACCCTGTCGCGCCAATGCTCGAAGGCCGCACCAATCGGCAGGCCTGCATATTGGTGAATGAAGATGCCCGGCGTTCTCGCTGCATCCATCTGATTTCTCGCCCCTCTTCGGCACAATGATCGGCCGCGCCGACTGCAAATTCCGGGGATTTGACGCGGCGAATTGCGGGGAGGTTCAAACCGGGATGGGATTTGGCCGGGATTGTCGAAATGCGACGGCGGGATGGACGGGAGCGACACCTTGTAGCCCGGATGGAGCGCAGCGAAATCCGGGGCGGTCTCTCCGTATTGCAAGGCCCCGGATTACGCTTGCGCTCCATCCGGGCTACGGCAGCGATTACTTCTTCGCGGGCACCTGCGGCTGCGCCGGCGGCACGGTCTCGATCAGCTTGCCGGAAAACACCGGCGCCGAGGTCGGCTGGCCGCTCGGCGAGCCGCCGGCCTGCTCGACGGTGACGGCGTAGGTCGCGCCGTTGACGAGGTCGGAATCGTAGCCGGCGAGCAGCGGACGCGCGGTGAACTCGCCTTGGCCGATCACGCCGAGCGAGCGGGGGCGCGGCAGCTTGTCGGAGATCAGCCAGAGCTCGAAACTCTTGCCGGGCTCCGGCGTCGCGCCGACCTTGCGCACGGTGAAATTCCGCGTCGCGCCGTCGATGGTGAGGATGAAGGCCGGGCCTCCGCCCGGGCCCTGCAGCAGCGCGACATATTGCGCGGACGCAGCGAGCGGAGCCGGTGCCTTGACCTCGACCGTCTGGATGCGCGGTGCGGGGCGCAACGCGCCCGGCAGCGCATCGGGCTGGAAGATCTGGAGCGACAGCGTCACCAGCAGCGCAGCCGCGAGCGCACTGAGGACGGATGCGATGGTGCGCCAGCGCTTCACGCGGCCCTCGAGCCGGATCACGTTGGAGTTGTCGGCGACGGTTGGCGGCGGCGCATGCACCACGCCCGGATCGGGCGCATGGACCTGCGGCATGAAGATCGGAGCGACGTCGGAGAGCGTATCGGAAGCCGGCCGCGCCGCTTCCGGCGGCTCCGCTGCGGATGGCTGCGGCTCGGCCGGCGGCGCGCTGTCCGAAGGAGGCGGCAACACAGCGTCAAACGGGGACGATTCCAGCGCTGGCGCGGGAGGCGGCGTGGCTTCGGCCTGCACGGGTGACTCCTGTGCAAAGTCCGTCCGCGCGAGCTCGGCCCTGATGTTCTCCCACACGATCGGACGCGGCTCGATCGTGCCGACCATCTGGTTGAGGACGCCGAGCCGATAGGACCAGGCCTGCACGATTTCGGCGAACGCTGCGTCCACCGCCATCATGGTCTCGACCTGCGCGCGCTCGTCGGCGTCGAGGGTGCCGAGCGCATATTCCGCGGCGAGCGCGATATGGTCCTCCGTGTAGGCCATCAATTGCAGTCCAGAACCTTCCTCGTCGTCCGAGCCATCACAATCCGAGGCACTCCCGGATATCCAGCATGCTGCGCCGCAGCCACGTCTTCACCGTGTTGACGGGCGCCGAAAACTTCTCCGCCAATTGCTCGCGGCTCCAGCCGTTGTAATAGGCGAGCAGCACGAGCTTCTGACGGTCCGGCTCGAGCCGGCCGATGCATTCCAGGAGCCGCTTCAGCTCCTCGGTCATCTCCCGGCGCGCCAGCGGATCGGGACTGTCGGCGGCAACCTCCATCGCCTGAGGCTCTTCCTCGATGGAGACTTCCGACTTCTTGCGGACGATGTCGATCGCACGGTTGCGCGCGATCGACGCCATCCACGTGATCGGCGACGAGAGCGCCGGATTGAACTGGCCGGCGCCGTTCCAGATCTTGACGTAGGCCTCCTGAATGACCTCCTCTGCGAGATCCTGCCGACGCAAGATACGGAGCACGACGCCATAAAGTTTCGCGCGGGTGGCGACGTAGAGGCGCTCAAACGCGGCCTGATCGCCCCTGGCGACCGCCTCGATCAGCCCGACCAGCTCTGCTGGCGTCAGCATTCAGCCCCCCAACACGTGGGCCGTCGCGTTCCGCGCAGGCCCCGGCACTTCGCTACCATAGCGCGCGGCAAAGCCGACCACCAAGGGGCGTGGCACGGCGCTGTGGACAGCCCATGCGAAAACCCGGACCTTGCGGGTCCGGGTTTGGCGAATTCTCGGCAGTTTGTGGCTAGCGCGTCAGGCGACGGCGCCGATGCGGGCGCGCATCAGGCCGATGCTGTCGAGGTCGGCCTGTTCGCGGGCGTTCTCCTCGGCGCGTTCGCGGGCCTGGTCGCGCTCGTCGAGGAGCTCGACCTTCTTCAGCTCCTCGAAGGCCTCGGCCAAAGCGGCCTTGGCTTCGTCGAGCTGGCCCTTGAGCTCGTCGGCCGAGCGGGTCAGGTTCTCGCGGCGCTGGATCGCGGCCTTGGCGTAGGTCGGATAGGCGAAGTGCGAGGGATCGTTGATCCCGGCACGCTCCTGCTCGGTCTGGATCTCGCGTTCGAGATCGACCGACATCCGCTGGAAATCGGCGATCATGGTCTCGATCTGGGTGACCCGGCGGCGCTTCTCGTCGACCTGGAACTTCTTCAGGCGGATGAGGGTATCACGTGACTTCATCGACTCGTACTCCCCAGAAGTCCCCTAGCTGCAAGACATACACACATTGGGACGGCACCGGTCTCCCCACAGGCCCAATTGGGGCCAAGACCGGCTCTGCTACTCTGTGGGATCGGATGATGAACTGACAAAGTTAGCGTTCCGTTTCCAAATTGCCGAGGATTTGCGCCAACTGCCGATAGCCGTCCGCCAGTGAGGCATTTTCGTCCTTGCGCTGCCGCAGGAACGCCTCCAGCGGCTCGTGCAGCCGGATCGCCTCGTCGACCTCGGGGCTGGAGCCGGCCCGGTAGGCGCCGAGCCGGATCAACTCCTCCATGTCGGCATAGGTCGCCATCACCGCCCGCGCCTTCTGGATGGTCGGCCAGAACTGCGGGTCGGCCGATTTCGGCATGGTTCGGGAGACGGATTTGAGGATGTTGATGGCGGGGTAGCGGCCGCGCTCGGCGATCGAGCGCTGCATCACGATATGGCCGTCGAGGATGCCGCGGACGGCGTCCGCGATCGGCTCGTTGTGGTCGTCGCCGTCGACCAGCACCGTGAAGATCGCGGTGATTGCGCCCTCGCCGAGGCCAGGCCCGGCCCGCTCCAGGAGCTTCGGCAGCTCGGTGAAGACGGTCGGCGTATAGCCCTTGGCGGTCGGCGGCTCGCCGGCGGACAGGCCGATCTCGCGCTGGGCCATGGCAAAGCGCGTCACCGAGTCCATCAGGCAGAGCACGTCCTGGTCCTCGTCGCGGAAATATTCGGCGACCGCGAGCGTCAAATACGCCGCCTGACGGCGCATCAGTGCCGGCTCGTCGGAGGTTGCGACCACGACGACGGAACGCGCGAGCCCCTCCTCGCCGAGATCGTCCTGCAGGAATTCCTGCACCTCGCGGCCGCGTTCGCCGATCAGCCCGATGACGCTGACGGCGGCATCGACGTTGCGCGCGAGCATCGACAGCAGCACCGATTTGCCGACGCCGGAGCCCGCGAAAATGCCCATGCGCTGGCCGCGGCAGCAGGTGAGAAAGGTGTTCATCGCGCGTACGCCGAGATCGAGCGGCGCGCCGACACGCTTGCGCGAATGCGCCGGCGGCGGCGTATTGCGGAACGGCATCGGCGAGGAGCCCTGCGGCAGCGGCCCCTTGCCGTCGATCGGCTCGCCCAGCGCATTGACGACGCGGCCAAGCCAGGCCGCACAGGGCCGCACCTGGTTGGCCGCATTGGCGATGACCGCCTTGCAGCCGCGGCGCACGCCATCGAGCCCGGCGAACGGCATCACGACGGCGTTGTTGCCGGAGAAGCCGATCACCTCGCAGGGGATGGAACGGTTGGCGCCGGTTTCGATCACGAGCCGCGCGCCGACCGACATCGCATGGATGGGTCCTGCCACCTCGACCATCAGGCCGCGCACGCCGACCACGCGGCCATAGATGTTGACGCCGTCGATGTCGCCGATCTGTTCGGCAAGAGCCTTCATACAAGAGCCTTCATAAGGGGGCCGCCTTCATAAGAGGGCTTTCATGAGGGTGATTGCCGTCGTGCTCCGGGCCTTCACGGTGAAACTCTTAAGTTTCGCCATATTTCTGAACGGCGCTTAACTTCGTGTTTACCCGCATCATTAATCATTGCGTCACTGTCTTTGTGACTGAGCGCGCCTCCCCTTCAGAAGAAGGCTGAGTCGCGGGAGTCGGTTAGGCCCGTCTCTTAAAGTGGAGCTTGAACGGATCGGGGTAACGAAAGCTGCTTCCAGCGCAAGACCTTAGGGCGATTCGACAAAAATTGCACCGGGGGGACTTGCGTTCCAGAATCAGAGTTTGTTAACCATCTGTTGTCAGGATCCGAATCAGTTGTTCAAAGGCGTTTTGTTGAGTGCCGCGAATGCGGCCGACCTGACGCCCAGGAGCGGCGACTATGGGGAACTGGCATGCGCGTTTTGCTGATTGAAGATGACAGCGCCGTCGCGCAGTCGATCGAGCTGATGCTGAAGTCTGAGAGCTTCAACGTCTACACGACCGATTTGGGGGAAGAAGGCGTCGATCTCGGTAAACTTTACGATTACGACATTATTCTCCTCGACCTCAACCTGCCCGACATGTCCGGCTACGACGTGCTCAAGCAGCTCCGGGTCTCCAAGATCAAGACACCGATTCTGATCCTCTCCGGCCTCGCCGGCATCGAGGACAAGGTCAAGGGTCTCGGCGTCGGCGCCGACGACTACATGACCAAGCCCTTCCACAAGGACGAGCTGGTGGCCCGCATCCACGCGATCGTGCGCCGCTCCAAGGGCCATGCCCAGTCGGTCATCCAGACCGGCGACCTCGTCGTCAACCTCGACACCAAGACGGTGGAAGTCGGCGGCCAGCGCGTGCATCTGACCGGCAAGGAATACCAGATGCTGGAGCTGCTCTCGCTCCGCAAGGGCACGACCCTCACCAAGGAAATGTTCCTGAACCACCTCTATGGCGGCATGGACGAGCCGGAGCTGAAGATCATCGACGTCTTCATCTGCAAGCTCCGCAAGAAGCTCGCCAACGCCTCCGAAGGCCGCAACTTCATCGAGACCGTGTGGGGCCGCGGCTACGTGCTGCGCGAGCCGCACGAGCACGAAGAGCGCATTCCCGCCTGATCTCAGGGTTACGTCGCAAGCCCCCGGGCTTGCTCCTCCCAGCCTGGACCCCGCCGCAAATGGCGGGGTTTTCGTTTTTTAAGGACACCTACGCGGCCTCATCGCGGTCCTGCCGTTGAACCGCTATGCTTCTCCCGCCGACGAATGGTCGCTGCACGATGGGGGAACGATGATCCTGCAATCACTCGCCGGCCTGCCCGCCTTCCTGGTCTATTTCTGCACCGGCCTGATCGCGATCGTGGCGTATCTGTTCGTCTATACCCGCATCACCCCCTACAACGAGTTCCAGCTGATCCGCGACGACGAGCCGGCCGCCGCGATCGCGCTCGGCCTCAGCCTGCTCGGCTTCGTCGCACCGCTGGTGAGCGCGATCGCCCATTCGGCCAATGTGCTGGACTGCCTGATCTGGGCGACGATCGCGCTGGTCGTGCAGGTCATCGTGTTCTTCCTCGTCAAGGTGCCGGTGCCGAACCTGTCGGCGCGGATCGCCGCCGGCGAGCTTGCGCCCGCCATCTGGCTCGGCCTGTCCTCGCTCGCCGCCGGCCTCCTCAACGCAGCCTGCATGATCTACTGAGATGGCCGACAAACCCTCCAGCAAGCAGTTCGGCAAGCGCCGGCCACCTCCCGAGCCGCCGCCTTCCCGACCGCCGGTGAAGCGCTCCGGTCACGTCGCTCTCCTCGTGATGGGCACGATCGCGGTCGGCACCACCGCCTACACGCTGATGCCGCGGCAGAGCTGCGAGCCCCCTCCTCCCGGGACGGATCCAGCGGTGCAGACGAGCACCGCGTGCACCAGCAGGAGCAGTTCCTCAGGCGGCAGCGGCGGCTCGGGCTCATCGTCGCGATCGAGCTTCTTCAGCAGCGATTCCTCCAGCCATTCCTCGTCGAGCACGTCATCCGATTCCGGCCACAGCAGCGTGAGCCGCGGCGGCTTCGGCGCGTTCGGGCACGGCTTCTCGGGCGGCGGTTGACCATGCAGCGCATCACCTGTCTCGAGCGCGACGACTGGCGGGAGACCGCAGCGCAATGCGGCTTCGTCTTCCACACCAATGGCGGCGACCGCTATTGGGACGAGCGCGCCTATTACGGCTTCACGCTCGACGAGATCGAGCGCGGCATCGAGACGCCGACCGGCGAGATCGACGCGATGTGCCTGGAGCTTGCCGGCCGCGTGATCGGCGACGAGCGGCATCTGCGACGGCTGAAGATTCCGGAAGCGTTCTGGAGCCTGATCGCCAAAAGCTGGGAGCGGGACGACCGCAGCCTCTATGGCCGGCTCGACCTGATGTTCGACGGCAAGTCGCCGGCAAAGCTGCTCGAATACAACGCGGATACGCCGACCTCGATCTTCGAGGCCGCCGTGTTCCAATGGACCTGGCTCGAACAGGCGATCGAACGCCGCATCATTCCGTCGCGCGCCGATCAGTTCAACTCGATCCACGAGCGCCTGATCGAGGCATGGAAGACGATCGCCGCCGGCCGTCACCTGCATCTCGCCGGCACCACCGGCAATGACGAGGACGCCGGCACGCTCGCCTATCTCGAAGACACGGCGCGCCAGGCCGGACTCTCGACCACGCTGCTCGACATCGAACAAGTCGGCTGGCGCGACGAGGACGGCGGCTTCGTCGATCTCGACGAGGCCGACATCGCGCTCGCCTTCAAGCTCTATCCCTGGGAATGGATGTTCCAGGACGCCTTCGGCACAAGGCTGAAAGAGGCCCCGACGCGCTGGATCGAGCCGCCATGGAAGGCTGTGCTCTCCAACAAGGGCATTCTGCCGCTGCTCTGGGAGATGTTTCCGAACCATCCCAACCTGCTGCCGGCCTTCTTCGAGGATGACGCGCGGGCGGCGGAGCTCGGAACGTCGTATGTACGCAAGCCGCTGCTGTCGCGCGAAGGCGCCAATGTCACGCTGGTGTCGGGCGGCATGCCGCTCGACGAGCAGGCCGGCCCCTACGGCGCTGAAGGTTTTGTGCGGCAGGCGCTGTCACCGCTGCCTAACTTTTCCGGCTTCTATCCGGTGATCGGAAGCTGGCTCGTGAACCACGAGCCGTGCGGCCTGTCGATCCGCGAGGACGAGAGCCCGATCACGGGTAACGGCTCGCGGTTTCTGCCGCATGCGATTTTGTGAGATCTTCTCCTCATTCCGGGGCGCTCGCGAAGCGAGCGAGCCCGGAATGACAGAGAGAATTCACCTCGCCGCGGCGACCTTCAGCGGCTGCGGCATCAGTCCGCCCATCGCCCGGCCGGAGCGCGCGGGATTGAGCTGATAGAGGCCGCGCCGCTCGGTGATCGGACGGAACACGTCGGTGATGCCGACGACGGATTCGGCAGCCCCGAGCAGCAGGGTGCCGTCGGCCTCCATCGCCTTCGCCATGCGCTCGAAGATCACCGCCTTGGTGTCCTGATCGAAATAGATCAGCACGTTGCGGCAGAAGATCACGTCGAACGTGCCGAGATGGGAGAAGTCCTGCAACAGGTTGAGCTGGCGGAACTGCACCATGGCGCGAATGTCGGCGTTGAGCTGCCAGAGCTCGCCGACTTGCGTGAAGTATTTCATCAAATGCTGGATCGGCAGGCCGCGCTGCACCTCGAACTGGCTGTAGATGCCGGCCTTGGATTTTTCCAGCACCTCCTGCGACAGATCGGTGGCGACGATCTCGATGCGCCAGCCGGCGAGAGCCGAGCCCATCTCCTTCACGCACATCGCGATCGAATAGGGCTCCTGCCCGGTCGACGAGGCCGCCGACCAGATGCGCAAGCTCTTGCGCGCCGCGCGTGCCCGGATCAGGCCCGGCAGGATGGTGTCGCGTAAATGGTCGAACGGGATCTTGTCGCGATAGAAGAAGGTCTCGTTGGTGGTCATGGCTTCGACCACGTCGGTCGCAAGCCGGCCGTCGCCGTTCCTGATCTTCAGCACCAGGTCGGGAATGCCCGGAAGACTCGCCTTGCGGGCGAGCGGCAGCAGCCGGCTCTCGACCAGATATTGCTTATCGGGCGAGAGATCGAGGCCGGAGCGCTCCTTCAGGAACTTGCGCAGATAATCGTAGTCCGTCGGCGTCACGAGCGGTCTCCCGCGAACAGGCGGTTGACCTTCGCGCCGATCTGGTTGAGCGGCAGGATCGCCGCGCAGATGCCGGCATTGGCGGCCGCGCCCGGCATGCCCCAGACCACGCTGGAGGCTTCGTCCTGCGCGATCACGCTGCCGCCGGCCGCAACGATATCCTTGCCGCCGCGCATGCCGTCCGAGCCCATGCCAGTCAGGATCACCGAGAGGATGGCGCCATGCCAGATGTCGATGGCGGAGGTGAAGAGCGGATCGACCGCAGGCTTGCAGAAATTGACGGCGGGGCCGTCGTCGAGCGCTATCACCGTGTCTACGCCGCTGCGCGCGAGGCGCATGTGCTTGCCGCCGGGCGCAAGATAGATGCGTCCCGGCTTCACCGGCTCGCCGTCGACCGCCTCGGCGGCCGGGCGGCGGCTCGAACGCGCCAGATGCTCGGCAAGAATGGTGGTGAAGGTCGGCGGCATGTGCTGGGTGATCAGCACCGGGAAGCGGTCGATGATAGGTCCGAGCTCGGTGACGAGCGCCATCAGCGCCTGCGGGCCGCCGGTCGAGGAGCCGATCAGCAGCACCTTCGGTGCCTGGGTCGAGAACGGACGCGTCGACAGCGCGCCCGACGACGGGGCATGCAAGGCCGGAGCCGGTGCGGGCGCAGCCGGCCGCGCGATGGCTGGTGCACGTACGGTCGGGGCCGGGCTCGCCGGCGCGAGCGGCGGGCTCGCAACGGCGGGCTTGCGGCGCAGCCGCGCACCGAGATGGCGGATCTTCTGGATCAGGTCGTGATGGAAGGTGTCGGCGGCGGACGCCTCGCGCGTCGATTCCGGCTTCGGAATGTAGTCGGCCGCGCCGAGCGACAGCGCCTTGAAGCTGATCTCCGCGTTGCGGCGGGTCAGGGTCGAGGCCATGATGATGACGAGGTCGCGCTTCTTCGCCAGCAATTTCGGCAGCGCCGAGATGCCGTCGAGCTCGGGCATTTCGATGTCGAGCACGGCGACATCGGGATTGATGCGTTCGAGCTGGTTGACCGCCTCGAGCCCGGTGCGCAAGGAAGCAGCGACCTCCATGTCGTGCTCGGCGCCGATCCAGCGCGAGATCAGACCGCGGATGACGACGGAGTCGTCAACGATCATCACCCGCAGCGGCCCGGCTTCGCGCGACGTGCCCGTGGTCGAATTACCTGCGAACGCAACACTCATTACTCACCAACTCAGACTGAAACGGTTCAGTTGAAAACAATCGCCGAAGGATCCGTTCAGCCTCCGGGCGTTCGCTCAGATAAGTCCGACTTCCTGGAACTTCGCCGTCACGATGTCCTTGTCGAACGGCTTCATGATGTACTCGTTGGCACCGGCATGCAGCGCGCGTGCGATGTGCGCGACGTCGTTCTCGGTGGTGCAGAACACCACCTTGGGCTGGTCGCCGCCGGGCATGCGGCGGAGATGGCCGAGGAACTCGTAGCCGTCCATGACCGGCATGTTCCAGTCGAGCAGCACCGCGTCAGGCAGGCCGCGCTTGCAGGCCTCCAGCGCCTTCTCACCGTCCTCGGCTTCGAGGATCTGGAAGTCGAGGCCCTCCAGGATCCGGCGCGCAACCTTGCGGATGACGCTGGAATCATCAACGACGAGACAAGTTCGCATGTGAACCTCTGCTTCCTGTCCCCTTACGGGGACACTTCCAATTACTGGCACGTCGGCGGCAATGCCGCCGTATCAAGCCGCCATCATCTCCGGCGCGAGCTCGAGGACGCGATCGACGTCGAGCACGACCATGAGCTGGCCGTCGAGGCGGTGGACACCGCCGGCGAGCTTGGCCATGCGGGGATCGAGGTTGACGGGGTTCTCTTCCATGCCGGCCTCGGGCAGGCGCAGCACCTCGCCGATCTGGTCGATCAGCAGGCCATAGGATTCACCGCGCAAATCGACACCGACCGCCATCGGGGTCTTGCCGTCCTCGGCCCTGGGCAGGCCGAGACGGGCGCGCATGTCGACCACGGTGACGATGCGGCCGCGCAGGTTCAAAACACCCGCGATCTCGCGGGAAGACAGCGGCACGCGGGTGACGCGCTCGGGCATGAACACGTCCTGGACGCGGGAGATCGGCAGGCCGAACAGCTGGCCGCCGATCATCGCGGTGACGTACTCGACCATGGCGCCTTCGCTGGACTGGGTCTTCTTGGTCATAAGCGTATCTCCTGATCCCTGTCCTGCTTACGCCGCCGCCCGGCTCAGCTCGGAAGCGCTGGCGGCGCCCGCGGTCTGCTCCTTCAGCGCCGCGATCAGACCGGGACGGTCGAACTTGGCGACATAATCGTGGAAGCCGGCCTGACGGCCGCGCTCGATCGCCGCCGGCGACACCAGCGCCGAGAGGCCGATGATCGGCGTCGCGGCGAGGTTGTTGTCGGAGCGGATGGTCTCGGCGAACTCGAACCCGTTCATGTCGGGCATCTCGATGTCGGTCAGGATCACGTCGAAGCTCTGGGCGCGCAGCGCAGCTAAGCCCTCCTGCGCGGTCGGCGCGGTGCGGACGCGGTAGCCGGCCGCCTTCAGCACCGGCGCCAGCATGTTGCGGAAGAACGCGCTGTCGTCGACCAGCAGCACCGACTGCGAGTGCATCGACGGCTTCATCTCCTTGCGGGTGAACCAGTCGGCGAACGCCATCGGCAGGAAGTGGCCGACGTCGATCACCTCGGTGGCCTGGCCCTTGATCACGGCCGAGCCCAGGATGCCCTGGCTGGAGCCGCCGACCTCGATGTTGAGGCGCTCCTCGACGATGTCGATGATCTCGTCGACGACGAGGCCCATGGAGCGGCCGTCATCGGCGAACACCAGGATCGGCTGGGCGCCTTGGCCGGCAATGGTGACGCCTTCCATGGCCACCAGCGGCATCAGCTGCTCGCGGTACTGCACCATGTAGCGGCCGTTCGAGAACTCGATCTTGTCGGCGGGCAGCTCTTCCAGGCGCGTGACGAGGCCAAGCGGGACCGCCTTGGGCTGCGACGAGCCGGCGCGGAACACCAGCAGCGAGGTGGTCTGCTCGCCCGAGCCGATGTGGTGCGCGCCATTCTCGTCGCCCATGTCATGGGCCGAGGAGCCGGCGGCGCCGAGCGCCTTGGCAATGCCGTTGGGGTCGATGATCATGATCACGGCGCCATCGCCCAAAATGGTGTTGCCGGAGAACATGTCGATGTGACGCAGTTTGGTCGACATCGGCTTCACGACGATCTCTTCCGTATGGAACACGCCGTCGACGACGATGCCGAAGGTCTGGCTGCCGACCTGGGTCACCACGATGAAGCCGTTCTCGGGATCGGAGGCGGCGCCATCGTCGATCTTCAAGAGCTTCTTCAGGTGGATCAGCGGCAGCAGCTTGTTGCGCAGGCGCAGAACCGCGGTGTCCTTGATGCGCTCGATGCGGTGCTCGCTGTTGGCGCGGGCGCGGACCAGCTCGACCACCGAGAGCTGCGGAATCGCAAAGCGGTCGCCGGCGGCCTCCACGATCAGGGCGGAGACGATGGCCAGCGTCAGCGGGATCTTGATGGTGACCGAGGAGCCTTCACCGGCGACGCTCTTGATGTCGATGGTGCCGCCGATCTGGTCGATATTGGTGCGCACCACGTCCATGCCGACGCCGCGGCCCGAGACCG